>JAEUHT010000077.1 GCA_016793265.1 Planctomycetota bacterium
CCCCCCCCCCCCCCCCCCCCCCCCCCCCCCCCCCCCCCCCCCCGACGGGGCGCAGAACGATACCTGTGCGCCAAGACTCCTCAATCGCGGGCTGCGGCGCGGGCGGCGAAACGTTCGCGCATGGCGAGGAAGCGCAGGCCCGGCAACGCCTCCTGGCGCCGGCAGAACTCACGCCACGCGGCGTCGGCAGCGGCCGCATCGGCGACCGCCGTGGTCGCCGCCAGGGCCGCGCGCACAGCGGCGGCGTCCCCCACCGCGAACACCGCCGCGAAGGCCTCGCCGAGGCGCGCCCGTTCGGCCGCGAACCGCGCCGCCGCGCCGCGCCAACGCTCCTGGTCGACGTCGACGCCGAGCCCGTCGCGCAGCGCCATCGCCTCGGCGACGGTGAGGCCGTGCGCCGCCGCCACCACGCGCGCCGCCGCGGCGTCCGCTTCGATCGCCAGGAAGGCGGACCCTGCGCGCACGAACCAGAACGCAAGGAGCACCGCCGCCGCCGGCACCAGCAGCAACGGCCAGGAGCCGCGCCCCATGGTCAGCGACCCTGCGCCGCGCTCTCGGTCTCGACGAGCAGGCGATAGTGGGCCGCGATGCCCTCGCGCACCTCGCGCGGCGTGCCCATGGTGACGACGCCGTGGTCCTGCTTCGTCACCAGACGCAGCACGGCGGCGGTCAGCACCCACAGCCGCGGCTCCTGCAGCTCGACGAGCAGGCGGCTCAGCTCCGCCACCGGCCTGAGGCTGCCGTCGAAGTGCTCCGCCCGCAGCGAGGTCGCCACCGACGCCGCGGTCAGCGCGTCGAGCATCCACTGCCACTGCGGCGCCCGCTTCTGCGTGCGCCACCACGTCTCCATCGCCGCGACCCGGTCGGTGGCGCCGGCGACGTCGAGGCCGGTGGTCGCGGCCAGCAGGTCGGTGGCCTCGGCCGCGAGCGCCGGCACCACCAGGAGGTCGATCAGGTCCGGCACCACGGCCGGCTCCTGGTAGTAACCCAACAGCAGCACGAGCTGGCGGCGGATCACCGGGTCCTGCACCACGTCGAGCTGCGCCCGCAGCGCCGGCACGGCGCGCACGCCACCCTGGCGCTGCAGCTGCAGGCGGGCGAGCTGACCGAGGTCCTTGCCGTTGGCGACCACCAGCAGCTCCGCCAGCAGCGCCGCCGCGCGCGGGTCGCGCAGTTCGCCGAGGCCACGCAGCGCCGCCTCCTTGTCGTCCATGTCGGGCGCGGCCATCGCCCGCTGCAGCACGGGGAACGCCAGGGCGCCGCCGATGCTGCCGATCGCGCGCAGGCACTCGCGGCGCAGCATCGGCGGCGTGTCCTCGGCGACGATCGCGGCGACCACCGGCTCGGCGGCGGCGGCGATGCGCAGGCGGCCGCAGGCCATCGCCGCGTAGCGACGCACCTCGACGTCGGGGTCGGCGAGCAGCTGCACCAGCCGCGCGCTGGCGCGCAGGTCGTTGACGGCGACCACTTCCTCGACGGCGGCGCGGCGCACGCTGGCGTTGGCGTCGTCGAGCGCGGCCAGCACGGCGTCGGGGCCGAGCACCTTGAACACGGCGCGCACGGCGGCGTGCCCGGCGCCCTTCTGGGCCGCGGCGAGCGCGACACACCTGGGCCAGATGCGATCGCCCGGCACCGCGGCGGCCAGTTCGAGCAGGCGCAGGTCGAGATCGCCGAACGTCGCCACCGACGCCAGGGCCTGCAGGATCGCCTCGCCGTCCTGTTCGCCGAACAGGCGCGAACGGTCGGGCCGCAGCAGGATGTGCTCGAGCGCGCGCGCGCGCAGCGGCATCGCCAGCTCGCCCCAGCGGCCCACCACGCGCCGCGCGAACCGGCGACCACGTTCGGTGGCGTCCGGGTTGGCGTCGAGCCAGCGTCGCTCGCTGCGCCAGAAGGCGCCGCGGTCGGGTTCGTCCTCGGCGTCGCGGTAGAGCTGCCACAGCTCGGCGTCGACCGTGCGCTGCACGAGCGCGACCAGCGCGTCGAACGCCGGGTGCGCGGCGAGCGGCACCGCCACCTGGGCTCGGCCGGTGCGGGTCTGGATCTGCAGCGAACGGGCGATCGGCAGCCCCGACTGCACACGCATGCGTTCGCCGGCGCCGAAACCGCCGGCCTTGAGCTCCTGCACCAGCGCCTGCATCTGCGCCGCCGTCACCACCACCTCGGTGGCGCCGCTGCACGGCGCCACGTCGGCCAGCCCTTCGGCGACGAGCCGCACGAGCTGGTGCTCGTGGCGCCACGTCACGATCGTATGGGCGACCTGGTCCGGGTTGACGGCGACATCGGCGTGCAGACCGACGAACTCCGCGCGCTGCGTCTGCCACCAATCGCGCCACGACAGGGCGCCGGAGACGTCGACGCGGCCGGTGAGGCGCAGCAAGCGCTGCTCGGCGGGACGGCGCAGCAGGTCGAGGTTGGCGACGAAGCGCTGCGGCTGCACGACCTCGAGCAACGCATCGACGAGGTCGACGTCGACCTCGCGCGCCGTGGCGACGCAACCGGCGAAGGCGAGGTCCGCGAGCGGCACGGCCGCCAGCAGGCTGGTCAGCGGGTCGATGTCGCGCACACACTTCTGCAGGGTCGGCGCCGCGGCCTCCGGCACCAGCACGTCGCCGCCGGCCTGGCCGATCTGCGCCAGCGCGAAGGCGGCGTAGGCGAAGGCACGATCGATCGCCGGCCCGGCGCAGGCCTGCTGCAGCGGCGCCACGGCCGGTGGCCCGACCTGGATCAGCGTCGCGCAGGCGACGCCGGCGACCGCGGGGTCCTTGGCCAGCAGCTCGACGAGGCGGGCCAAGGACGCCTCGAGCGGCAGGCGGCCGAGCAACTCGATGCCGCGCAGTTGCAGGTCGAGCACCTGTTCGCGCGACAAGGCGAGGCAGAAGTCGAGGTCGTCGGCGGTCAGCAGCGGCGCCAGGAACTCGACCGCGTAGCGCCGCGCCGCGGCGACGCGGCCGCGCACGACCTCCTTGAGCGCCGGCGCCGCCGCCGCACCCTGCAGCGCCGCCAACGTCGCCACCACGTCCCGCGTCGCTTCGCCGAGCGGGCGCGCCAGCAGTTGGAACAGCAGCTCGTCGCCGATGCGGGAACCCTGCATGGTGCCGTAGCGCCGCGCCACCGGCATCAGGTTGGTCATCTCGTTGGCGCGCGCCGAACGCGCCACCTCCACCACCAGCGAGTCGAGCGCGCGGTAGGTCTCGCCGAGCGCGCGCAGGCCTTCTTCGAGGCGGGCCGGCGACGCCTGCAGGTCCTGCACGTCGCGACGGAAGCGCTCCAACTCGCTGACCGGTCGCACCTGGGGCGCCGGCTGCTGCGCGGAGGGCGGCAGCTTGAGCGGCGATTGCGGCAGCTTGATCGGCGACTGCGGCGACGGCGCCAGCACGGCGCACAACAGCGGGACGACTGGGTTCATGCGGAGGGGCACCCCGGAGGACGGCGCCGGGGGGTCTTCGGCGGCGCGGGGGTCGGGATGATAGCGGCACCCGCCGGCGCTGTCCCCCGCCAAGCCGGTCACCGCACGGGAAACCCCTTACCCCCGCGTCAGCCGAATGCGCGTCAAGCCGCCGCGGCGGGGCTACCGATCAGCGGCGCAGGAGAGACCGCCCATGCACCTGGATTCCCTGCAGAAGAAGCTGACGGCATTGGGGCTCGGCTTTGGTCTCCTGCCGCTTTGTGCGCTGGGCGCCCTGTCGCTGCACCAGGGCAGCGACTCGTTGCGCCGGGCGACGGACGCGGCACAGCAGGCCCTGCAGGCGGCCACCTTCGCCCGGCTGACCGCATTACGCGACAGCCTCGGCGGCGCGCTGGTTGGTTATGCCGCCAGCGTCGACACCGCGGTGCGCACGCTCGCCGACGCGCCGTCGACCGCCGACGCACTGCAGCGCTTCACCGCGGCGTTCGCGAGCCTGGCCGCTGCGCACGCCGCCGAGACGAGCCAGGTCGCCGCCGGCCGTGCAGCGCTGGCTGGTTACTACCGCGAGCAGTTCGGCGCCGAGTACGCGCGACAGAACCCGGGCGCCCGGTCCCCGGCGACCGACTGGCTGACCCGACTGGAACCGGCCGGCGTGCTGCTGCAGCACACGTTCGTGCAGCAGAACCCGCATGCGCTCGGCAAGAAGCACGAGCTCGACCGCCCCGCCGGCGACGACTCGGCCTACGCGGTTGCCCACGCCGCGGTGCACCCCAAGCTGCGCGCGCTGCTCGAACGCGCCGGCTTCTACGACGTCTTCCTGGTCGACCGCGACGGCAACGTCGTCTACACGGTCTGCAAGGAGCTCGACTTCGCCACCAACCTGCGGCGCGGCGCGCACGCCGACAGCGACCTCGCGAAGACCTGCCTGTCTGCGCTCGAAGCCCCGCGCGACACGATGTGCGCCAGCGACATCACGCGCTACGCGCCGTCCTACGCGGCCCCGGCCGCGTTCGCCGCGGCACCGGTGTTCGCCGGCGAGGCCCGGCTCGGCTGCGTCTGTGTGCAGCTGCCGCTCGACCAGATCAGCAAGGTGATGGGCCAGCGTGGCGGCCTCGGCCAGACCGGGGAGGCCTACCTCGTCGGCCAGGACCACCTGATGCGCAGCGACGCGTGCCGCGACCGGACCCGCACGGTGATCGCGAGCTTCGCCCGCCCCGACGACGGCCGCGTCACCGGCGACGCGGTCGACGCGGCCCTGCGCGGAGAAGCGACCGCCGGTCGCGGCGGCAACTACGCCGCGCGCGAGGTGCTCGGTGCCTACGGGCCGGTGCCGTTCCTCGGCAACACGTGGGCGCTGTGTGTCGAGCAGGAACGAGACGAAGCGACCGCCGCCGCCGCCAGCCTGGCCGCCGACGGCGACGCCCAGCAGCGCCGGTTCCTGCTGCTGCTGCTCGGCTTCGGCGCCGGCATCGCCGGCCTGGTCGGCTGGTTGAGCTGGCGCTTCGCCCGCAGCATGGCGCGGCCGGCCGCCGCCAGCGCCGAGGTGCTGCGCGCCGTCGCCGGCGGCGACCTGCGCGGCCGCATCACCGTGCGCAGCTCGGACGAGATCGGCGCCATCGGCAGCTCGCTGAACACGGCGCTCGACGCGCTCGGCACCACGCTGTCGACCGCGCACGCCACCTCGGCGCAGATCGACACCGCCGCCAGCGACCTGCAGGCGACCAGCCTGAGCCTCGCCCACGCGGCGACGACGGCCGCCGCCAGCCTCGAGGAGATGCGGGCGTCGGTGCAGGAGATCGAGAGCATGAGCGCGGGCTGCAGCAGCAAGTCCGCCGACGCCAACATCGAGGCCAACGCGGCGCTGGTGCACGTCGAGGTCGGCCGCGGCGAGACGGAGAACATGACGGCGGCGATCCAGCAGGCGCAGGCGGCGGCCACCGACGTACGCCGCATCCTCGGCACCATCGACGACATCGCCTTCCAGACCAACCTGCTGGCGCTCAACGCCGCGGTCGAAGCCGCGCGCGCCGGCGACGCCGGCAAGGGCTTCGCGGTGGTCGCCGAGGAGGTGCGGGCGCTCGCGCAGCGCGCCGCCGCGGCCGCGCGCGAGACCGGCCAGCTGGTGCAGCGCTCGCACGACTCGACCCACCGCAGCGCCTCGGCGGCGACCAACGTGCACGAGGCGTTCCAGGCGATCCAGGCCTCGTCGGTGCGCGTCACCGGCCTGATCGGCGAGGTGCTCGACCTGATCCAGAGGCAGAACACGGCCGTCGCCGCGGTCGCCAAGGCCATGGTGCAGATCGACGACATGACGCAGACCAACGCCAGCGCCGCCGAGGAACTCAGCGCCGCGGTGACCAGCAGCCGCGAGCACTCGCAGCAGCTCGCCGGTGCGCTGGCGCGCTTCCAGCTCCACCACGGCTGACCGGGCCCGGCCAGCACACCCTTGCGCGGCGCTCCGCCGGCGCCAACATGCGCGCCGCTTGTCCCCTTCCCCGCTGCGCGTGCACGGCGCCCTGATCACCGTGTCGGTGCTGTTCGGCGCCAACTACGTGTTCACCAAGCACATCCTCGACGGCGGCGTGCCGGCGGGCTCCTGGGTGCTGTTCCGCATGCTGGCGGCGACCACGGTGCTGGTGCCGCTGGCCCTGCTGCTGCGCCGTCGCAGCGCCGGCTGGCCGCGCCCAGTGGCGTGGCTCGGCCTCGTCGTCGCGGCGCTGTTCGGCATCGTGCTCAACCAGATCCTGTTCACGGCGGGGCTCGCGCACACGACGCCCGAACACTCCGCGGTCATCAACGCCGGCATCCCGACCTGGACGCTGCTGGTCGCCGTGCTGGCCGGCCAGGAACGGCTCGGCTGGCGGCGGGTGCTGGCGATCCTGCTGGCGCTCGGCGGCGTCTGCTGGCTGCTCGGCGTCGACCGCCTGCTGGCCGGCGACGGCCCGCCCAGCGCCGACGCGGCCCGCGGCGACACCGTCTACGGCGACCTGCTGACCGTCGCCAACAGCATCGTCTTCGCCGTGCACCTGGTGCTGCTGCGCCGGCTCGGCCGCGGCATCGACCCGTGGCTGTCGACGGCGGTGATGTTCGCCAGCGGCGCGCTGATGATCGGCATCTGGAGCGGTCCGGCGGTCGCGACGGCCGACCTCGTCGCCGTGGCCACGGCGCCGGTGCTGTGGTTCGCGCTCTACGCGGTGCTGTTCTCGACGGTGCTGACCTACCTGCTCAACACCTGGGCGCTGCGCCACACCCACAGCTCGCAGGTGGCGATCTACATCAACCTGCAGCCGCTGGTCGCCGCGGCGCTGCACACGGCGCTCGGCGCGCCGTTCCCGGGCGGCCGGTTCTTCGGCGCGCTGGCGCTGATCGCCGCCGGCCTGTGGCTGCAGTCACGCACGCGGGCCAACTGAGCGCTGCCGCCGCACCGCGGCCATGGTAGTGTCTTCGCCCCCATGTCGCCGCCCGTCACGCCAGGTCAGCAGCTCGAAGTCACCATCGAACGCCTCGGCTTCGGCGGCGCCGCCGTCGCCCACCACGACGGCTTCGCGGTGTTCGTGCCGTTCGGCGCGCCAGGCGACCGCGCCCGCGTCGAGATCACCGAGGTCGACAAACGCTTCGCGCGCGCGCGCCTGCTCGAGGTGCTGGCGCCCGGCCCGGGGCGCGTGACGCCGCGCTGCCGCCACTTCGGTGACTGCGGCGGCTGCCAGTTCCAGCACGTCGACCAGGCGACGCAGCTGGCCGCGAAGGGTGAGTTCGTGCGCGACGCACTGGTGCGCACCGGCGGCTTCGACTGGCCCACGCCGATGGTCGTGCACCACGCCGAGCCGTGGGGCTACCGCTCGCGCACCCAGCTCAAGCTGAAGGCGACCTCGGGGCAGCGCAGCGACGGCAGCGAAGGCCGCCTGCGCCGCCGCGAACGCCTGCCGGCAGCCGACGCCGCCGTCGCCGTCGACGCCGCGGCGCCGCCGGTGCTCGGCTTCCACCGCGCCTTCACCCACTCGGTGCTCGACCTCGCCGAATGCCCGGTGCTGGCGCCCGCGCTCGAACGCGGCCTGGCCGAGGTGCGTGCGGCGGTGGCGCAGCTGCCGCGGAAGCAGTGGCCGTACCAGATCGACGGCGCCGCCGGCACGGCCTCCGCGTCGTGGGCGCCCGACCTGCCCGGCCTGCGCAAGGACCTCGTCGAGCACGAGGTCTTGGGCTTCCGTTACCTGATCGAGCCGGAGAGCTTCTTCCAGCAGAACCGCCACCTCGTCGCCGAACTGGTCCGCGGCGCCATCGGCGACGAACGTGGCGAGCTCGCCTTCGACCTCTACGCCGGCGTCGGCCTGTTCTCGCTGCCGCTGTCGCGCCGCTTCACCCGCGTGCTCGCGGTCGAGGACGAACGGCGCGCCGCGACGCTCGGCCGCGTCAACGTCAAGGCCAACGGCTGCGACAACGTCAGCTACCTGCGCAGCACGACCGAGCAGTTCCTGCGCAGCAACAAGGAACGGCCCGACCTCGTGCTGATGGACCCGCCGCGGCTCGGCGCCAAGCCGGCGCTGCCGCTGCTGCTCGAGCTGATGCCGACCCGCCTCGTCTACGTGTCGTGCGACCCGCAGACGCTGGCGCGCGACCTGCGCCAGCTCGTCGACGGCGGCTACCAGCTCGAGCAGGTCGAGGCCTACGACATGTTCCCGCAGACCTACCACGTCGAAGCGGTGGCGCGCCTGCGCCGCCGCTGAACCACCGCCGCCCGCACCATGCCCACGCGCCACATCGAGTTCGACCACACCCGCCTCGCGGTGCATCTGACCGGCAAGGGCCCGCTCGCGCTGCTCGTGCACGGCTACCCGCTCGACCACCGCATGTGGCTCGACGTCATGCACGGGCCGCTGGCGCGACGCCGCACGCTGGTCGCCGTGGACCTGCGTGGCCACGGCAGCTCACCGTGGTGCGGCGACGCCACGCACCCGATGCACACCTTCGCGGACGACCTCGCGGCGGTGATCCGCACCCTGACCGACGCCCCGATCGACGTCGTCGGCCTGTCGATGGGCGGCTACGTCACCGAGGCGCTCTGGGCGCAACACCAGGAGCTCGTGCGTTCGCTCGTGCTGACCAACACCCGCGCCGCCGCCGACACACCGCTGGTGCGCGACGGCCGCCAGGTCGCGATCCAGGACGTGGTGCAGAACGGCCGCCGCAAGCTCGCCGAGTCGATGCTGCAGAAGCTCGTCTTGCCGCGCGCCGACCCCCTGCTGCGCGCGCGCATCCAGAGCATGATCGAGGGCACCGCCGTCGAGACCATCGTCGCCGACCTGCGCGGCCTCGCCGACCGGCCCGACCGCACGGCGCTGCTGCCGACGATCACGGTGCCGACGCTCGTCGTCGCCGGCGAACACGACCCGATCACGCCGCAGGCGGAGATGCAGGCGATGGCGCAGGCGATCCCCGGCGCGCGCTTCGTCGTGGTGGAGGGCTCCGCGCACATGACGCCGATGGAGCAACCGCAGGCGTTCGCCGAGGCCGTCGGCGCGTTCTGGGTGGACTGATCAGCGGTCGAGCCGCGGCCCGGCGGCCGCTACGGCAATCCGAGACCCGCGACGACGATGCGACCGCAATGCGCGGGGCCAGCACCGATCGTCATGCCGCGCTTCTTGGCCACGAACGTCACCGTGACGTCGCCGCGGCAGGCGGCGCCGAGCACCTGGCCGGTGTCGCCGTGCAGCCCGGACGGGATGTCGACGCAGAGCTTCGGCCCGTCGGCGCGCGCGAACGCCTCGACCCAGGCGCGCGCCGGGCCGGTCAGCTCGCGGTCGAGGCCGGTGCCGAACAGCGCGTCGACGCACACCGCGCCGCGCCACGCGGCGAAGTCCGGCAGCGCGCCGACCACGAGCCGGGCCCCGGCCGCGCGCAGGATGCGCGCCTGCAGCGCGGCGTCGGGCGCCTTCGCCGGGTCGGGTTCGGCGAGCAGATGCACGGCGCACCGCCGGTGGCCGAGGTGGCGCGCGGCGGCGAGGCCGTCGCCGCCGTTGTTGCCGGCGCCGGCCAGCACGACGAAGCGCTCGCCGAGCGAACGCGCGACCTCGGCGACGGCGCGCGCCGCGTTCTCCATCAACAGCATCGTCGGCATGCCGAGCCGCCGTTCGGCGTCGACGTCGATCGCCCGCGCCTCGGCCACCGACAACACCCGTTCGTCGTCGTTCATGGCGCCGCCTCCGCCTGCACCGCCTTGCGCACGCGCAACAGCAGGTCGAGGTCGTCGACCGGGTCGAGCGCGCGCAGCTCGCCGAAGCCGCTCTGCGCGGTGCCGAGCAGCTCGCCGCTGCCGCGCAGCGCCAGGTCCGCCTCGGCCAGCTCGAAGCCATCGGTGGTGCGGCACAACGCCGCCACCCGCTCGCTGCGCGGCCCGCACAGCAGCGCGATGCCGCGGCGACGGCCGCGGCCGACGCGGCCGCGCAGCTGGTGCAGGGTGGCGATGCCGAAGCGGTCGGCAGCGACGATCACGATCAGCGTCGCGTCGGGCACGTCGACGCCGACCTCGAGCACGGTGGTGCCGATCAGCACGTCGAGCGCGCCGTCGCGGAAGCGCCGCAACACGTCCTGGCGCGCGTTGGTGGCGAGGCGGCCGTGCACGAGCCCGCAGCGGAAGCGCTCGGCCAGCGCCTGGTGCACGCGCACGACGCCGCCCTTCTCGCCGTCCTCGCCGACGGCGGGACAGACGACGAAGACGCGGCCGCGGCGGCGAACGGCGCGCGCGATGCTGCGCACGGCGCGCGGCCAGCGTTCGGTCGCGAGGTGCATCGCCCGCACGGCGCGGTGGCCCGGCGGCCGCTGCCGCAGGTTGACGACGTCGAGGTCGCCGAACATCACCAGCGCCAGCGTGCGCGGGATCGGCGTCGCCGTCATCACCAGCACGTGCGGGTTGTCGCCCTTGTGCACCAGCGCCATACGCTGGTTGACGCCGAAGCGATGCTGTTCGTCGACGATGACGAGGCCGAGCCGCGGCAGTTCGAGCCTGTCGGCGACCAGCGCGTGGGTGCCGAACACGAGCACCGGCCCCGTGGCCGGCAGCGCGCCCGCGCGGTTGCCGGCCGTACACAGCACCACCTGCACGCCGCTGCCGTCGAGCCAGCGCGACACCGCCGCGAAGTGCTGTTCGGCCAGCAGCTCGGTCGGCGCCAGGAAGGCGACGGCGGCGCCGCGCGCGAGCACGGCCAGCGCCGCCGCGATCGCCACCGCGGTCTTGCCGGTGCCGACGTCGCCCTGCAGCAGCACGCCCATCGCCGCCGGCCCCGCCAGCCGTTGCCACAAGCCGCGCACGGCGGCGTCCTGGTCGGCAGTCAACGCCAGCGGGATGCGGGCGCGGATCCGCGCCGCCAGCGCCTCGTCGACGGCGAACCCGCGCGCCGGCCGCGCCGCGCGCTGCCGCCGGGCCTTCTCGACCGCGGCGAACAGCACCAGCGCCTCACGCACCGCGAAGTGCGTGCGCGCCGCTTCGTGGCTGGCGAGGTCCGGCGGCCGGTGCATCGCCAGCAGCAGCGCCCTGGCGTCGCTGTGGAACTCCGCCAGCAGCGCCGGCAGCGGCGGCAGGCTCACGCGCTGCCAGTCGAGCCGATCGAGCACGTGCACGATCCACTGCTGCAGCCGGGCGGCGCCGATGCCCTCGACCTCGCCGTATCGCAGCTGCACCTCGCCGCTCGGCGTCGCCGCCACCGGCAGCACGCGCGCCTGCTGCAGCACGAAGCGCCGGCCCTTCATGGCCAACACCCCCTCGACACGGCGGCGCTGGCCCACCGGATAGTTCTTCTTCAGCCACGGCTGGTTGAAGAACTGCGTCTCGAACGTGCTGCCGTCGTCGGCGGCGAACACGATCGTCACCATCGAGCGCCGCCCCGGCAGCCACGCCGAGCGCGCCGCGTGCACGTTGCCCTCGAGCCGCACCAATTCGCCGACGGCGGCTTCGTCCGGCGCGCGCAGTTCGCGGAGCGCGCGGCAGCGGCGCGGGAAGAACAGGGCGACGTCGAACACGGTGGCGAGCCCCGCCGCAGCCAATCGCTTCGCCGTCGTCGGCCCGACCCCGGGCAGCGCGGTGACCGCTGCCGTCGGGGCGAGTCGCGTCGAGACGTCGGTGCCACCGCGTGCTGCCATCCGCCGCAGGTGTAGCCGCCGGGCCCTCGCCACGCGAACCCCGGCCCGCTACCTTCTCGCCCCCGTGCAAGGCATTTCCGAACCACAACTCGCCTACCTGACGCAGTTCGGCTTCGACGCCGAGCTGCAGGCCCGGTGGATGCAGGACGTTCCCGCCGGTCGTCTGTCGAAGGCCACCAACGTCGTGACCGGCGATCTGCTGGCGCCACCCGCCGGCACCATCCAGAAGCTGCCCGCGGCCAACAGCAAGTCCGCGCGCGAACTGACGGCGCTCGGCCGCGACGCCATCCGCCGCGGCGAAGTCGGGGTCGTCGTGCTCAACGGCGGCATGGCCACTCGCTTCGGCGGCGTCGTCAAGGGCGTCGTGCCGGTGCTGGGCAAGGACCGCACCTTCCTCGGCCTCGCCGTCGAGGACATCCTGCAGCACGAACGCGCCACCGGCGGTCGCGTGCCGCTGTTCCTGATGAACAGCTTCGCCACCGACAAGGCGACCAAGGCCCACTTCGCCGAGCACGACCACTTCGGCGCCGACCCGGCGCGCATCGAGCACTTCACCCAGTTCATCGCGCTACGCATGACCACCAAGGGCGAGCTGTTCCGCACCGGCAAGGGGGAACTGTCGCCCTACGGCCCCGGCCACGGCGACTTCGCCGCGGCCTTCCGCCGCTGCGGCGCGCTGCAGCGCTTCCGCGCCGCCGGCGGCAAGTACTTGCTCGTGCGCAACGTCGACAACCTCGGCGCGCGCCTCGACCCGCTGATCCTCGGCCACCACATCCACAGCCGCTGCGCCGCCACCGTCGAACTGGCGCCGAAGTGGCCCGAGGACGTCGGCGGCTCCCCCTACCTCTACCTGGGCCGCACCCAGCTCGTCGAACAACTGCGCTACCCGCCCGGCTTCGACCCCAACATCGTCGACGTCTTCAACACCAACACCTTCACCTTCACCGCCGCCGACCTCGACCGCGACTTCGAGCTCGGCTGGTACTACGTGGAGAAGACCGTCGAGGACAAGAAGGCGGTGCAGATCGAGCACCTGATCGGCGAAATGAGCGCGTTCTTGCCGACCAACTTCCTGCAGGTGCGCCGCAGCGGCCGCCACTCGCGCTTCCTGCCGGTGAAGGCGCCGGACGACCTGGTCGCTGCGCGCGACGAGATCGTCGAGATGTACGACAGCGGCGGTGAAGGCGGCTGAAGGCGGGAGGCGCATGCGCTCGTCCTGGGCCGGAGCCGCATGCACTGTGTTTCCCGCAGGCACCACCGGCGACCTTGCGCGATTCCCCCACTGCTCCCTACGGGCATGGCGGCGCCGATCATGCAGTCACTCGCAAGTCCACACCGCCCCCCACGCTCCCTCCTGCAGTGAGAAGCCAACGGGGCGCGCGAACATCTCACAAGACATTCTTGACTGGGGGGGGGGGAGGAATACCGTGCACCCATGAAACTGTTGCGCAACGCAGTTGGGGTCGCATTGCAAGCGGTGTTGTCAGCCCAACAACCAGAAGTGCCGCTGCACCCGCGCGATTTCACTACTTCCTTTCCTCAGCACAACGAGAGTCAGAAGCAGGCGGTGTCCAGAGCCTTGGCCTACCTGGAGGAACTGGCATACAATTGCCTTTTCGGATCCGCACTGTCCTGCAAGTTGCTGGCCGCCTCATCGAAGCTGCTGGCACTCGCGCTTGACGACAAGATCGTCGACGGCCTCAAGGCGGAAGCACCGGCCAGGACCCTCGCAGACGCCGAAGGGAGCGGTGAGTCAGTATGGAAAGTCGAAGAAGGTAACGCCATTGCCTTGGACCGCAGGATGTGGGGAACATCGTCCGGGGTTGTTGGTTTCGGACGCATGGGATCACCAAGGCTCAACGACATCCTCCTCGCCGCGACGCTAAGGGGAGAGTTGGCGCACCAGGACCTGCGTACCAGGACTGACGCTCAATCGAATCCCATTGCGGATCCTTCTGGCTACCCGAATGCCAAGTCGCAGGAACAGAACGCTGCAGCGTTCCGGGCCTCTGAGGTCGAGGCGGCAACGGCCGCAATTGAGGTAATCATGTGGGCCATTGTGTGTGCCGACATCAATCCACCACCGCTGACGCCGGGCGAGGTTGCGAAGCTGGAGAAGGTGAAGGAGAGTCTCGAGTCTTTCAAGAAGGAGAATGGAGGATGAGCTGCAACATGATGTTCCTCGTGGCCCTGACGGCGACCTTGAGCGCCACTGCACAGCAGGCGCCGCTTCGGTCCTACCACCCGTCACGCGCGCCGGTGACGGTCAACGGTCACGAGGGGATGCTGCTTGCCACGCCCAAGGCAAATGGGCCGGCAGAGCTGTCGTGGATCACCGACGGCGTAGCGGGTGTGCCCACGCTGCTGCTGCCCTTTGCATGGGTAGGCGGCATCACCGCGATGACCGGCCCGCATTGCCTGGTGTCCGGTCGGTCGGCAACGACCCCAGAAGTGGGCTGGATCGCTCGCGTCGAGCTCGACCATGCCAACAGCCGCATCCTGTTGCAGGAGTCCGTGCAGTTGCCACTGGTCGACGCAATCGACATCGCTTGGCACCCGAGCATGCCGTTCCTCATGGTGGTCGATGGAATCCACGATGAACTGCTGTTTGCGCCTCTGCTCGGCGTAGGCAGCGACCCAGCGGATCCGATCCTGCCGCCAGCCAGCCTGTTCGCCACGGCCCTGACCGCCGCCCAGGCCCCCATGTTGACGGCCGATGTTCCCGTGCTTCGTTTCCAGGATGGCGAGTTGTTGCTGGGACGAAGGGAAGGGTACGGCC
>JAEUHT010000100.1 GCA_016793265.1 Planctomycetota bacterium
CAAGGGTGCACACGGTGGCGGCGCGTTCTCCGGCAAGGACCCGAGCAAGGTCGACCGCAGCGCGGCCTACGCCGCGCGCCACGTCGCCAAGCACCTGGTCGCGGCCGGCGTCGCCGACGAAGTGCTGGTGCAGGTCGCCTACGCGATCGGCGTCGCCAAGCCGGTCGGCTTCTACGTCAACACCTACGGCACCGCCAAGGTGGCGATGACCGACGGTGAGATCGGCAAGGTGCTGATGGGCATGCCCGAGTTCGACATGCGCCCGTACTTCATCGAGCAGCGCTTCGCCTTGCGCACGCCGATCTACAGCGAGACGGCGAGCTACGGCCACATGGGCCGCGAGTGCAAGACGGTGACCAAGACGTTCGCCAGCGCCGGCCAGGAGACCAAGGTCACGGTCAAGCTGTTCCCCTGGGAAGAGCTGAACGCGGTCGACGCGGTGAAGAAGGCGTTCGGCGTCTGAACGACGCCGCGGCCAAGGACCATGCGCCCGGCCGCCCCGCCTTTTGGCTGCATTGTGCAGGGGCCCGGGGGGCGTACGTTCGCCGCCGCATGCAGAAGCGCTCCGGCTCCCTCGACGACGTCTGCCTCGATCGCTGCCTCGTCGGCCAGGCGCTCGACGGCATGTGCGTCGGCATGATCGTGACCAACGCCGCCGGCCGCATCGCCTGGATGAACCGCTCCGCCGAGCGCATGCTCGGCATCGAACGCGCAAAGGTCGCGGGACAACTGCTGCAACAGGTGCTGCGCGATCCCAACCTGACCGAGTTCTGGCACCGCGCCTGCCGCGAACCGAACGCCATGCTCGGCGAAGTGGCCCTGCACTGGCCGCAACAGCGCGACCTCAAGGTCAACGCCAGCAACTGCCTCGACGGCTGCGGGGAGAGCATCGGCAGGGCGCTGCTGTTCTGCGACATCACCAGCGAACGCTCCGCGCAGATCCAGTTGTCGCGCGAAGCCACCGAACGCCTGCTGCAGGTCGCCGAGTCCCTGCATCCGGGCGCCGAAACGCCGCCGCACGCCGGCCTGACCGTGTCCGAGTTGCGCATCCTGCGCCTCGTCGGCAAGGGGCTCGGCAACGAGGAGATCGGGCGCGAGCTGCACCTGGCGCCGTCGACGGTGCGCACACACCTCAAGCACCTCTACGCCAAGCTCGACCTGCCGACGCGCGCCGAGGCGATCAGCTACGCCATTCGACACGGCCTGGTCGACGAGTAGTGGGTAGCTGGTGGCCCGGGCGCGGCCACCGCATCCCCTGCAGGGGGGAGAGGTTCCGTCGCAACAGACGATGCCGGCCCCCCACCCGGCGGCCGAGCATGCTCGCGTTCGAGGAACCACCGGCGTGCGCTTCCTGCTCTCGCGGAGCAACGGCCCTCGAACGGCAACCCGGCGCACGACCAGCTCCTTCGCGTCATCGGAGGCCCGAGATGTTCTCCCCCAGGTTCGTGCTGCTCGCGGTTGCGGGCGCCACCCTTCCCCTCGTCAGCTGCAGCGACTCGTCGACGGCCACGCCGGCCTCGACCCTGCGGCCAGCGCACGAGTTCCAGTTTGACACGGCGACCGGCGACTACTTGATCGGCGACGAACGCATCACCGCCGCCGAGGTCGCCCGCGACCTCTCCGGCGCGCTCTGCTCCAAGTGCCACCGCGCCGCAGTGGACCAACTGCGCGACTCGGTGCACTTCCGGACCGCCGGCCGCACCTCCCGCGTCATGTTCCCGGGCGGCGGCGCGCACGGCATGCTCGATCGCGCCTGCGGCTTGCCGGCCACCACCGGCCTGACCAACTTCACCAGCGACATCAACCTCGGCGAGTGCGCGAAGTGCCACGTCAGCCGCTTCATGCCGATCATGGAGGGCTTCTTCGCGAGCATGTTCCAGCAACAGGGCGTCGCCAACGCCGCGACCCAGGCCAGGCACCTCGTCGACGCCGGTCTCGACTGCCTGATCTGCCACGCGGAACACTACCGCTCGGCGCCGGCCGCAGGGGTGCTCGCCCAGGTCGCCGGCTATGCGCCGGCCGACGGCCAGTCGCCGTCGCCGAACGGGTATGCGCGCGTCGCGCGCGACAACGGGGACTTCGACCACGATGGCCAGCCCGACCTCGTCATCGACGTCGACGGCGATGGTGTGCCGGACGCACCGCTGATGTTCGACGCCAACGGCGACGGCATGCCGGACACACCCTGGCCGACGGTGGCGCAGGACCGCAGCCACGAAGCGGTGACCTCGGTCGGCGCCACCAGTGAGCACGCTTGCCTGCGCTGCCACGAGCACGCCCGCACCGGCTACAAGCGCGGCACGCTGTTCGTCGAAGGCCACGACGTGCACGCGTCGTTGACGACGGGCCCGTTCGCAGGCGCCGAGAACCGCTGCACGGTCTGCCACCAGGCCAACCTGCACAAGTTCACCCGCGGCTTCGCCGTCGGCGGCGACCTGGCGGCGTCCGACTATCCGGTGCCGCCTCCCGGCAATCCATCGGACCCGACCGACCCGACCGAGCTGAACTGCACGAGCTGCCACGACCAGGCCAACCTGTCGCAGCCGTCGCACATGCCCGACCACCTGCAGAAGATCGCCTGTGAGACGTGCCACATCCCGTACGGCAGCGGCATCAGCTACTCGCTGTTCGGCCACGGCGGCCAGGTCTCCTTCGGTCGCACCGCCGACGGCAAGGACACCAAGCTCGTGGTCGCCGACATGTACGTCGGCGGCGACCGCGCCGACCTCGACAGCGACTACGAGGCCTACAAGACGCGGCCGATCCTGATGTGGTTCAACGGCGGCACCTCGTTCCTGGCGCAGTCGCTCGCCGCGCGCGGCTCGACCAACGCCAAGATCACGCCGTTCAAGCCGATGGCCAACGGCATGGTGTTCGACGGGCGCTTCTTCGCCGGCTCGCTGCTGACCAACGAAGCGGGTGCGACCTACAACGCGCACTCGATGTACCGCTTCTTCGCCAACGGCAACAACGCCGAGGTGTTCTCGGCCCTCGACATGCTCGACATGACGCCGTACGACGTGCGCAACCTGACGATGGCGGCGTTCCAGAGCCCGGATCGCAGCGTGCAGGCGATGGGGTTGATGTTGATCTTCCCCAACATGATCTACTTCGACAAAGCCGACTTCGGCTACGAGCACTACCTGACGCGCACGGGCTCGCCGTTCGACCAGAACGGGGACGGCTTCATCGACGCCGGTCAGGCGTTCACCTTCGACATGCTCGCCGCCGCCAACTCGGGCCTGCGCCAGTTCCAGGGCTTCAACGGGCCGATGGGCTTCCCGGCCGGCTACGAGTGGTATCCGCCGTTCACCGACGTCTCGCAGCCGATCAGCATGAAGCTGCCCGACGGTTCGGAGATCAAGATGTTCCTGCAGATGCAGGCGCAGCAGCTGCCGGCCTCGCAGCAGCAGGCGTGGCTCGACGCGGTCGAACACTACCCCGCGTTCTCGCAGGTCACGCTCGGTGGTCACGGCGTCGCGCCGAAGGAGCGGGCGCTCGGCAACAGCTGCCTCGACTGCCACGGCACCAGCGGCGCGCTCGCGCACACCGTGCCCGTCGGCCGCAAGGTGCCGACGAACCTCGGCCCGATGGGCACCATCGACCTGCCGCAGTACCGCTGGCACTACTACAACATGCGCGCGCTGGTCGACCTCGGCCTCGGCGTCACCTGCGAACAGGTGCTCGCCGGCACCGCCGACGTCGACATCGACGGCAACGCCGACTACCTGCGCGCGAGCAGCAATGACTTCGTCGTCAACTGGTTCATGCCCGACGCGCCGGGCGGCTACTACCGCGCCGACGACAGCTTCGCCCTCGCCGGCACCGGCCTCGTCGCCAGCGAACTGAGCTGGAACGGCGGCGCCTGGATGCCGGTGCTCGAACCCGTGGTCGACCTGCTGCCCAACTGGCAGGTGCTCGGCCTCACGGCGGACGTGATCTGGTGACGCCGCGGCGCGGCGGCGTGCTGCGACCACGCCGCCGGCCCACAGCCCCGACCGTGCTCAGCGGCGGGTCGTCGCTTCGATCGCGCGGGCCAGCGTCGCCACCACCCGCGCCACCTGCGCCACCGGCGTCGAGCACAGCGCCACCCGCAGCGCGCCGCGGCCATCGCCGCGCACGGGCACCACGAACACGCCCTGCTCCCGCGCCCGGGCTGCGGCGGCTTCGGCATCGTCGGCGAACACGCTGACGAAGAAGCCGCCCTCGTAGCGCGGGTAGGCCAGCCCGGCCGCCGCGGCCGCCGCGTTCCAAGCGGCCACGCGTTCGTGCAGGAGGCCGATCAGCCGCGCCCGATCCTGGTCGGCGCGCGCCCTCATCGCCGCGTCGCTGAGCAAGCCGGTGATGGCGATCTGGCCGAGGTGGTTGCAGTTGGACCACGTGCCGCGACAACCGAACGAGAACGCCGCCCGCATGCGCTGCTGCTGCTCCGGATCCCGGTGCGTCGCCAGCACCGCGCCGATGCGGGCGCCGTACTGCGCGAACGACTTCGACGCCGACCACGCCACCAGCAGGGTCGCGGTGTCGAGCACCGGCGCGATCGCCGTCACCCAATCGGCGCTGGCCGCGGCGAAGCGGGAATAGGCGAGATCGACCAACAGCGTCACCGGTGCGCGTTCGCCGGCGCTGCGCACCGCGGCCGCGACCGCGCGCCACTCGGCGGCGTCGAGCGAGTAGCCGGTCGGGTTGTGACACGGCGAGTTCAGGAACACCAGCGCGCGGCCCTGCCGTTCGACCTGCCGCTGCAGCGCCGCCGCGAACGCCGCGGTGGCGAAGCCGCCATTGGCCGCGAACATCCCAAACGTCTCCAGCCCGCGACCGGCCTGCGTCGCCATCGTCTGGTACGGCCCCCAGTGGAAGTCCGTCGTCAGCAGCGCCTGGCCCGGTTCGAGGAAGCTCTGGATCGCCAGCGCCAGAGCACCCGAGCCGCCCGGCGTCGCCGCGGCGACCGTCTGCGCGGCGAGCGCGCTGGCGCCGAACACGTCGTGGATCACGGCCTGCAGGAACGGCGGCGAACCGGCGATCGGCGCGTAGGCTGCGGCCCGCAGCGCCGGCACCTGCGCCAGCGCCTCGGTCACGCTCGGCAGCAGCGACAGCCGGCCGTCGTCGTCCATCAACGCGCCGAGCGTCGCGTTGACGATCGACTCGCCCGCGGCGGCGCGCCGCATCGCCTCGGCGTTGAGGGCGAAGATCGGGTCGTTGTCGGGGCGATTGCAGGCGGCGGGTATGAGGGGCGTCACGGTGGTGCGAAGGACCTCAGGAGCGAGGGGCGCAAAGGGTACGCCGCCGCCGCCGCGACACCAGCGTGGCGGTGCTGCCGCCACCGGCGCGTCGCTCCGCGCCGCGCGCGACCTCGGCGCCGCGGCCCGGATCGCCACCTCACCGGCCGCCGCCGAGGCGGGCCCGGGCTTCTGCGGCAAGCCGCGGCGCCACGGGATCCGGCGGGTCACTGCGCAGCAGCGGCTGCAACTCCGCCAACGCACGATCCGGTTGACCGAGCACGATCAAGGCGACCGCCAGGTTGCGGCGGGCCTCGACGTAGCCAGGCCGCAGCGTGAGCGCCCGCTCGATGCGCGGCAGGGCCTCCGCAGTCCGCCCCTGCATGTGCAGCACCACCCCGAGGTTGTTGACGTAGTCGGCCTGCCGGGGCCGCTGCGACACCGCGTCGCACAGCAACCGCTCGGCCTCCGCCAGCAGCGTCTGCGCCGCAGGCCGCGAACGACCGCGGGTGCCGTCCATCAAGACGCGCGCCAGCTCCCCTTCGATCTCGTGATCACCAGGATGCAGAAGCAACAACTCACGCAGCCGCTCGCCCGCCTCGTCAAGCGCCCCCTGCTCACGCAGCATGCTCGCGGCCGCGACGCGCAGGCTCAGCCCCGGCGCCTCACATTGCATCGCCCGCCCGATCGCCGCCTGTGCCGCCGCCATGTCGCCACGTTCTTGCAGACAGCGCCCGCGCGCCTCGAGAATACGCCCGGTCTGGTAGCTGTTCTCGGTCAGGTCATTGCTCGCCGCAGCGTGCGCAAAGAACGCCTCCGAATCCGCGTAGTGCGCTGCAACCAGCGTGGTCCGGTAGCCGAGCAGGGCAGCCACCGACAGCAAGACCGGCAACACGAGCCGGTGCCGCAGGCGCATCAGGAGCACTGTGGTCGGCACCACGAATGCCAAGAGCGGCAGGTACATCCTGCGATCGGCGCAGGGTTCGGTGACCATCGGCAACACGCTCGAGGTCGGCGCCAGGAACAGGAAGAACACGGCGCCGGCCAACGCCCAACGCGGCCGCCGCCGGACGGCAGCGACGGTGGCGAGCAGCGCTGCGAGCAGAAGCAGACCTGGGACCAGCGCCGGACCGAGCGAACGCAACACCGCGAAGTCGTACATGCCGCGCAGGTCGTCCGGCACGAACACCGACCGCACGTAATGCGTGATGCACTGCGTCTGCGTCAACAGCCACTCGAAGGCCGAAGCGCGTGGCTCCGTCGCGTAGCCGACATGCACCTTGTCCGGCCCGAGCGAGACGCAGGCCGCGAGCACGAGCCAGGTGCAGGCCAGCAGCGTATGGAACCGCCAGCGAACCAGCACGGCTGACCACGACGGCGAGCTGACACGGCAGAGCAGCAGCAAGAGCAGCGGCAACCCCACGGCGTCCTCCTTGGTCGCCATCGCCAGCGCAGTGGCGGTCACGCACAGCGTCTGCCACCTGAGCGCATGGGCCGAGCCCGCCGCCCGCAATACGGACCAGGCCGCGAGCAGTACGAACGTGCCCATCAAGAGGTAGATGCGCTGGGTCAGGTAGGCCACGGCATCGACCTGCAACGGGTGCACGGCCCAGACGGCAGCGCACAGGCCAGCAAGCAGCGCCCCGCACCGCAACAACCGGCCGACGATCGCGCCGACCAGCGCGGCATTGATGGCGTGGATCCCGAGATTGGTCAGGTGCATGCCACCAGGCGTCAACCCCAGGCGGAAGTCGAGCGCGAAGGACAGGCTGGCCACCGGCCGGTTGCCGAGCGGCGTGCAGTCCCCAAACGCAGCCCGCCACCAGTCGCCCTGGCGCAGCGGTTCGTTGTGGACCAACGCGCCGTTGTCGTCGAACAAGAACCCGAACCCGCCCACTTGCAAGAAGGTGATGACGGCCGCGACAACAGGCAAGAGCAAGCCGGCCCAACGACCGACGAGGAAGATGCGGCGGTTCTGCATCGTCCGGGTTTGCTACCGCGCCGAACGCAGGCGACGCAATGGGCCAAGGTCAGCAAGGAGGTTCGACCCAGGAGCCCGGGCTCCATTGGGCGCGCCGTCGCGGCAGGGCCTGCGGCCTGGTGCACTGGATCACCGCGCAGAGGGTCGCGGCAACCGCGCCGGACCGCCGCGGCCATGCCATGGGGCCGGCCTGCGGTTCCCCATCCCGATCAGGCGCAACGGCACTGAAGGGCGTCGCTCGGCGCAACCTCCAACAACACGAGGAGCACCGCATCGTGGCCCCGAGACGGTCCCGCAGCTTGCCGGAGCGCCCCACGACCAGCACGATGCCGGCGTGCGCGAATTCGGCGAGATCACCCAGGTCGACGACGACGGTCGTCTGTTCCTCTCCGGCTCGATCGAGAACTGGCAGGCCGTGCACGAGCGCGGCATCAGCGTCGTCATCGACCTCGAAGGCGACGTCGACCACGGCGTGCCGACCGCGGCCGACCAGTTCCTCTACATATACCTGCCGATCCACGACGGCGATCTGCCCAACCTCGATCGCCTGCGCGCGGTCGCCACACTCGGCGCCGATCTCGTCGCCAAGGGCCACCGCGTGCTGAGCCACTGCGGCATGGGCCTCAATCGTTCGGCGCTGGTCGCGGCGCTGATCCTCATGCGACACGGCATGCCGGCGTCGCGCGCCGTCGCCCAACTGCGGGAACGCCGGCCCGGCGCTCTGTTCAACGACGTGTTCGCCAACTGGTTGCTGGCGCAGAGCTGAGCCGCGGCGCGCGCGCCGGCGTTCGTCCGCCGCGACCTAGGCGTCGCCGCGGTAGACGACGAGGTGCCGGCGATCCTCGCCGATGGCGACGCGCACGAGCCGGCAGCCGGGCACGGCCAGGACCGCGGGTTCGAGCTCGCGCCAGCAGGCGATGGCGAGGTTCTCGGCGGTCGGGATCACACCCGCCAGGAACGTCACCTCGTGGTTGAGGTGGTGATGGTCGACGCGCGCCACCACACGTTCGTTCACGAGGCGATCGAGCACGGCGAAGTCGACGACCCAGCCGCGCGAGGGATCGAGCGGCCCCGACACCGTGACCTCGAGCGTCCAGGTGTGGCCGTGCTCGCGCGCGCAGGGACCGTAGCAGGCGGCGTTCTGCGCCGCGGACAGGCCAGGCGCCGCGAGCCGGTGCGCGGCGGCGAACTCGCAGGTGTGGGTGATCTCGAGGTTCGGGGGCATCGATGTCGGGTGCCGAAGGGCGCGGCGGTCATCCTCGCCTCGCGCGGCTCACCGGCAAGCCGCACGCAGCAGATCGTGACCGCGCCGATCGCGCCGCTGGGCCCCGAAGGTCATGCCGTCAGAAGCTGCCCACGGTCATCGTCAGCGCGTTGGTCGCGCTGACCACGAACGGCGCCGCGACGTCGAGCGCCACCATCTGGTGGTGGAAGACGATGCCGGCGAGCGCGCTGGTGTCGGGCAGCACGAACTGCGACGACGCGGTGCCGAAGGTGGCCGTGGTCAAGCCGACGAAGTCCGGCGCCACGTGCAGCGTGCAGCCCGGCAACGCGGTCCCGAAGATCAGCGGCAGCGGCAGCGCAATCGGCGCCAGACCATGCACGGTGAGCACCAGGGCATCGTTCGGCAGCCCGGCGGCGTTGGCCGACCACCAAGAGCCGGTCCACGGCAGCGCCGCCGTCACCACGTTGCCGGCACAACCGGCGCCGAGGTCCAGCACGCTCGCGGGACACGTCGTCGACATGCGCACGAGGTTGCTCGACGCTTGTCCGGCGATCGAGCGGATGCCGCCACCGAGCAGCAGATCCCCTTCGGCAGTCGCCGCGATCGCCCGCACGCCACCGACTACCGGCGTCGGCCACGAATACGACGACAGCGCGATCGATGCGCCGACCGAAGACCACGAGCTGCCGTTCCAGCGCGCCACCCGATCGGCGGCGACGCCCCCCGCCTGCGTGAACGTGCCGGACACCAGCAGGTCGCCGTCGGGCAGACGGTGCATGGCGAGCACCGGTCCGTTGGTGCCGGCGCCGAGTGGCGACCAGCTCGTGCCATTCCAGATCGCGATGTTGTTGGCCGGGACGCCGCCCGCACTGGTGAACCAACCGCCGGCGATCAGCCCGCCGTTCGGCAGCGGCTCGATGGCCCAGGCGCCGCCGTCCGAGCTGCCCCCGGCCTGCAGGCCGGCGCCCAACGGCGACCACGAGGTGCCATCCCAGCGGGCGATGCCGTTCGTGCTCACGGTGCCAGCAGCGAAGATCTGGCCACCGACCACGAGGTCGCCGGTCGAGAGCACCGCCAGCGAATACACGTCGCCATAGACACCACCACCGAGGTCGGACCACGCCATTCCATCCCAACTGGCGACGCCGTAGGACGACTGCGTGGAGAACCCGAAGCCGGCGACGACCTTGCCGCTCGGCAGCACCGCGAGCGCGCGCACCGGGCTGAACAACGTGGTGCCGAGGTTGCTCCAGGCGCTGCCATCCCAACGACTGACCGGACCGGCCCCACCGACCACCAGGGCGCCGTCCGCCCCCACGGCCATCGCCTGCACCCGCAGCACGGCCGGGCCGCTGCCGAACGTCGACCAGGTGCTGCCGTCCCATCGCGCGACGCCGTTGGCAACGAGTCCGCCGATGGTCAGGAACTCACCCGCGGCGATCAGGCCATCCGGCGTCGACCGCAGCGCGTGGACCGTGTTGTCGGGCGCGAGACCCGCTGCCAGCGCCGACCACGCGGAGCCGTCCCAGCGCGCGACGCGGCTCGCCGGCACGCCGCCGGCCACCGCGAAGCTGCCGCCGATGAGCAGTTCGCCGTTGCCGAGCACCGCGAACGCGTGCACCGCGCCGACCACTCCACCGCCGATCGGCGACCACCCGGTGCCGTCCCAACGGGCGATGCCGGTCGCGGCGCTGCCACCGGCCTGCGTGAAGTTGCCGCCGACGACGAGGTCGCCGTTCGGGAGCAGGGTGACGGCGCCAACACCCGGTCCACCAAGGCCAGCGAGTCCGGAGCCGAGGGCGGACCAGGTGGAGCCGTTCCACTGCGCGACGCCGTTCGCGGCCGCGCCGTCGGCCTGCACGAACTGCCCGACCGCCACGAGATCACCATTCGGCAGGTTGACCAGACCGTGCACGGCCGGCACCGAACCCATCGCGGTCCACGTCGTGCCATTCCACCGCGCGATGCCGTCTGCGGCGACGCCGCCGGCGCTCGTGAAGTAGCCGCCGGCGACGAGGTCGCCGTTCGCCAGCGTACACAGGCCCAGCACCGGCCCGTCCATGCCGCTGCCGAGGGTCGACCACGTGGCGCCGTTGTAGATGCCGACGCGATTGAGCACGGTGGCCCCCGCCGCCACGAACCAACCGCCGACCGCGACGTCACCGTTGGGTAACAACGCCAACGACGTCACTCCCTCGCTCACCGGGGTCAGGCCGCCGTACGACAACCACGCGGTGCCGTTCCAGCGCGCGAGGTGATCGCCGACCGCACCAAACGAAGTGCGGAACGGACCGCCGGCGATGAGGTCGCCGTTGGGCATCGCCAGCAACGCCGTCACCGGCCCGCCGCCGACGCCGGTGCCGAGTGTGCTCCAGCTGCCGGTCGCGGGATCCCACACCGCCACGCCGTAGGCCGGCACCCCACCGGCCGAGGTGAACACGCCGCCGTAGACCACCCGTTCGCCCTGTGGG
This sequence comes from Planctomycetota bacterium, assembly GCA_016793265.1. Taxonomy (GTDB): domain Bacteria; phylum Planctomycetota; class UBA1135; order UBA1135; family UBA2386; genus JAEUHT01. Next base: position 10,897 of record JAEUHT010000100.1, read on the forward strand.
CCGGGGCCATCGGGATCCCAGTTCGTCATCGCATACACACTGCCGTCGAGGCCGGGCACGCAGCCGATCGGCTGCCACACGTTGGCGCATTGCGCCGGCAGGATCGAGGCGACCGCGGCCAAGGAAGCGGTGGCGAGCAGGGTGACTTGGGGGAGCAGGGTCATGGTCTGGGGTTCTCCAAACAGGGTGGCGCCACCAGGCAGGTGGTCACGATGCCAGGGCAAATGGCGTCCGCACGAACGTCGTCGGCCGTGCTGGGCGCGCGCTGGGCAAGAACGGTGCCGGCGCGGTTACCTTGCCCGCATGGTGCCCATCGACACCGCCATCGGCTTCGTCGCCAGCCTGCCCGAGGTGACGGCCGGCGCGCACTACGGCAACCGCACGTGGTTCGTCGGCAAGCAGGCCATCGTCTGGTTGCGCCCGTTCTCGAAGGCCGACCGGCGGCGCTTCGGCGACGCGCCGGTACCGACCGGGCCGATCTTCGCCGTGCGCACCGCCGATCTGCGCCACAAGGACGAAGTGCTCGCCCTGGGCCTGCGCGGCGTGTTCACGATCCCCCACTTCGATGGCCACCCGGCCGTGCTGCTGCAGCTCGATCGCATGCTGCTGCGCGACGTGAAGCACCTCGTCACCGACGCCTGGCTCGCCGCGTCGATGCCGGCGGTGGCCGTTCGCCCGCGGCGGCGAGGCGGGGCGCAGCCTCAGCGGGCGACGCCGCCGACCACGACCGCGGGCCGCTCCGGCGCCAGGAAGTAGAGCCGCACCGTCGACACCACTTCGATCTCGCGGCGCCCCGGCAGCGTCGCCACGCCGGCGTCGATGTCGCCGAACAGGCCACGGTAGTAGACCAGCAGCGGCCGACTCGCCGCGATGCGCGGCAGATCCCGTTCGTACCACGACTCGGCGCTGTCCTCGACCCGCGGCAGCGTCTGGTAGAGCTGCTGCGGGAACCACACCCGCGTGCTCTCGTGCACGTTGATCGGCTTCGGCGGCTCGGCGAACACCGACAGCAGGAGCTTCGCCTTCTGCTGGGCCGCAGCGAGCGCCTGCTGCTGCGCCTCGACCCGCTTGCCATCGAGATCGTCGCTCCAGTAATCGACGGCGAGCAGATCGACGCCATCGGTGGCCGTCGCGGCTTCGATCGCAGCGTGGGAAGCACACTCGTCGGCGACGGCGACATGCAGGTCGTACTGCACCCGCGTCCCGGTGCGATGTTCGGCCAGCACGCTCCTGCCACCCTGCTTCTCGACCTGCCACGCGTAGACCGGCACCGCGGCGATGAAGTCGACGTCGACCGCGCCCGCCTCGACGCCCGTCGCGACGAGCCGCGCCTTGGTCTGCTCGACGAGGTTCCGCGCCGCCGCGCTGGCCGCGGGCAGGTTGGCGCCGATCGCGCTGGCACCGAACACGAGGCGCAGGCGGGAGGGCACCACACGCACCTCGGCGACGGCCTCGACGGTGATCACCCGTTCCGCCGCGGCGGCGTCCGGAGGCTGCAGACGCTGGATCAGCGGCGGCTCCGGCGCGGCGCCACGCAGGCCGGCGTCCTGGGCGGACAGCGGCAGGAGAAGCAACAGGAGCAACAGGAAGGCGAACGGAACGACTGGCGAGCGCATGAGCACCTCACGAAGGAACTGGACCGCGCGGGCGAGGAACACGCGCCGGCTGCAGGGAGAGACCCACGGACCCGGCGGACCTTACACGCCTGCACCAACCGCACTCGCCGCCGAGCCCACCGGCTGCGCATCGGCCGCTACGGCGATCGCGGGCGCGCTGGGCCCGGCGGACATCACCGGCGCGACTGGTTGGCGATGCCTGCGGTCAAGGCGCCAATGCCGTGATCGGTCGGGCGGCGCCCACCCACACCTGCTGCACGATGGCCGGGTGGGCCGTGAGGTAATCGTGCAGCACGAGTTCCATTCCCGCCGCCGCCACGGCGGCGTCGGCGTCGCGCAGCATCGCGAGTTCGGCGGGCGACACCGGCAGGGTGACGGGCAAGTCCGGCAGGGCCGGCGGCACCAGGGTGACCAGCGGCAGCATCGCCAACAAGAAGCCGCCGGGACCGAACTTCACCGCCACATCGTCCTTGCCCATCGCGTAGAGCGCAGCACCGGTGCTGGCTACCGCGTCCACCGATTCGATGAGGATGCAGAGCAGGGCCAGCCCAAGGCCGCGGTCCCTACCGCCGCCCCACGTGGGCCAGCCGATGCACCCGGATGGCGCGCGCAACCACACCTCGCAAGGCACCAGCTGATCGTCCTCCTGCTGGAGCAACAGCCGACGTCGCACCTGCAGCATGTTGCAGCCGCAGCCGGCGGTCGACCACAACAGCAGCAAGGTGGCGAACGTGGTGAGCGCGCGGCGAGGCCGGCGCGCAATCCAGAGACTGCCGGGCGCACGGATCATCCCGGCAGGATACTCGTGCGGCGGAGCCCGGGAAATCGCGCCGGGACACCATCCTGCCGCCCGCAGCGCACGCGTCCAGCGGGTCACCCCGGCCGGCGGCCGAGGGCCTCCCTCAGAACGACCAGGCGGCGCCGATCAGCACCCAGACGTTGTCCTGATCGATGCCGGCGGCATCGAGCGCATCGCCGTAGCTGCTGTCGAGGATCGTCGACGCGTAGACCGCCGCGGTCAACGAGCAGTGGGGCGTGATCGCATAGGCGCCGCCGACGCGAGCCACGAGGTCTGCCATGCCCGCGGAACGGTCCAGCCAATAGGCACTGCCCATGCGTTCGCTGGCGTAGCCGAGGGATGCGCCCGCCTCGACCGTCACCTTCTCGGCGACCTGCCACGCGTGCGAGATGGCGGCGTTGACGTAGAGCCCTTCGACCTCCTCGATGTCGTAGTAGATCGTCAACTTCGGCTTCAGCACGTCGTCGTGGCCGACCGCGGCATATACCTCGGTGGTGCTCAGGCCGACGTCGTTCGGGAAGTTGTAGTTCACGAATCCCACGGCCGCGGTCCACTCGCCGAACCGGCGTGAGTACTCGGGCACGAGGTCGAACTCGGTGACCTTGCCGTCCTTGTCGGCGGGGAAGATGCCGTCATCGCCTTCCGACGAGAGGTTCATGTTCGCCCAGCCGGTGATCGTGTAGGTCGCGTCGGCGTCGTCGGTCACGGACGCGTGCATGTCCCCCTGCAGCACGCCGTCGGTGGCCTGGGGCACGCCGCGGAAGACGTAGGTGTTGCCGAGCACGAGCGTGGCGCCGGCGCTCGGCGGCTTGCTGACACTGGCGCAGGAGGCAAACAGGGCGGCGAGGGCGGGGAAAGTGAGCAGGATCTTGCGGTTCATGAGCGGGACGAGGTGAGCGGACCGACCCGCAGGAGCGCGCGCCGGTCCGGATGGGGTTGCAGGTTGGGGTCCAGGTTCAGAGATGGTCGTAGGCCACTTCCCCGTGCAGCATCTGGTCGAGCTGTTCTTCTTCCTTCTCGGTGGTGCGCACGGGCATGAACTTGTTGATCACCCACAACATCAGGTAAGTGAAGCCGAACGCATACACGGACGAGGCGAGCACGGCGACGAGCTGTTTGCCGAAGAAGGCCGAGCCGCCATGGAGCAGACCGTCGGCGCCGGCTGGATTGACGGCCGTCGTCCCGAGCACGCCGAGCAGGACGATGCCGAGCGCGCCGCCGAGGCCGTGTACGCCCCAGACGTCGAGCGCGTCGTCGAGCTTCAGCCGGTTCTTGAGGCGAACGCCGAGGAAGCAGACGACGCCGGCGGCGATGCCGATCAACGCGGCACTGGAGACCGTGACATAGCCTGCCGCCGGCGTGATGGTGGCGAGGCCGGCGACGGCGCCAGTGAGCAAGCCGACGAAGTTCGGCTTGCGGTCGAGGGCCCAGGCCAGCAACAGCCAGACGGCGCCGGCGAACGACGCGGCGATGTCGGTGTTGAGGAACGCCTGGGCAGTGATCGAGTCGACCCGCAGTTCACTGCCGGCGTTGAAGCCGTACCAGCCGAACCACAACAACCCGGTGCCGAGCGCCACGAGCGGGATGCTGTGTGGCACGGCGTCGGCGACGCGGCGGCGGCCGACGAACAGCACCGAGGCCAGCGCCGCCATGCCGGCGATGTTGTGCACGGCGATGCCGCCGGCGAAATCGAGCACGCCCCACTTCGCCAACAGGCCGTTGCCCCAGATCATGTGGGCGAACGGGAAGTAGACGAACAGCAGCCACAGGACCAAGAACACCAGGTAGGGCCCGAATCGCACCCGGTTGGTGAACGCGCCGGTGATCAAGGCCGGGGTGATGATCGCGAACATCATCTGGTAGGCGACGAATACGATCAGCGGGATCTTGCCTTCGCCGAACGGGGCCATCGGGTCGACCCCGCGCAGGAAGGCCATGTCGAGGTTGCCGATGATGCCGCCTTCGCCGCCGCTGAAGCAGAGCGAGTAGCCGCACACGTACCACAGCACCGTGGTGACGCACATCGACACGTAGCTCTGCATCATGATCGACAGGACGTTCTTCCTGCCGACCAGGCCGCCGTAGAAGAAGGCCAGCCCCGGGGTCATCAACATGACCAGACTGGTAGCGAGGAGCATGAAGCCGGTATTGCCGGTGTCGAACATGAGAAGGGACCTGCCTTTCGAGAGGGGGAAGAGGAGTCGCCGATTGTGCTGAGGGCCCGGCCGTGGGATATGCGAAGCAATGCGGACCGGCGCGGCCCTCTATGGCCCGGCCGCGCCGCGCACCCGCTGCCAGCAATCAGTGGATGTGATTGTCCGCCACACCGGGACGCAGCCCACCCGGCGCGCTGCGCGCCGCGGGGCAGCCCGCTCGCGCCACGTCATGCCATTGCCTGACAAAATCGTGGATGTGCTTGGTGTGTGAAGCCACCGCCTTGGTGCTCGACGTCACCTGCTGCGTCGCCGCGCCACCGCGAGCGTTCGGCGACCTCGCGCCAGGCGACGTCGAGGCGCGGCACGACCGGCTGTTCCTCCTGCGCGGCCTCGACCGACCACTCGCACGAGCCGGCGCGCAGCACCTCGCCGTGCCCCCGTCGCATGACGCGCGCAGCCGGCTGGCGGCGGTGGCTGACTCGGCCCACGCAGGCTCACGGCGGGTCGGAGCCATGCCCGATGCGGTGCCCGGGTCGCTTGTGCCGCTACTCAGCCGCTATCTTGCCCGGCTGCGCCGATCGCCTGTGGCCCTCTCCAAGGTAACCCTCGAATGCAGCCACTGCCCTTCGCCATCACCTCCAGCCTGCTGCTGGCCTGCGCGTCAGCCCAGTACGCCATGCACGCCGTCGCCGTGACGCCGGTCGGCATCATGTCCCAGAACCACAGCATCTCGGTCGGCGTCCCGGCGGGGGCACCGGCCGACGCTCTCGACCTCCAGGTCGGCGGCGTGATCGAGCTGATCACGCTGAAGACCGTGGCCGACACCCTTCCCGACGGGGCCACGTTCCGCGTGCAGACCAACGTCGGTGTGCAGTTCGCCCCCAACACCTGCGGCACGACGGCCAGCACCGGCAGCTATGCCCCGGGCCCGGTCGCGCTGCGGGTGACCCTGAGCGGCCCGCCCGGCGCCATGGGCAACCTGTCGGTGTTTGCGGTCGGCGCCGGCCCATCGGCGGCCACGCGCACCTTCGCCGTCGACGTGGACGACGATGGCACGCTGGAGCTCGGCGCCTCCGGCACGCTGCAGCTCCCGGTGCTGTTGGACGCCAATGGCGAACTCAGGCTGCGCCTCGCGGTCGAGAACTCGCTGACGCAGAGCGCGCCGAACGGCAGCGGCCTCGCCCACATCATCGTCAACTTCCACGCCCAGCCGTTCGCGACCTGCACGATCACGCCGTTCGGCGCCGGCTGTGGCGGCACCACGTCGACGGGGGTCGAGCAGACGCTCGGCGCGATGCGCACGCTGACCCTGCTGGCCGCCGGCTGCTTCGCGCAGAACCCGGTGCTGTCCGCGTTCGGCGCGCAGGACGTCGGGCCGACGTTGCCCGGCGGCTGTGCCCTGCGGACCGATGCGTCGTTGCTGTTCCTCGTGCCGGCCGACAACCTCGGTTATGCCGCGCACACGCTCACGCTGCCGGCGCAGGCCACGGGCACGCTGTATCACCAGTTCGTGCCGATCGATCTCTCGACGCTCACCTTCCGCGCCAGCAACGGCCTCGACATCACCTGCGCGCCGTAGCCAACCGCCCTCGGGTTCACCCTGTAGGTCCCCCACCATGCCCGCCTGCGTCGCCGTCCTGGACATCAATCAACTGGTGACGGCCGGCGGCTTGCTGCTGCTGTTCTTGTTGGTCGCCCGGATCTGCCGGCCACGCCCGCCGCGACCGCCGCGCCGCGCGACGACGGTGGAGCGCCACCTCGTGGAGCTCGTCTCGGAGCCGTCCGCCCACGAGGCCGAGGCCACGGCGGCGGCGCTGCGCGCCGAGGGCGTGGTCGCGCTCGCCAACGCCGAACCGACGCCGCAGGACCGACACGACCCACGTTGGCGCGAGCAAGGTCACCGCTACTTCGTCGTCGTGGCGTCGCCGGACCTCGAGCGCGCCCGCGCGTTGCTCACCGGGGAGGTGCGGCGCGAGGGGGACGCCACGGACGAGGAAGTGGAGCGACTGCTCGCTGCCGACGCCGACTACGACCTCGCACCGGGAGCGACGGCGACGCCGGGCCAGATGCAGAAGGTGCTGCTGGTGGCGCACTCGCTGCTGCGCTGGGGGCTGCTGCTCGTCTTCGCCACCGTCACCGTCGCCATCGTGCGGCACCTGCTGCGCGGCTGACCTCGCGGGCGGCGCCTCCGGCCCGCGGGCTCGAACAGCAGTCGCAGGACAGCGTGCGGATCGGGGAGCCGGGCAGCGCCTTCCAGACATCCAGGCCCAGGGACGGCAATTCCCTTCGCCACGGAACTGATCCCTCGATTGTGGTTGGCGGAGAATTCACCCCCAGACTGCGACCGCTGGGGGTTTCGGGGCACATGTGCATTGACCGCGCGGCGTGGTGCCGCGCTGAGGAGGTGCACCGTTGGAGTTCGTGCCGCCGTTCTGCCCCAATCGTGACTGTGAGCAGCA
>JAEUHT010000124.1 GCA_016793265.1 Planctomycetota bacterium
CTCCCGACCTGCTGCTGACCGACCTGCCCAACGACACCGACTACGAGCCGTTGCGCGCCGCGTTCGTCGCCGAGCCGGGTGTCGTCGCGGTGGCGCCGCGGCTGCGCCACCACGGCATGTTCCAGCCGGTGCGACAACGGGCGATGACCGCGAACATGCTCGGCAGCGAGCAGCTCGATTTCGACCACACGCAGAGCGGCTTCGCCCTGCTGCTCGGCATCGACCCGGTCGCCGAGCGTGCAGTGACCCCGCTCGCGGCCTGGGTCCAGGAGGCGCCGGCGGTCGTCGCCCGCCACCTCAACATCGAAGTGCCGGTTTCACCGGCGCTCGACGAGCCCGACCCCGGCCGCCTGGCCCGGCTGTCGATGCCCGACGCGGTCGAATGGCGCGCGCGCGGCCGCGCCGGTCTGCCGCGGGAGAGCCAGGTCGAGCGCCAACGCAGCTCGTGGCCCGGCATGCTGCTCGGCGCGCCACGGGCGCGGCTCTATCGCCACAGCTACCTCGACCTGCGCCTTGGCGACCCGTTCGACCTCGTCGTCGCCTCGGTGCCGGCCGCACCAGCCGGCGGCACCGGCGCTTCGACCCCGCTCGTCACCCACTCGATGCCGGTCGCGTTCGCCGGCTGGTTCACCTCGCGCAACCGCCTGTTCGACGAGACCGAGGTGCTGTTGCCGATCGAGACCCTGCGCACGCTGCTCGACCACGACGCCAGCGACCCCGGCAGCATCGCCCTCGTCACCGACGTCGCCGTCAAGGTCGACCCGGCGCTGACTCGCGAACAAGTGTGGGCGCTGGCGGCCCGCCTGCAGCAGAAGGCGCAGCCGCTGCTGCCGCCGTCGGCGCGGGCCTGCAGCGTGCTCGACTGGCAGCAGCAGAACCAGGTGTTCTTGTCCGCCGTCGCCCACGAGCAGGCGATGATGCAGTTCGTGTTGTTCGTGGTCATGCTGGTGTCGGCCTTCGTGATCTACGCGACGCTGCACATGCTGGTGACGCAGAAGGTCAAGGACATCGGCATCCTCGCCGCCGTCGGCGGTTCGCCGCGCGGCATCGGCGCCGTGTTCCTGGTCAGCGGGCTCGTCGTCGCCAGCATCGGCTCGGCGCTCGGCATCGGCGTCGGCGCGCTCTCGGTGTGGAACCTCAACCGCATCAACGACTGGCTCGGCGAGCACTTCCACGTCGAGCTGTTCCCGCGCACGCTGTTCGACCTGCAGAGCATCCCGGTGCGCCTGGAACCCGCCTGGGTCGCCACCGTCGCCGTCGGCGCCGTGCTGCTGGCGCTGCTGGTCGCCTACGTGCCCGCGCGCCGCGCCGCGCGCATGAACCCCGTGGAAGCGTTGAGCTACGAATGACCCCCCCAGTGCTCGCCGCCGCCGGCATCACCAAGAACTTCCGCATCGGCCGGCAGGAGATCGCCGTGCTGCGCGGCGTCGACCTCAGCATCGCCGCCGGCGAGAAGGTCGCGCTGCTCGGCCAGAGCGGCGCCGGCAAGTCGACGCTGCTGCACGTGCTCGGCCTGCTCGACAAGCCGAGCGGGGGCGCCGTGCGCTACGACGGCCGGGACGTGCACACGCTGTCGGTGCAGAAGCGCGCGCTGCTGCGCCACCAGCACATCGGCTTCGTCTTCCAGTTCTACCACCTGATCCCCGAGCTCACCGCGCTGCAGAACGTGCTGCTCGCCCGCATGATGGGCCACTCGGTGCTCGGCTACTGGGGCCAGCGCCGCACCGCCCGCATCGAGGCCGAGGCGCTGCTCGAACAGGTCGGGCTCAAGGACCGCCTGCGACACCGCCCCGCCGAGCTGTCGGGCGGCGAGCGCCAGCGCGTCGCCATCGCCCGCGCCCTGATCGCCAAGCCGCGCGTCGTGCTCGCCGACGAGCCGACCGGCAACCTCGACTCCACCACCGCGCGCGGCGTCGTCGACCTGATGTTCTCGATCCAGCAGGAACGTGGCCTCGCCTTCCTGCTCGTCACCCACGACGAGAACCTGGCCCGGCGCTGCGACCGCGTCGTGCGCATGCGCGACGGCGTGGTGGTGAGCTGATGTACCGGCTCTTCCTGGCGCTGCGTTACCTGGTGACGCGGCCGATCAACCTGCTCGGCATGGCCGGCATCACCATCAGCGTCTGGGCGCTGATCGTCGTCGTCTCGGTGTTCACCGGCTTCATCGACGTCGTGCAGCGCCACGTGCACTCGGCCAGCGCCGACATCATCGTCTCGGCGCTGCCGACCTGGGCGACCTGGTCCAAGCTGCAACCGGCCCTGCGCGACGACGAGAACGTCGCCGCCAGCGCGCCTCGCCTGCTGCACTACGGCATCCTGCTGCCGCCCGGACGCCGACCGGATCCGGCGCCGTTGCCCGGCCGCAGCGCGCTCAACGGCGGCGACCAGCCGTTCCTGTTCGTGCTCGGCATCGACGCCGCGGCGGAGCTGCAGGTCACCGGCCTCGGCGACTGGCTCGGCGCCCCGGCGATCCCGCCGGCCGACCGCGCCGATGCCGCCTCCCCGCTGGCACCGCAGGACGGCCTGCCCGCAGTGCTGATCGGCCTCGAACGCATGCAGCGCGACGGCCTGCACCGCGGCGACGTCGTCGTGCTGACCACGGCGCGTTTTGCGCGCACCGACGACGGCAGCAGCGTGATGCCCGAACGCCTGCAGGTGCAGCTGCGCATCGCCGGCGCCTTCAAGACCGATCACGGCGGCTTCGACGGCAACAACGTCTTCGTCGACCGCCAGACCCTGCAGGGAATGCTGCACCAGGACCAGCCGGACCTCGTGCAGGAGATCGTCGTCAAGGTGAAGGACGAAGCGACGCTCGACGAAACCGCGGCACGCCTGCAGCGCGGCCTCGCCCGCGCGCTCGAACGCAACCTGCAGGGGTTCGGCAGCGTGATGACCTGGCAGCAACGCAACGCCGGCTTCCTGCAGTCGGTCGAGCACCAACGCGCGCTGCTGAAGATCGTGCTGATCGTCATCATGGTCGTCGCCGCGTTCCTGATGCTGGCGACGTTGTCGATGATGGTGACCGAGAAGATCGCCGACATCGGCATCCTCACTGCGATGGGCGGCACGCCGCGCGGGGTCACCTTCGTCTTCCTGGCCTGCGGGCTCGTCATCACCAGCGTCGGCGTCGTGATCGGCATCGGCCTCGGTGCTCTGACCGCGAGCTACCTCGAAGAGATCCGCCAGACGGTGCGCTGGGCCACCGGCGTCGACCTGTTCCCGATCGACGTCTACAACCTCGACCGCGTGCCGTGTTCGCTCGACGCGCTGTGGATGCTGCAGGTTGCCGGCATGGCGCTCGCGACCGGTGTCGTCGTCTCGGCGATCCCGGCCCTGCGCGCCGCGCGCCACGACCCGCTGGCTTCGTTGCGCGGCGTCTGACCAGCCCCCTGCGCCAGAGGCTTTGCCGAGCTGAAGGCGCTGCCGGGCCTGTTGATGCGGTATGGTGCCGGGCCATGCGAGGAACCGTGCTGCTCGCCGCCACGCTGCTCGGCGCCTGCGCTGCGTCGCCGGCGCCCGGAGAACCCGAGCTGCAACGCGCCGCCGGGCGCATCGCCGCAATCGACGTCGGTCTGCAGTCGGCGGCGCGCCGGCTCGCCAACCTGAGCCACCGGCTGGCCGCGGCGCCCGACGAGCTGGCGCGCTTCGGCAGGCTGGCGGCGCCGGGCGATTGCTGGCGGGCGGCCTGGCGCGGCACGGCGACGATGCCCGATCGCCTCGCCGCGCTGGCTGGTGCGGAGCTCAGCCGCCGGCCAGAGCCGCCGGCCGGTCTGTGGCGCGAACCACACGAGTACGTGCGCGCCGTGGCCGAGGGGGTCGTCGCCACCGCCACCCTGCTGCAGGGCTCGGCCCACCCGCTCGACGACATCGACGACCAGCACCACCGCACCTCGCCGCAGGATGATCGCCCCGAGGCGGCCTGGCTCGACCGCATCCGCCGCCGGCTGCGTTTGTGACCAAACCGGGATGCAGAGGCGCTGGTCCGGGCCTCGCACCTCGGCTCCTGAGCCGGCACTGCCCCGCCGGCGCCTACAAGAGCCGCCGCGTCGGATCACGCAGGGCCAGCGGCGGGCCGAGGATCTCGCCGAGCACCAGCACGCGCCGCAGGTCGGTCATGGCGAAGCGCACGTCGCGCTGGCGGGAGCCCGGACCAGACTCGACACGACCGCCGAGCGAGCCGATCTCCGCCGAAGGCGCCGCGCGGCGATGCGCCATCGCCTCGCCGACGTGCGAGCCAACCTGCGTGCGCCTGGTGCTGACGTCGAGCTTGCGCGCCTGCGTGGTCGGCCGCACCGGGGTGGGTGGCCGTTCCACGGCGCGGCGCTCGACTGGCGGCGGCGGCGCGACCGGCCGCGGCGCCGGGCGGGCCTGTGGTGCCGTCTCCGGCAACCCGAGGATGCGCCGCATCTCGCGCGCCACCTGCTCGGCGTCGGTCTCCGGCAGGCGCGCTGGTGGCTGTCGCTCGTGGGCAGGCTCGGCCGCGGGGCCGCGCTCGGCGCGCCGCGCGCTCTGCTCGCGCCGCTTCGCCGCCGTG
>JAEUHT010000127.1 GCA_016793265.1 Planctomycetota bacterium
GTGCGCGTCTTCATCGGCGTGTAGACCAGCACGTAGCTGACGACGATGAGGCCGCACAACAGCGCGGCGGTGACGTTCCACTCGTTCGAACGGCCGGTGGCGTCGATGGCGAGCGGTGGCGTGCCGACGAAGACGAGGCCGACGCCGACGGCCGAGGTCAGCGCGCCGAAGGCGTAGACCTGCGCCGGCGACAGCCGCCCGGTCGGCAGCGGCCGGCCCTGCGTGCGCTTCATCAGCGGGTCGAGGTGTCGCTCGCGGTACATGTTCAGCGCGGCGGCGCCGGCGGCGGCGAAGAAGGTGCCGATGGTGGTGATCACCATCAGGCCGAACGGCGGGTGCCCGTCGGGCGCCGGCCACGCCATGTAGGCGCCGGCCACCACGGCGAACACGGCGAGCGCCGACAGGCGCGGCTTGCCGAGTTCCCAGTAGGCGCGCAGGCGGGAGCCCGGGGTCGCGCTCATGCGCGTTCCTGCGCCGCCGGCGAACGCGTGGCGCGGAACACGTGCGCGGCGAGCGAGGCGATCAGCGTCGTCAGCAGAGCGCCGACCAGCACGTGCAGCGAGATGAACAGCGCCGCGCCGAGCTTCTCGACGTTCTCGGGCGTCTTGCCGTCTTCGTTGCGCACCACCAAGGCGACGAAGCCGAGCACGACCTGCACCAGCAGCAGGATGAGGAGCCAGCGCGAGTGGGCCTTCACGCCGGGCGTCTCACCGAGGCGGCCGACCGCGAACGCCGAGGCGATGGCGGCCAGCAGGAACACCACGAAGGCATTGCCGACGTGCGTCCACAAGGCGTGCGGCGAGTTGGTGTGGCGGGCCAGCGCCCCGAGCACGGTCTGCGCCACGAGGCCGATCAGCGCGATCATCGCCAGCTTGCGGCCGCTGCCGGGCGCCACGGTGGCCACGATCGGTGTCGCGCGGTAGCTCGGCGAGAGCTGGTAGGAGATCCACGCCAGCGTCGCCAGCGTGAGCTGGGCCAGCGTGCCGTGGGTCACGGACGACCACGCCGGCAAGCCCTTGAGCACGCCGGTGCCGCCGACGAGTCCCTGGGTGAGGGTCAGGCAGCCGCAGAACCAGGCGGTGCCGCGCGCAGTGGTCGCCGGCAGCCGCCCGAACTGCAGCCACAGCGCCAGCCCGAGCGTCAGCAGGCCGGTGGTGGCCGCGGCCAGGCGGTGGAAGTGCTCGAGGAACCCCGGCACGGTCGTGTAGCTCTTCTCCGGCATCAGCTGGCCGTCGGAGAGCGGGAAGTCCGGGTAGGCGAGGCCCGAGCCCGTGCTCGTGGTCATCGCGCCGAGCAGGATCGTCAGCGTCGCGAAGCCCAACGCCAGCAGTGCAAGGCGCAAGGGGCCGCGCAGAGCATCGGCGGCGGGCAGCGAATGGGCGGCGAGCGAGCTCATGGACAAGAGGGCCCATGAGAATGCCCTGGCCGCCTGGGATTTTCAGCGCCGGCCCCGCGGTTGTGGGGCCGATCGGCCTCAGCGCATGTCGCGCGTGGTGGCGCCGACCTTGCGGCTGCCGTCGAACGCTTCCCACATCGGGCGCTCGGCGTCGCGCAGGCTCTTGGCGTCCACCGTGCGGTCGATCGCCGTGGCCGGCTGCGTGCGCGCCGTGGCCAGCAGCTCCTCGACCTCGTGGTCGTTGCCGCCGGCGAGCCGGGACGCCGACTCCAGGTAGCCGATCGCCGCCTGGGCCTCACCGAGGCGCAGCAGGCAGATGCCGAGGTTCTTGTGCGCGGCGCACGTCGCCGTCTCCGGCACGCCAGCACCCGGCGCCAGCGACAGCTCGGCGATCGCGCGCTGCCACAGCCGCTGGTTCATCAGCTTCTCGCCGCGATACAGGTGCGTCAGCACCGCGGTGTCGAGCTGGCCGGCGAGCGGCTCGAAGTCGGTGACCTCGATCCACGGCAGACCCTGGAAGGTGTTGCGGATGACACCCGTGCACTTGACGCGCTGGTACAGGCGCAGCTGGTAGAGCTGCTCCAGCTTCGGATGCGTCTTGCTGAGGAACAGCATGCCGAAGACGTCGTCGTAGCCCTTCTCCTGCCAGATGGGCTGCTCGTCGCCCCAGGCATAGAAGTTCGCGAAGTCGGTCGGCGTGAACTTGGTGAAGAACGGGTTGCTGATGCGGCCTAGCGACGCGAACTGGACCGTGAAGACGACCTTCACGTTCTTGTACGCCTCGGCCTCGGCGCGCACGTGCGCCAGCGTCGTGTTGACGGGAACACCGAATTCGCGGTCCTGCGCCGGCAGGGCCGCAGCACCGAGCAGGAACGAAACGAAGAACGCAGTTCTCATGGCGATGATGTCGGGGTCGGGAACCAGAACGGTCGCCTCACTCGGTGAGCCGCTCCATCAACTTGCGCAGCGCCTGTTCCATCAGCTCGTCCGGTACGTCCTCTCCCGAGCGCACGAGTTCGCGCAGGCGACGGATGCGTTCTGCTCGCGACAGATCGCATTGCATCAACTCCTCCACGATGCGCTCGACACTGGCAGACGATTGTTTGGACACGATGCTGGACCCGGGTGCGCAAGACGCCGTGGAAGCCCACGGCGCAGTCCGCTATCGGCGGCGGACCCGGCGGCGCTTGATGCAGCATCCGCCGCGGTCGCGCCCCTGCCACGAAGGGCCGACCGCACCGGCACCTCGGCGCCACCACCCGCGGGCTCCCGGACCCGCTGCGTGCGGGAAAATCCGACATCGGGGCCACCGCCGTCGCCAGGGGGCAATCCGAGAGGCCGTACCGGGCTCCGTCTCGGTCTCAGCCCGGTGCGCCTCAGCCCTCTTCGCGCTGCCGCGCCTTCTCCAGCTTGCGCTGCACCCGTTCGGGCGCCTCGCCCTTGCGCCACATCATCACGATGGCGGTGCTGCCCCATTCGCGCAGGTCGAGGTCGAGGTCGGCGTCGAAGTCGTCCTCGTCGAGCACCCCGGCCTCGAAGTGGAAGACGACAAGCCCGCCGGGCGCGGTGCGGTCGAGCAGCCGCCGGGCGCGCGTCATCGACTTGACCGGGTCCTCGGCGACCATCGAGTAGGGCGGGTCGAGGAAGATGATGTCCGGCGCCACCTCGGCGTCGGTGGCGGCGTCGGGATCGGCGTCGGCGCGCGCGGCACCGAACGCGGCCCGGTGCATCACCGGCGGATCCCAGGCGTCGGCGCGCAGCGGCAGGGACCGGCGCACGGCGTCGTCGCCGAGCATCTGCAGGTTGCCGCGCAGCACGTCGAGCGCGCGACCGTTCTTCTCGCAGAACATCACCCGGGCGGCGCCGCGCGACAGCGCCTCGATGCCCGAGGAGCCGGTGCCCGCGAACAGGTCCCAGACGAAGGCGCCCTCGACCCGGTCGGCGAGGATGTTGAAGATGGCCTCCCGCACCTGGCCGAGCAGAGGCCGCGTGCCGAGGCCCCGCACCATGCGCAGGACGCGCCCGCCGTATTCACCGCCGATGATGCGCAAGCTCATGTCGCGGCAGCATGGTCGCCGGAGCGGCCCCGCGGTGCAACCTTGCCCTTGCCTGCGCCTACTGGATGACGCGGGCGACACGGGCCACGGCCGGCGGCGGCGCCGCGCCAGCCATCTCCCCAGCACCCTGTCCTCGCAGCGGCAGTACTGACGATACAACCTCCAGAACCGTGGCCGCCGCCTCCACCCTGCTCGCGCTGCGCCTCGCCGGCCAGGATCACGCCCTCGAACCTGGGCGCGACTATCTGCTCGGCAGCGCCACCGACTGCGACCTGAGGTTCGTGGTCGGCGCGGCGGCACACCAGGCGCGGCTCTGCGTGCGCGGCGACGGCGTCACCCTGCACGACCTCGCCGGCAACGGCGACTCGCTGCACAACGGCGCGCCGGTGACGACGGTCGAGTTGGCGACCGGCGACGTGCTGCAGTTCGGCGACCACCTGGCGCTGGTGGTGCCCGACGACGGGGCGGCGGCGATCGTGCCGATCCCGGCGCTGCGCGCGGCGGCCGGCCAACGCAAGGTGCGCGACGCGGCCGCCGCGCTGCGCCGCGACGACGAGCAGACGCTGAGCGACCTGCTGGCGACGGAGCTGCGGCGGGCGCCCTGGCTGGCGCTGTCGTTGCTGTTCCACGTGCTGCTGTTGCTGCTGTTGTGGTGGTATCTGCCGGCCGAGCCCGCCGGCGGCCGCCGGGCCGCTCGCGTCGGACTCGACCTCGCCGCCGCCGGCACCGAGGTGCCCGACGAACGGCCGGCGCCGCCCGAGGTGCTGGCCGAGGCCGACGAGGTGATGCCGCTGGTCGCCGATCCGGTGCCGGCCGAGGCGGCGACCACGCCGGGACCGGACCAGCAGCTCGAACCGCGGCCGCTGCCGACGGCCAACTTCGTGGTGCGCGCCGCACCACGCGCCGGCAGCGCGGACCCCGGCGACGGCGGCGGCCTCGGCATCGGCTCCGGTGAGTTCCGGAGGGCCGTCGGCACGCTGCGGCAGTCCGGGCTCGAGATCGTGTTCGTCTTCGACAGCACCGGCTCGATGTCGCGCACGATCGCCGACACCAAGACCACCATCGGCCAGATGCTGACGGTGCTGCGCCACCTGGTGCCCGACGCGCGCTTCGGCCTCGTCACCTACCGCGATCGCGGCCGCGAACAGTACCTGACCCGCGACGTGCCGCTCGGCTTCGACTTCTGGCGCGTCGCCAACTTCGTGCAGTACGTGTCCGCCGAGGGCGGCGGCGACCTGCCGGAGGCGGTGCGCGAAGGACTGCAGACGGCGTTCGCGCAGCGTTGGCAGCCCGACGCGCGCCGCGTCGTCGTGCTGGCCGGCGACGCGCCGCCGCACGCCGAGGACATGAAGGTGCTGCTGCAGCAGGTCGGCGCCTTCGCCCAGGACGGTCGCTCGTTCGTGCACACCCTGATCACCGCCGCGGAGCCGGCGCCACCCGAGACGCCGCAGACCTTCCGCGAGATCGCGAACGCTGGCCGCGGCCTGTGCGAACGCCTCGACGCCCGCGACCGCGTGCTGCAGCGCGTGCTCACCTTCGCCTTCGGCCGCGAGTTCGACCAGGACATCAGAGCCGTGATCGCCGCGGTCGACCGCGAGCAACAGCGCGTCGATGTGCGCGCGCTCGACGTCGTGCGCCGCGCCGGGGCGCCGCTGCGGGAGGCGCTGCTGCAGAACCCGGTGCCGCAGACGGTGTGGAACGCGCTGCTGCGCCGGCCGAACCGCGCCGCCGCCGCGCTGCTGCTCGACCTGCTGACCGCACCGAAAACGCCCGAACCGAGCCGCCAGGCCGCCGCCGCCGCGCTGCAGCGCGTGCTGGATCTGACCTTGCCGCCGCTCGACCCGTTCGGCGAACGCGACCTGGCGCCACCGACGGTGACCCGCCTGCGGCGGCTGATCGAACGGCTGCCGCAGTAGCGACCCGGCGACCGCCCGCTATCGTCATCCGGCTCGATGACGACGCCGCTCGACCGCCACGGACGCCCGCTGCGCAACCTGCGCCTGTCGGTGACCGACCGCTGCAACCTGCGGTGTCGCTACTGCATGCCCGAGCCGGACTACGTCTGGCTGCCGAAGGCCGACGTCTTGTCGTTCGAGGAGATCGTGCGACTGCTCGACGTGCTGATCCCGCTCGGCGTCGACCGCGTGCGGCTCACCGGCGGCGAGCCGCTGCTGCGCGCCGAGTTGTCCGGGCTCGTGCGCAGGATCGCGGCGCGGCCGGCGATCCGCGACCTGGCGCTGACCAGCAACGGCGTGCTGCTGCGGGACCACGCGCGCGCGCTGCGCGACGCCGGGCTGCACCGCCTGACCGTCAGCATCGATACGCTCGACCCCGGCACCTTCCGCCTGCTGACGGGCCGCGACGACCTCGGCCGCGTGCTCGACGGCATCACCGCCGCGCGCGAGGCCGGCTTCGACGAGCTCAAGCTCGACGCCGTGGTCATCGACGGCCTCAACGACGGGGAATTGCCGCGGCTGCTCGACTTCGCCCGCGACATCGGCGCCGAGCTGCGCCTGATCGAGTACATGGACGTCGGCGGCGCCACCCACTGGCGGCTCGACCGCGTCGTCAGTCGCCAGCGCATGCTGCAGATGCTGACGCAGAGCCACGGCGCGGTCACGCCGCTGCCGCGCCTCGACAGCGCACCGGCCGACCGCTTCCGCCTCGCCGACGGCAGCACCTTCGGCATCATCTCGTCGGTGACGCAGCCGTTCTGCGCCACCTGCGATCGCGCCCGCCTGACCGCCGACGGCGTGTTCCTGACCTGCCTCTACGCCACCACGGGCACCGACCTGCGCGCCCTGCTGCGCGGCGGCGCCGACGACGACACCCTGCGTCAGCGGCTGCTCGGGCTGTGGACGGCGCGCCGCGACCGCGGCGCCGAGGAACGCGCCGCGCTGCCGGATCGTGGAGCCTCGGCGGTGGTCGCCGAACTGCGTCAGGATCCGCACCGCGAGATGCACACCCGCGGCGGCTGAGCGGCCGGCGCGCGGCTGCGGTCAGGCGTCGACGCGCGGCCGCAGACGGTCGGCGACGAGGTGGCACGCCACCACGACGACCATCACCGCGAGCGCCGGGAACAGCCACAGGTGCCAGCTGCCGACCACCGCCCGTTCACTGCCCTGGCGCAGCATCGCCCCCCACGACGCCACCGCACCACCACCGCCGCCGACGCCGAGGTAGGACAAGGTCGACTCGGCGACGATCGCCGCCGCCATGCAGAACGCCGCCGTCATCAGCACGTGCGTGCGCACCTGCGGCAGCAAGTGGCGCGCGAAGATGCGCCACGGGCCGAGGCCGAGGCCGCGCGCGACCAGCACGTAGTCGCGTTCGCGCAGGGACAGCATCTCGCCGCGCACGATGCGCGCGAAGCTGGTCCAGAACATCAGCGCCAGCACCGCCACCATGCCGAACGGCGAGGTGCCGAAGAACGCCGCCGCGAACAGCAGGAACAGCAGCATCGGGAAGCACAGCGACAGCTCGATCAGCCGCAGCACGATGCCGTCGACGAGGCCACCGGCGAGCCCGGCCCAGGCGCCGAGCGCCGCGCCCACCAGCGCCGCCAGCAGCACGGCCGGCAGGCCGAGCCAGACCACGGTGCCGGCGCCGTGCACGAGCCGCGCCAAGACGTCGCGGCCGGTGTCGTCGTTGCCGAGCGGGTGCGCGAGGCAGGGCTTCTGCCCGAAGCGCGCGGCGTCGATCGCCGTCGGTCCGTACGGCCACGGCGGCATGATGCCGAAGTCCTCATTGCCGGCGCCGAGCCGCGACCACCACTGCTTCCAGGTGCCATCGTGCGGTCCGGCCGGCGCTTCGCCGAACAGGTCCGCCACCGCCGGCATCGACCACTTGCCGTCGACCCGCGCCAAGAGCGGCACGTCGTTGGCGAGCAGCGGCGCGAACACGCCGACCAGCAGCACGAGGCCGAGGCAGCAGAACGGCGACCACCAGACGACGCCGCGACGGGGGCGGGTCGCCGGCAGGGGTTCGCTGACGATGGTGGTGGTCATGGTTGCAGGCGCACCCGCGGGTCGACGACGCGGTGCAACAGGTCGGAGACGAGCAGCGACAGCAGGGTGACGATCGACGTCACCAGCACCAGCGCCATCACGATGGCCTGGTCCTGCTGCATCACGGCGTCGAAGGCGAGGTGGCCGAGGCCATCGAGCGAGAACAGGTTCTCGACCACGATCGAGCCGCCGACGAGCATCGGCAGCAGGTTGCCGGCCAAGGTCGCCACCGGGGCCAGACCGTGCCGCAGCAGCCGCCAACGCACGACCTCCGGCTCGATGCCGAGCGCGTGCAGGTTGGTCACGAACGGCGCCGCCGCGGCGCGCGCCACCGAGTCGCGCACGAAGCGCGCCACCATCACCGTCGGCCCGATCGCCATCACCAGCACCGGCAGCACGAGGTGGCGGGCGAAGTCGACGAGCTGCCAAGCGAAGCTCCATTCGTTCGCGCCCGGCGAACGCAGGCCGCTGGTCGGCAGCCAGTGCAGCCACAACGAGCCGAACACCAGCGGCAGCAGCGTCGCCAGCAGGAACTCCGGCATGCCGACGAGCGTGAGCAGCACGCCCGAGGCGACGCGGTCGCGCTTCGAGCCGGCGGCGACGCCGAGCCAGCAGCCGATGCCGACGCCGAGCCCGAACACACACAGGAGGCTGAGGCCGCCGAGCAGCAACGTCACCGGCGCCGCCTCGCCGAGCCGCC
Source organism: Planctomycetota bacterium (assembly GCA_016793265.1). GTDB lineage: Bacteria > Planctomycetota > UBA1135 > UBA1135 > UBA2386 > JAEUHT01. The sequence continues at coordinate 8,161 of JAEUHT010000127.1, forward strand.
GCCAGAACGCGGCGTTGTCGGCGTCGGGCCCTGCCAACTGCAGCACCGCTGCGTTGGACAACCACGCCGCGTAGCGCTGCCACAGCGGCCGCGGCAGCTTCGTCTCCGGGTCGACCATGCCGTAGCGCACGCGCAGGCGCAGCACGGCGGCCTCGCGCAACAGCGTGTCCGGCAGGGTGCCATCCTGCGTCGCCTGCGTCACCTCGCGCTCGGCGCGGTCGACCGGCGCCAGGTCCATCACCACGAAGGTGACGAAGGTGATGCCGAACAGCGTCAGCACGCACCACAGCAGTCGCAGCAGCAGCCAGCGCCTCATCTCACGCCTGCAGGATCACGGCCAGGATCGCCTCGCGCGTCTGCATCCACGCCCACAGCGGGTCGACGCCACGTTCGTGTTCGAGCGTGAGGATCGGCATGCCGAGCTTGCGCCCGACCCACGAACCGAGCGAACCCGGCGTCGGCGCGATCAGGTCCGACGGCTTGACGCGGTACCCCGAGTGCTTCGAGAACAGCTCGGCGTGGCGCGCGGCCGGACCGTCGAAGTTGATGAAGTGGTCCTTGCGCCAGGCGTGCGCGACGATGACCAGGTGCGGCCGTTCGTCGAGGATCAGGTCGTGCAGCGCCTTCGCCTCGGGCTGGTCCAGCGGCCGCTGGCCGAACTGCTTCGACGGCAGGAAGTTGCCGGCCGGGTAGTTGCGGTTGAGGTCGATGCCGTTGGCGTTGCCGCGGGTGTCGTGCACGGCGCCGTCGGGATTGGCGTCCTCGAGGATCGTCAGCGTCACCTGTTCGAACGCGCCCGGCACCGCCGCCAACGCCCGCGGCAGCTGCTCGGTGCTGACCCGCCCTTCGCGTTCGTCGCCGTGGATGCCGCCGACCCACAACACGCGCCGCGGCCCGTGTCCCACCCTGGTCAAGCGCAGCGGCCGGCCTTCGACCGAGTGGCCGATGGTCTGCCAGACCAACTTCGGCACGCGGGGCGCCGCCGCCGTGGCCTCGACGGCATCGACCTCCTGGAGACGCTGCCACGACGGCGCGAACGGCGTGCAGGCCGCGAACACCAGGAGCAGGGGAGAGCACCGGACCCAGGACCGCATCGGGCGCGGACGATACCCCACTTCATGCCGGGCGCCACGCGGCCGATGGCTTCCACGCATGGAGCAGACCCGCGGTCACCTCAGCGAGGCCCAGCTCGACAGCGCCTTCCACGTCGGTGGGCTCGTCGTGCGCGTGGTCGGCTACGCGGCGCTGGCGGCGGTGGCCAGCCACTATGACTTCGGCCGCGCCCTGCTCGCGGGCCTGTTCTACGGCGACCTCGCGGCGACGGCGGCGGCCATGTTCGTGCGCGGCGCCGCCGGCTCGATCGACACCGCCGGCGAACTGCTGCTGCTGCTGCTCGTCGCCCTCTGCGTCGGCGGCATGCTGCAGGCGCCGGACGACAACGCCGCCCGCGCCGTGCTGACGCTCGCCGCGCTCGGCGTGTTCACCAGCCGCATCGGCAAGGAGCTGATGCGGCGACTGCGGCTCGACTGAGGCCCCCGCTCAGAGCCCGTCGCGGCACGGGTCCTCGGCGTCGAAGACGAACGTGGGGAAACCCGTGATCCAGGCCGAGCCCTCGACCTCGGGCACGATCGCCAACTGGCCGCCGACCATCCACTCGCGCACGGCGCGGGCGCGGAA
>JAEUHT010000118.1 GCA_016793265.1 Planctomycetota bacterium
CGGCCGGCTTCATTCTCGCCACAGCACAGGTACTCCCGTGCCGTAGCTGCTCACACGCTTTCTTTCGAGGCCACCCGGAATGTCAAAGATCGTCTCGCGTGTCGCGGAAGCCGCGTGCGAGGGCGGGAGAAGGTAGCGAGCGATCGTCTTGGGTCAAGCCCCGCCTTGAAGAATCTCTGGCACGGCCAACGCGTCCACCTGGTCTGAGATGCTAAGTTGCCTTCTGCTCAATACCTACGGCACTTGGCGAAGTGTGCCCCAGCGGTGACGCCGGCTGGCTCAGCGGCCTGAATCGTCAGCTTCTGCACGCAGTCAGGATCGCCACCTGCCGGACTCCCTGGGCACGCAGCACTGCGGCGCACGTCCTCGCCGTCGCGCCTGAGGTCAGCACGTCGTCCACCAACACAACGGTCCTTCCCCGCGGCACGGCTCGCTGGCGCACCGCGAACGCGCCTTCGACGTTGTTGGCTCGGGAAGTCACCGTCGGATCGCCTTGGGGAGTGGTTGAACGAGTTCGCATCAGGGCGCGGGTCGCTACCGGCAGGCTGAGTTTCGTGCCGATGCGTTCCGCCAACCAAGCAGCCTGGTCGAACCCACGGTGGCGGCGGCGTGATGAGTGCAAGGGCACCGGCACCAACACGGGGCGGTTCAGGGCGGCCAGATGGCAACGCAACCGCGCTGCCATCGCCCGGGCCAGGAACCTGCCGGCCGCAACATCCGCGTCGAGCTTGAAGCGGCGTACGAGGGCGCCTCCGCTGCCAGCGAACCAGAAGGGCGCGCTGTGCAGGGCGAGGTTGGCCAGTTCGTGGTGATCACCTGGGCATGTCGAAGGGCCCATGGTCATCGGTCGCTCACATCGGGGACAACCTGGCGGCGGACGTCGCTGCAGCAATTGGTCGCAGGGGCGGCACAGGGCTTCGCCAGGCCCACCACAAGCCGGGCAGCGCTGCGGCAGCACCAAGTCCAGGACCGCACGACCACCCTCGCGCAGGAGTCGGCGCACCACACTGCGGATCTCTCGCATGCCTCCAGTGGCACCGGCACCGCAACTTTCGCCTGCCCCGCCGGGAATTCGCCGCCGGGAATCCACCAGCCGGCGCGGGTCGCTGGCATGCCCTTCTGGCGCCCCCCCCCCCGAGGCAGCACCGCGGCAGCCGGGGCGCTCAGCGCCCCGGCAACACGATGCGGCGGGCCCGGTCGTTGCCTGCCGGCTTCTGCGGGTTGGCGACGCCGAGCGCCTGCCGGACACGGTGCACGTAGGCCTCGACGGTCATGTCGGGCGCCAGCGGCACCCCGAGAATCTCGCCGATCTCCTTGGTCAACTCCATGTCGTCCTGGAACGACCACTGTTCGCTCTGGAAGAACTCGCGCAGCAGCCGTCGAAACGCACGCCGCGAGCTGTAGGCACCAATCGCGTAGACCGCACCAGCGACCAGGATGATGGCGCCACAGAAGATCAGGGTTGTGAGCTCCATGTCCCACTTGGCCACGATCTGCAGCAGGAACCCGGTGGTCAGGAACAGGAATCCGATGATCACCTGCATGTTGTTGAGCGCGGTGTCGCGCACCTTCAACAGGCTGCGGCCGCCGAGACCGAGCGCGTCATGCAAGGCCTTGCGCGGCTCCCGGAAGCGAATCGAGTTCGCCAGGAAGAACACCCCCACCACGTTGCAGGTGAGGCCGATGACGGCTAGTTCCGGGTTTTCCATGCTCGCGGTTGCCTGCACGCCGCGCCGGCAGCAACCAGGCTGACCGACCTGGAAGGCAACCGGGTGAGTTCGCGGCGAACGGGGCGCGATGGTAGCCCTCTCCCCGCGATGGCGCCAACATGGCCACAAAAACGGCCCCGGCCCGATGGCCCGCGGCCAAGCACCCTCTAGCATCGGTGCACCGCATGATCGACCCCGTCGCCATCGATCGCAAGTCGTTACTGCACCTCGCCGAGCTGGTGCAACTTCGCCTTGGCGGCGAGCGCGAAAACGTGCTGCACAGGCGCCTGCAGGACATCCTCGACGCCTTCGCCTCGCTGCGCACGGTGCCGCCGATTCCCGATCCGGCCCCGGCCAACACCCTGGCCCTGCGTGATGACTGCCCCGAGCCGCCAATGGCGGTTGCCGCCGCGCTGGCGAACGCACCCCGGCAGTCGTCCCACTGCTTCGAAGTGCCGCGCATCCCCCCGCCATGAGCCAGGCGGACGACGCCCTCACCATCGCCGCCTCGGTCCGCGCCGGCACCGAACTGGCTGCCGCCGTGCTCGCCCGCAGCCTGCAGCGCATCCGCTCCCTCGACCGCTCTCTGCGCTGTTTCCTGGACCTGGACGAGGGTTCCGCGCGCGCCCGCGCCGAGGCTGTGGACCGCGACCCCGACCGACGAGGCGGTCCCCTCGCCGGGGTGCCGGTGGCGTGGCAGGACAACCTCGCCGTCGCCACGGAGCGACTGAGTGCCGCCAGTCGCGTGCTCGAAGGCTACCGCAGTCCATTCAGTGCCACGGTCCTGACACGCACGGCAGCCGCAGGCGGAGTGCTGCTCGGCCGCACCAACATGGACGAGTTCGGCATGGGCAGTTCCACCGAGACCTCCGCCCACGGGCCGACTCACAACCCGTTCGCCCACGACCGCGTGCCCGGCGGCGGCAACGGCGGCGGCGCCGCCGCGGTGGCGGCAGACCTGTGCCCGCTGGCTGTCGGCTGCGACACCGGCGGCTCGCTACGCCAGCCGGCCGCCCTCTGTGGCGTGACGGGTCTCAAACCCACCTACGGTCGCGTCAGCCGCCATGGCCTCGTCGCCGTCGCCAGTTCGCTCGACTGTGTCGGCGCCATTGCGCGCCGCGCTGCCGACCTGGCCACGTGGCTCGATGCCGTTGCCGGCGTCGACCCGGCCGACCCCACCAGCCGGCCCAGTCCCGGCCCGGTGGCGCCGACGTTGCCCCAGCGCCACGACCTGCGCGGTCTACGGCTCGGCCTGCCGTGGCAACTGAACGGTCCCGGCCTCGACGACGAGGTCGCGGCCGGGACCCAACGCGCCATCGACCACCTGCGCGACCTCGGCGCGACGCTGCGCGGCGCGTCGCTGCCCAGCGTCGTACACGCCCTGCCCGCCTGCTACCTGCTCGCCGCCGCCGAGGCTGCCTCGAACCTCGCCCGCTACGACGGCGTACGCTTCGGCCGGCGCCGGGAAGCGCTCGGTCGCCCCGACGCCATGACCAGCGAGACGCGTGGCCAGGGCTTCGGCGACGCCGTGCAGCTTCGCCTCCTGCTCGGCGCCTTCGCCACGGCCACGTCCTCCGGCGACGACTGGTATCGCGGCGCCGAGAATGCGCACCACAGCCTGCGTGCCGATCTCCGTCGCACCTTCGCGGACTGCGACCTGCTCGCCTGCCCCGCCTCCCCGATCCCGGCGTTCCCGCTCGGCAGCCGCCGCGACGATCCACTGGCGATGTTCGTATGCGACGCGCTGACGGTGCCCGCCAGCCTGGCCGGCCTGCCGGCGATCTCGCTGCCGTGCGGCGCCACCGCGGGCGGCCTGCCGATCGGGCTGCAGTTGATCGCGCCAGCCGATCGTGAGGATCTCCTGCTGCAGGTCGCCCACGTCTTCCAGCAGCACAGTGACCACCACCTGCAGAGGCCCCTACCGTGAACGCGCCCACCAGCATCGGCCTCACCGTGCACGTTCAGTTGGCCACCCGCAGCAAGCTGTTCTCCCCGGCGCCGACCACCGACTGCGTGGCCGCCAACAGCGGCCTCTGCGCCTTCGACCTCGGCCTGCCCGGCGCCCTGCCGCGCCTCAACGGCCACGCCGTCGCCCTGGCCGTACGCGCGGCCCTTGCGCTCGGCTGTGAGCTGCAGCCGCAATCCCGATTCGTGCGCCGCCACGACTCCCGTCCCGACCTGCCGAAGGGCTACCTGCTCACCCAGCACGGCGAACCGCTGGCCCGCGGTGGCAGCATCCCGTTCGGCGACGGCCACCGCTGCCGCCTGCAGCGCCTCTACCTCGAGGAAGACCGCGGCACGCTGCACACCACCCCGACGGCCACGCTCGTCGACCTCAACCGCGCCGGCATGCCGCTGCTCGGCATCGTCAGCGAGCCTGACCTGCCCGGCCCCGCGCAAGCCAGCGCCTTCCTGCGTGAACTCCTGATCAACCTGCGCGCGGCTGCCGTGTCCGCCGCCGGCGACTTCGCTGGCGGGCTGCGGTGCGCGGCGACGATCTCGTCGCCGGCGCCAGGCGCTGCGGCGGACCAAACCGTGCAGCTCCTGCACCTCAGTTCGCCGGCGATGCTGCAGCAGGCCCTCGAGCATGAACAGAGCCGCCAGCACGCACTGCGGGCGGCGGGGGTGGAGGTCGCCGCGGAGACCCGGGTCTACGACTCCATCGCCGGCGAAACGCGCCCGCGGCGCGACTGCCCAGCGCCTGCGGATCCTCGCTACCTGCCCGACCCGGAGCTGCCGCCGCTGCGAATCGACGACCACATGCTGGCCGCCGCACGAGAGTGGCTCGCCAGCCAACCACCGAGGCGCGGCGCCGACGAACGCGAGGGGTGACCGGCCGAGGAATCCCAGGGAAGCACACCGCCGGACGCCAGCTCGTGCGTAGCATCCGCCGCCAATCCCAATGCAAAGGACTGCGATGCTGCGTACGACGTTCGCCTTGACGTGCTTCGTCCTCCCCCTGCTGCTGCAGGACAGCCTGGTGGCCCAGGAGAACACCGAGAAGGAGGTCTGGGTCCAGGACTTCGCCAAGGCGAAGGCCCAGGCCAAGGCCGAGAAGAAGGACCTGCTGATCGACTTCACCGGCTCCGACTGGTGCAGCTGGTGCATGCGCCTCGACAAAGAGGTCTTCGCCCAGGCCCAGTTCCAGAGCGCCGCGCAGAAGGACTTCATCCTGGTCAAGCTCGACTTCCCGCAGGACGAGAGCCTGGTCACCGCCGAGATCAAGGCCCAGAACACCAAGCTGCAGGAGCAGTACTCGATCCAGGGCTTCCCCACCGTGCTGCTGACGGACTGCGACGGCGTCGTCTATGCACAGACCGGCTATGAGCAGGGCGGCGCCGAGCCGTACGTCGCCAAGCTCGCCGAATGGAAGAAGCAGGGCGCCGTGTTCCAGGCCGCGATGCTGCGCGCCGCGGACAAGAAGGGCGCCGAGCGCGCCAAGGCGCTCGACGAGGCACTGTCCGCGCTGGACGGCGAGGTCGTCGACAACTTCCACTTCGAACGCATGCAGGAGATCGTCGCCGCTGACGCCGACGGCAAGCTCGAACTCAAGGCCAAGTACGCGGCGCGCGTCGAGAAGATCCTCGAGTCGCGCCTGATCAACACCGAGGCGCGCGCGCTGCAGGAGATGATCGGCGCCCACATGGAGGCCGGCGAAGGCGAGCAGGCGCTCAACAAGCTCGACGAGGTCATCAAGGCGCCGAAGAGCAAGGTGCAGCACCAGCTCGCGCTGTTCTTCAAGGGCATGGTGACGATGGACACCACCGGCGACGTCAAGGCCGCGATCGGGTTGCTCGAAGAGGCCAAGAAGATCCTGCCCGCGTCGCCGATCGCCCAGCGCATCGACCAGGTCCTGCCCCAGTTGCAGAAGCAGGCCGGCGCAGAGAAGTGAGCGCGCAGCTCAGCCGTCGGTGAGCGCCGACGGCGGACTCGCCGCTGCCGGAACGCGGCGCCGATTCACGAACAGGCGCACGACCAGCGCCTCGGCGCCCACAGCGGCCAGCACGAACAGCAGCGGCCGCACCGGCTGCAGGTAGCGCGGATCCGGGATCACCGGCAGGTAGGCCAACGTCGCCAACACCACGATGGCCGCCAAAGCCCGCTGCCCCGGCACACCGTCGCGACGTGATGGTCGCAGGCCCCCCACCGCCGTGATCGCGGCGAGCAGCATCACCGGCAGGTGCAACCAGCGCATCAGCGTGTGCGAGGCCTGCATCACGGGTTGGCGTTCGTACGGCGAATCGGCCACCTCGTAGACGCAGACGTCGCGTCCTTGCACCAACGGCCAGCTCCACAGCCAGATCGGCTTCTCCAGCACATACCAGCGCGCGTAGCGCAGCGGGTCGGCGGCGATACGCGGGCCGAGCACGGCCCACAGCGCGGCCCACGACGACGCCATCGCCGGCTGCTCCGGGTCCTCGCGGTAGGGGTAGCCGAACCACTTCGACTCGCCGTACACCATGCCCGGGTAGCTGCCGTGGCTGACCGAGGCGACGGCGCGCTGCCCACCGGTGCGGGCGAGTTCCGTGCTGGCGTTGCGCAGCGACCAGGCGACCGTCGGCAGCAGCCCGATCACGAGCGCGAGCCACAGCCGACGGCGGTCCTGGCGCCAGGCCGCCATGGCGACCACGACCGGCACGAACATGTAGACCTCGTTGCACAGCGCGGCGAAACCGAGCACCGCGGCGCCGCAGGCGAAGCGCACCGCGCCGCTGGCGCAGAGGCAGAGCCAGAGTCCGCAGGTGACCAGGAACGTGGTCAGACACTCGGTCAGCACGAAGCCGCTGCTGACGACGAGATGCGGGCTCAGCGCCGCGAGCGCGCCGGCCGCCAGCGCCGCCGCGAAGCCGACGCTTCGCCGCGCCAGCCGGTAGCACAACAACACCGTGAGCGTGCCGAGCAGCACCTGCAGGGCGATCGCCACCGTCTGCCAGGCCTGCCCGCCGCCCAGCCGACAGGCGGCGAGCAACAGCCCGTAGCCCGGCGAACGGAACGAGTCGGGCGGCGGCGGGACGGACTGGGCCAGGGAGTAGGTGCCGTGGGTGACCAGGTTGGCGGCGTACTGCGCATACTCGCCGGCGTCCGCGCGCAGCGGCGACAGCACCCTGCCGGTGCTGACGAACGCGATGCGCACGACGGCGGCGACGACGACGACGATCCCCACCAGCACGGCTCGTTCCTTGGCGCGCACGGCCCGCTCATCGGCAGGGACGGGGCTCCGGCTGCCGGCAATCCACGGCGACCGGGCGACTGCGGCCCAGCCGATGCCAAGCCACTACCATGCCGCCATGCGGACCCCGGTCGCCCTGCTGTTGCTGCCTTCCCTGTTGGCCCAGGCCCCGAGCCGCGAGCTCGCCGAGGTCGCGGCGGCGTACGCGGCGAAGGTCGCGGCATCGGCGATCTTCGTCAGCGGCCGCACGCTCGATTCGGTGCTCGCGGAGGAGCTCGCGCCGACCCGCCCGCTCGAACGGCTGATCCGGCCACTGCTGCGCTTCGACGTCGACGCCACCGCCGGCACCGTCACCTGCAAGCTCGGGGGGGCGACCGCGGTCGCGGTGCGCACGCCCAACCTCGGCTGCGTGCTGGTGCGGCCGGACGCACCGCTGGCCACCCTGCAGCAGCGCGCGGCGCCCGAGGTGACGGCGCCTCTCCGCGATCCGGCGACCGCCGACTGGCCGGTCGGCGATCGACTCGCCAGCACTCCGACCGGCATCGACCTCGCCGCGCTCGACCGCGCCATCGACAGGGCCTTCCGCGACCCCGACGATGGCCGCCGCGTCTTCTCACGCGCCGTCGTCGTGCTGCACAAGGGCCAGCTCGTCCGCGAACGCTACGCCGCCGGCTACGGCGCCGACTCGATGCTGCCCGGCTGGTCGATGACGAAGACGCTTACCTTCGCGCTGGTGCTGGCCGCACAGCAGGCCGGCATCTGGCAGACCGAAGTGCCGGAATGGCGCGCCGACGACGACGCGCGCCGCCACATCACCACGCACCACCTGCTGTCGATGACCGCCGGCCTCGCCTGGAGCGAACGCTACGACGACCCTGGCAGCGACGCACTGCGCATGCTGTTCGCGTCGAGCGACCACGCCGCCGCCTACACGGCGCAGCCCATCGCCGCCGCGGCCGGCACCACCTACCTGTATTCGAGCGGCAGCACCAACCTGCTCTGCCGCCAGCTGCGCCGCAGCGTCGGCGACGATCCCACCTACTGGGCTTGGCCGCGGCAGCATCTGCTGTTGCGGCTCGGCATGCGCAACACGCTGATCGAGACCGACCCGAGCGGCACCTTCGTCGGCAGCTCCTACGGCTTCGCCACCGCGCGCGACTGGGCGCGGCTCGGCCTGCTGTTCCAACAGCGCGGCCGATTCGCCGGCGAACAGATCCTGCCGCGCCAGGCTCTCGAGGATGCGGCCGACCCGGCGCCCGGCAGCCGCGGCCAGTTCGGCACCGGGGTCTGGCTGAACGCCGACCCGGACGGCGACGGCCCCGCCGCGCGCGAGTGGCCCGACCTGCCGGCCAACCTGATGCACATGGATGGCCACGAAGGCCAGTACGTCGTCGTGTTCCCCGACGAGGAGCTCGTGGTGGTGCGACTCGGCTGCACCAAGAACGGCGGCTTCGACCTGCACGGTCTGCTGCGCGCGGTGCGCGACGCTGCGGTCCCCGCCGCCGACACGGCGCGTTGAGACGCCCCCGCTAGCGCGGGCCGAGGTCCTTCCAGTTCTCGTTGGGGTCGCGCACCCCTGCGGGACGCGGCTGCACGTGGTCGAGCCAACGCACCGCGAAGCGAAGGTCACCGGCGACCAGGCCATCGAGGCCGGGGTACTTGCCGAGCACGTTGCAGAGCACGTTGGCCTTGGTGCGCACCGGCACCCGCAGCAGCGGCGAGTCGACCGGGTGGCCGTAGGCGAAGACGACACTGGCACCATCACGACGCCGCAACGCGACACGGATCTCTGGGTAGCTCGGGCCCACCGCCCAACGCTCACCGAGGTTGGTGGCGTCGACCTCGACCAGCTCCGGGCACTCGGGCACCAGCGGCGCGAGTTCGTCGCGCCACTCGACGGCGATGGCGGCGGCACAGCGCACCCGGGCATCCTCGGCGAGGGCTCCGGGCACCACGGTCATCGACGTGCGCCACCCCCCGTCGGCGAACAGGCGCGTGACCGGCAGCCGGCTGTCCACCCACGGCAACATGCGGGCTTCGGCATCGACCAGGCACAGCGGCGAACCATCGGCGGCGCGCACCGCCAGCACGGGACGCCGCAGTTCGACCTCGATGCGGAACCGGTCCGGGAACTCACGCTGCAGGGCGGCGGAGGCCACCCACGGCACCGTCAACAGGCCGTCCCGCAAACGGCCTGCGGTGCCTTCATCGAGGATCGGCACCTCGTCGGCGAGCCATGGGGACAACGCCGCCGCCACCGCCAACAAGAGCGGCCGGTCCATCCAGGCCGGCGCGGCGGCGAAGCCGACCCGGTCGAGCGCGACCAGTGGGCTCTGTTCGTCGACGCGGGCGAAGCGCGCCGCCAGCACGGCGGCGGCGCGGGGACCGCACAACCACAGGGTGATGGCGAGGGCCGTCAGCACGACGCTGCGGATCGCCCACTTGGTGGAGGTCGTCATCGACGCCGACGGCGCAGCAGACGTTGGTGGCACGGTGCAGCAGGGGCTGGTGTCGCTGCCGGCCATCGAGCGGCCGGCGGAAGGCAAACCGGGACCGCGCCGACCGCGACGGTGCGGCGCGTCCCGCGATCACGGCGTCTCGGCGAGCGAGACACCCTCGGTTTCGAACGCACGGGCGGCCGCGCCTGCGGCCACCGGGAACTCGCTGCGAGCAGCCAAGGTGCGACGGGGAACGGGCCGCCGCCGCAAGCTGCTCCGCCGTCGCTCTCAGTTGAGGCGCGCGACGACCGGCTTCGGCTCCGGCTTGCGATCGCGGCTGACGCCGCTGACGTTCTCGCAGTCGTCGGTGAAGATCTCGAGCGTGTCGAGCACGTTCTCGACCAGGTGGCGGTCGAGGGTCACCTCGCGGCCGCCCTTCGCGGATTCGAGCTCGTGCTCGAGCAGGCGCGACAGGATCTTGAGCTGCGACAGGTGGCGGCCGACGAACTTGGTGACGTTGACTTCGGGCTTGGTTTCCATGGCTGACTCCTCGTTGGACGCCGAAGTTGACCGCTTCGACGTCGACGCCGCGGCCGGGCGGCCGCGACAGTTGGGACCGGTTGCGAAACGCCCCGCCGGTTGGCGAAGCGCGGCGGAGCATAACCAGCAGCGCGACGGAAGGAACATCACAGTTGGGGCCGCGGACACTCATCCTGTGGACAGTTGCTCACAGGCGGGCCCTGACCACCGCGAGCCGACAGCACGTTGGTCTGCCGAGCGCCGATGTGCGATGCTGCGCGCGTGCCGTCCCCTTCGCCGTCGAGCCCGGTCGAGTTCAAGGGCTATACCCTCAACGCCTTCCAGGTCGAGGCAGCGCGCGCCATCGAGGCCGGCAAGAACGTGCTGCTCGCGGCCCCCACCGGCAGCGGCAAGACGCTGGTCGCCGAATACGCCATCGCCCACGCGCTGCGGCAAGGTCGCCGCGCCATCTACACGAGTCCGATCAAGGCGCTGAGCAACCAGAAGTTCCGCGACTTCAAGCAGGAGGGCATGCGCGTCGGCCTGATGACCGGGG
>JAEUHT010000148.1 GCA_016793265.1 Planctomycetota bacterium
CGATGCCGCCGAACTCGCCGATCGGCAGGAGCTCCGTCCAGGTCCTGCCGTCGTCGTTCGAGACGCTGCTGCGGAGCGGATACAGGCCCGAGAACAGCACCAGCCGCCGGGCGCCGTCGCGCGGATCGATCAGGCGGTGGATCGTCGGTGTCTCCAGGCTGGTCGCCCAGCTCGCAGGCACCGGCAGCGGCTCGCTCCAACTGCGGCCACCGTCCTCGCTGCGCACCAGCACGATGGCGCCCTTGCCATGGCCGCGCGGGAACACGCACAACATCGTCTTGCCGTCCTCGAGCAGCACCGTGGTCGGGTGGCCGAGGTACTGGCCGGGCTCGCGCCGCACCGTGACTTGGCGCGTGTCGTCGCCATCGAGGTCGAGCCAACGCAGGCCCGGGGTCTGCGCCGGCAGGTTGGCGATCGAACACAGAACGAAGGTGACGGCGAAGGAACGCATGGCGGCTTCGTACCGCCGCGCCACCGCATTGCCAGGGGCGTTCCCGCTCAGCTCACGGCCATGGGCCCGGCGAGCCACAACATGAAGTCCTCGCCGCCGCGTTCGTGCAGCAGCCGGTCGCGATCGATCGGCTCGACGAGGCCGTCGAAGTCGAGGTGCGCGAGGTTCGGGAAGCGCCGTTCGATCTTGGCCAACAGCCCCGCCGCGTCGCCGCGCCGCGCGTTCCATTCGAGCACCACCACCGCCTCGGGGTGCGCATCGAGCAGCCCCTGCATGCCATCCCACACCGACTGCTCGGCCCCTTCGACGTCGATCTTGATCAGGTCGATGCGCGGCAGCCGCCGGCAGGCGGTGTCGAGCGTGACCGTCTTGACGGCGACCGCCTCCCCGCTCGGGTTCTTCGGGCAGATCGTGCCGTTCATCGGCAGCGACTCGGCGAAGCGCAGGAAGACCTCGTCGCCGTCGCGGTCGGCCACCGCGTGCTGCGCCGCGCAGACGCGCCCGTTGTGGCCGTTCAAGAACAACGACGCGCGCAGCAGCTCGAGCAGGCGTGGATTGGGCTCGAACGCGACCACGGCGCCCTTCGGCCCGACCGCGTCGGCCATCACCGCGGTGAAGTAGCCGAGGTTGGCGCCGACGTCGACGCAGATCATGCCGGGCCGCAGGAAGCGCTGCATCGCCACGGTGATCCACGGCTCCCAGAAGCCATTCATGATCAGGTGCGGCGCCAAGCCGCGGTCCTTGCCGTCGACGTAGAACATGTGTTTGCCGAGCACGCGGCACAACACGGTGTCGCCGCCGACGTAGACGGCCTGATGGCCCTCACGCGCGACGCGTTCGAGCTCGTGGCGGGCGTGGATGGCGGCGTCGCGGGCGGCGCGGCTCGGCTTCGGGATGACGACGGTCATGGGCCTCCTGGGGGGAACCGCCGCTGCCATCGGCCACTCGCCGCGAGTGACTGGAGCCGACGCCACCCGGACCACCGGCGCCGATGTCGTGTCGGTGCCGTAACGCCGCCGCCCTCATCCGGCGCGGCGCCACCCGGAAGGCCGAAGGCGCGCCACTTGCGAAGGCGCGCGCCCGACCCGGCCCCCCGCGCGCCGAACGCCCTGCGCCGCCCTCTCCCGATGCCCTGCCACGACGTCCCCGGCCACCGCCATCACCGCCGCACCTGCCGGCGCCAACGGCCCGCGCTGGTGCTGGCCGGGCTCTGGCTCGTCTTCGCGGCGATCTGCGCCGCCCGCTTCCCGTGGCACGGCCTCTGGCACGACGACGCCTGCTACATCGGCCTCGGCCACGCCCTCACCGCGGGCAGCTATCACCTGCCGCAACTGCCCGGCATCACCGCCGAGACGCGCTACCCGCCGCTGCACCCCGCGGCCCTCGCGCTGTGCTGGCTCGCCGGCGCCGACGCCGCGCGCGCCTGGCTGTTCGTGGTGCCGGGGCTGATCGTGGCGAGCCTCGGCATCCTGACCTGGGGCCTCGTGCTGCGCGTTCACCTGCGCCACCGCCCGGGACCGCGCCTGGTCGCGCTCGCGCTCGCCGCCTTTGCGCCGGGCTGGCTGCAGGTCGTCTTCTGCGCGATGGCCGAGCCGTGGTTGTTCACGCTGCTGCCGCTGGCGCTGCTCGCCCTCGGCCGCGACGGCGAACGCCACCCCGGCCGCGCCGGGCTGTTGTTCGGCGCCGCCGTGCTGGCGAAGTCGATCGCGCTGGCACCGCTGCTCGCCGTCGCCGCCCGGCTCGCCTGCCGCCGCCGCCCAGGCGCCGCCACCCGGCTGCTGGCCGGTGCCGCCGTGCTGGCGCTGCCGTGGTGGCTGTGGGTGTCGGCGCACCCCAGCACCGGCGAATCGACGATCCTGCGCTACTACCAGGGCTACGGCGGCCTGCTCGTGCACGACCTCTCGACCTGGCTCGCGGTGCTGCCCGACCGCCTGCGCGACCTCTCGACCGGCACGGTGCGCCAGGCGATCGCCGGCGTGTTCTTGCCCGAGGTCTGGCCGCAGTTGCCCGCCGCCGTGCGCACGACGCTGCTCATGCTCGCCGCCGGCGCGGCGATCGCCTTGCTGGCGAGCGTGGCGCGCCGCGCCATCGCCGGTCCACCCGTGTTCGCCGCCGCCTGCGGCCTCTGGTGCATCTCGCTCGGCGTCGTCGACGCCTCGTGGCGCTACGCGCTGCCCGTCTTGCCGGTCGCCTTCGCCGTGATCGTGCGGTGGAGCGGCCGCGCCTGGCCGTGGCTGACCGCGGCCTGCGCGCTGCTGTCGCTGCCGGCGACGATCCCGCTGCTGCAATTCGACCCCGGCCACACCGGCCGCATGTGGCGCGAGGATGTGCCGAAGGCCGGCTACGACCGCCTGGCCGCCGCCGTGCGCGAACACACGCCGCCGGACGCCGTGATCGCCGCGCAGCTCGACGCCTGGCTGCACCTGCAAACGGGCCGCCGCGCCGTGATGCCGGCGCCGATGCCCGAGCACGCACCCTGCCCCGCCGACGACCCCGCCTTCACCGCCCACTGCCACCGCGAGTGGGACCTGCTCGGCGTCACGCACTTCGTCGTCGATCCCCGCACCGAAGGGCGCGAACGGATCCTCGCCGGCGTGGTCACCGGCGACCTCGCGGTCGTCGACTGCGGCCTGCCGCCGGGCTTCTGGCTGCTGCAGCGACGCTGAGACCCGACGCCGCGCGCGGCGGATGCACACACCCTGCCGATGGTGGTCAACGCGGCAAGGCCCCGAACACCCGTTCGAAGCCGCGGCGATCCGGGACCGTGCCGAGCAGGTCGACGTAGAGCGGCAGGCCGCCGCGCACCGGCATCCACAACCGCGGCGCGTGCACGGCGACACCTTCGTTGTAGGCCTTGGTGCGCCGGGTCGGCACCCCGAGCCGCGCGCAGTCGATGCGGCGGAGCAGGCCCGACAGCGTGACGACGAGCAGGCGATCCCCGTCGCGGTCGATGGCGATCACCACCACCCACGCGAAGAAGGCGCCAGGCAGCAGCAGCGGAGTGACCATCAGCCACGCCTGCCAGGCCGTCGGCGCCGCCAACAGCACCGCCGCCGCACCGCCGGTCAGCAGCAACAGCAGCCCGCGCCAGACCCAGGCCAGCGGGCCGTAGCGATACAGCGCCGAACGCGGCGTGGACTCAGCCATCGGCGCACTGCCGTTGCGAGATGCCGACGCTCGGGGAGCCGATCCGGAACACCGACGAGAGGCTACGGCTGACACGCGCCACGAAGAACAGTCTGCCCACCTCGCGCCGCGCCCAGGCGACGGCAGCGGACTCGTGCAGGGCCGGGCAGCGTCAACATGCTGGCACTCCCGCGCCCGCTCAGCGCAGGCGCACCGCCACCGGCCGCGAGGCGTAGTCGAAGGTGTCGACCATGACCGCGGCGGCCGTGATCGAGAACCCGGCCAGCACGCTGGCGATGCCCGGCGGCACGTTCATCACGGCGCGCATGCCGCCGGTGGCGTCGAGCGTACCGAAGAAGTCGGCGAACAACGGCGTGTTGCCGAGATCGAGCGCGAGCATGGTGAAGGCGTCGGCGGCGATCGGGATGCTGAGGCCTTGGATGACGGTCGCCGGGGTCGAGCCCGTCAGGCTCATCAGCACACCATAAGGCCGTCCACCATTGCCGGCGCCGAGGTCGAGGTGGTACTCGACGCTGCCGCCGGGCGCGGTGAACACCTCGTGGTCGGTGGCGCCGAAGAACGGCGTCGAGTAGGTGCCCGACTGCGGCGTGCCGCGCAGGATCCACTGCTCCGGGTCGATCGCGACCGCGGTCGCTGCCGCCGGCAGCGGCACGACGACCTCGTCGGTGCGTTCGTCGTTCCACACCACCGCGTCGATGGTGCCGGCACCGGTCGTCACCCGCACTCGCACCGGCATCGTGAACACCGGCTGCGAGGTCTGGCTCTGCGTGATGCGCAGCAGGAGGAAGTGGGAGCCGCCGCGCACCACGCTGCGCCACGCCGCCGTGTAGGCGGGCGAGCCGCCGTTCATCACCCACTGATCGAAGAACCAGCCGAGGTCCTGGCCCGAGCTCTGTTCGACGACGGCGCGGAACTCGGCGGTGGTCGCCGAATCGCCGGCGTAGGCGGTGCGATAGGCCTGCAGCGCCGCGAAGAACGCCGCATCGCCGAGCACGCCGCGCAGCATGTGCAGCGCCCACGCTCCCTTCCGGTAGACGTTGGTGGTGCTGAAGATCGCCGCCGTGCTGATCGGGTTGTAGACGTAGACGGTGCCGGTCGTGCTCTGTGGCTTGCGCGAGATCATCGCCGAGCGGTAGTCGGCCAGCGTGCCACCGGCCTTGCGTTCGTACCAGAGCGCTTCACTGAAGGTCGCGAAGCCCTCGTTGAGCCAGATGTCGCTCCAGGTCTGGCAGGTGACCATGTCGCCCCACCATTGATGCGCCAGCTCGTGCGCCGTCAGCGATTCGCTGACGCTGGACTGGCTGGTGAGGGTCTGGTGCTCCATGCCCCCGCTCCACGGGAACTGGGCGATGCCGTACTTCTCGGCCACGAACGGATACTGGCCATAGGCGCCGCTGAACGCGTTCAGCATCGGCACGACGCGGTCCATGCCGGCCTGCCAACCCGAGAAGCTCTCGGGGAAGACGAAGAACTCGACCGGCATCGCGGCACCGAAGCCGGTGTAGGTGTCGGTGCGCCGGCTCCACTCGGTGCAGACGAACGACGCCAGGTAGGCCGCCATCGGGTAGCTGGTGTGCCAGCGGCTGCGCGCGCGGCCCCCGGGCAGCACGTCGGTGCCGTCGAAGACGCCGTTCGAGGCGGCCTGCATGGTGTCGGGGTGGCTGATCCAGATCGCGAACGTCGCCTTGTCGTCGAGCTGGTCCTTGCCGGGCCACCAGGTGCGCGCGTCCCACGGTTCGCTGAGCGTCCAGGCCAGCGGCCGACCACCCGGCGTGGTGTCGAAGTGCATGCCGCCGAAGCCGGAGGGAGCCGGTGGCGGGCCACCGTAGGCGATGCGCACGGTGAACGTCTGGCCGACGTCGTAGGGCTGATCGAGCGTGATGTCGAGGCGATGGGTCGGCCGCGCGAACGGCCGGCTGTTGCCGTTCATCGTCACGCTGGTCACCGTCAGCCCCGAGTCGAGATCGAGCGACAGCGTGGTGAGGGCCGGGCTCTGCGAGGCGAAGGTCGCGGTCGTGACTCCGTTGATGACCGAGTTCTGGAAGTCGAGATCCAGCTCGAGCTGGTAGTGCAGGGCGTCGGGCGACTGGGCCGGGCAGAGGGTGGCGAGCGCGCAGGACGCGGCGAGGAGGAGCTTCGGCATGGGAGATGGCGACCGGGGGCGCGGCGCCGAGGTGCTTGTCGCATTGCACGCCGCGGCCGTCAATGCGCCAGCATGCCCGTTCCCGATCGGGAATGGGAATGCAGAATCCAGCTTGAGCCTTGGCCACCCAAGGTGCGATGATCCCGATCGGGAATCGCCGCCGCGCGACCCGCAGCCCCATGAGCCCCGAGGACATCAGTACTCCCGATCGGGAATCCATCCAGCGATTCGTGCGGGAGCATCGCCAACAAAGCGGCCTGACCCAACGCCAACTGGCCGAACTGGTCGGCTGTGGCGTGCGCGTCATCTCCGAGATCGAGAACGGCAAGGCGACGCTGCGCATGGACGCCGTCAACCGCGTGCTCGCCGCCTTCGGCAAGCGGCTCGGCGTCGTCGACCTGCGCACCGAGGATCGCCAATGAGTTCCACGACCCGCCGCGCCATCGTGCGGCTGTCCGGCGTGCGGTGCGGACTCCTGGAGGAGTTGCCCGGCGGCGGCACCCGTTTCACCTACGACCAGGACCATCTGGCCCGCGCCGGAGCCCGGCCGGTGTCGCTGACGATGCCACTCGGCGCCGCGTCCTTCACGGCCGACACGTTGCTGCCGTTCTTTCGCAACCTGCTGCCCGAAGGTTGGCTGCTCGATCTGTCGCTGGCCCGGCTCAAGGTCGCGCGCGACGACGCTTTCGGCCTGCTGCTGGCGACGTGCCGCGACTGCGCCGGGGAATGCGAGGTCGTGCCCGAGGTCGAGCCGCACGCCGCCGAACCCACGGCAGGGGACCGATGAACCGCTGCTGGTCCTGTGCCGAGCCGATCGCGGCCAACGCTCGCTATCACCCACGCTGCCTCGAGCAGCTGTTCGGCGCGCCCACGGTCCCCGAACTCGACCTCGACACGGCGCAGTTGCACACGCTGGCGCTGGCGATGGTCGGGCACATCTCGATCTCCGGCGTGCAGAAGAAACTGAGCGTCCGCCTCGATGGTCATCGACGCACGCTGCAGATCGCGGTCGACGGTGCGCGCTACATCCTCAAGCCGCAGGCCGGCACGTTCCCCCAGCTGCCCGAGAACGAGTGGCTGACCCAACGACTGGCGGCGCTGATCGGCATCGACGTGCCCCCGTGCGCCTTGCTGGCGCTGCGCGACGGCTCGCTCGCCTACGTGGTCCGGCGCTTCGACCGCCCCGAGGCGGGCGGCAAGCTCGCGATGGAGGACTTCTGTCAACTCGCCGAACTCGGCCCCGGCGCCAAGTACGACGCCAGCGCCGAGCAGTGTGCGAAGCTGGTGCGCCGCTACGCGGACGAGCCGCTGATCGAGCTGCTGAAGCTCTATCGACAGTTCGTGTTCGCCTGGTGGGTCGGCAACGGCGACATGCACCTGAAGAACCTCGCGTTGCTCCGCCACCAGGATGGGCGCTACCGGTTGTCGCCCGCCTACGACCAGCTCAACACCCGCCTCGTGCTGCCCGACGACCGCCTCGCCCTGCCGGTCTGCGGCAAGCGCGACAACCTGAAGGTCGAGACCCTGCGGGAACTGGCCCGGAGGTTCGGCATCGGCCCACGCGCCGCCGAACGGGTGCTGCGAGAGGTGCGCGACGCCCTGCCGCAGGCGCTCGAACGCGTCGCCGAAGCGCCGCTGAGCGCAGCGATGCGCGAGACCTACGCCGCGACGTTGCGGGCCCGCACCCCCGACCTCGACGAGGGCTGACGATCGAGGGCCAACGACCTCGCAACCAAACCCACCCCCGAGGCCAAGAGGCACCATCGCAAGTTCCCGTCCCCACCACCCAGCATCCAGACAACGGCGCCGTTGGCGCCGAGCGCGCCAGCACCGCCCATGATCGCCATGCCGCGCCGCACCGTCCTCGCCGTTCTCGCCTGCGCCGCCCCCGTGTTGGCCCAGGGCATCCAGTGGACGCCGTCCTTCGACGAAGCGCTGGCGGCGGCCAAGGCCGGCAACAGGGTGCTGATGCTGGCGTTCAACCTGGCCGGCGAGCGGGCCAGCGACGAGATGGTCGCCGATCACTGCAAGGACCCGCTGCTGGCCCGGCTGTCGCAGCAGACGGTGAACGTCTTCTGCTCGATCGCGGCCGAACCGCGGGTGGCCGGGGTGACGCCGGCGCAACAGCAGGCGGCGGAACAGGCGGCGCGCCTGCAGGTGCTCAAGATCGGTCCGGGCGAAGACGTCATCGCCCCGCAGCACGTCTTCGTCGGCCCCGACGGCACGGTGCTCAGCGCGGTGTCCTATCGCATCACCAAAGGCGAACTGGAGTGGGCCTGGGTCGACGCCATCAAGAAGGTCACGCCGGACTTCGCCTGGCAGCTCAGCGCGGCAGCGCGGGCGCCGGCGCGGCTCGGCTTCGGCGCGGCCGACCGCGGCCAGAACCAGGAGCCGCCGACCAAGGCCCAGGTCGAGGCCGCGCTGAAGGAGCTGCGCAAGGCGCGCGGCGGCCTGCTGCGCGGCCTGCAACACATCGAGCTGCTGATGCGCAGCGACGAGCCGGAGGCGATGCAGTACGTGCAGTCGACGCTGAAGGGCCTGCAGCCGGAGTTCGCCCGGCCCGGCATCGACACCATGGGCCTGGTCTCGCCGAAGGCCTACCACACGGTGATCACACCCTACCTGGCCGATCGTGACGACGACCTGCGCATCGCCGCCGCGGGCGCCCTCGAACGCCTGGCCGAACCGAAGGCGTTCGCCGCCCTGTTGAAGCAGGTCAAGGCCGAGAAGGTGGCGGAGGTGCGCGGCCGGCTGCTGCGTGCGCTGGCCAGTTCGGGCCCGACGCAGAAGGACACGCTGCAGCAGATCGACAAGGCGCTGACCAAGGACCCGAGCGACACCGTGCGCGCCCAGGCCGTGCTGGCGCTGGCGCTGGTGGAGGACAAGGCCAAGGTGCGCAGCGGCCTCGAAGACGCCCTGCACGACAAGTCGCCGAAGGTGCGCGCGACCGTCGCCTGCGCGCTGGCCGCCCGCCGCGAGGCGGAGTTCGTCAACAAGCTCGGCGAGGCGGTGGCGGCCGAGGAGGACGCCGAGACCAAGGCCTGGCTGGAGGCGGC
>JAEUHT010000165.1 GCA_016793265.1 Planctomycetota bacterium
GTCACCTACATCGTCGACCAGGCCGGCACCGTGCGCTTCGGCCTGCGCGGCATGCAGTCGCGTGCGTCGATCGAGGCGGCGCTGGCGGCGGCGCGGTAGGGCCGCTCACCGCGGCTGCTGGGGTTTCTGCAGCCGCCAGGAGACCTCGACGGTCACCGGCGCGGTGCCGACCTCGACGAACGCGGGCACCGGCTCGAAGCGGCCGCGCATCTGCAGCGAATGCCGGCCCGGCGCGACCCCGCGCAGCACCTTGCCCTCGGCCGTCGGCGTGCAGGAGCGGTTTACGCGCATGCCGAGCGACCAGCGCGGCACGGCGGCGAGGTCGCCGAGGTTGGCGTCGAGCAGTTCGACGTAGGGCACGTCGCCTTCGGGGTGGTCCTTGGCGAGCTTGATGGTGACCGTGGTGCCGCGCTGCAGGCGAACGTCGAGCCGCGAGCCGGTGGTGACGTTGACCGACAGCAGCTGTGGGACGCAGTCGGGCGCGGAGACGAACAGCTGGATCGGTCCCGGGGTCGCCGGCAGCGTGAGGTAGCCGTCGGGATCGGGTGCCGAGGCGCTGGTCCTCTGGAAGTAGCGGCCGTCGGCGGCGCGCACGGCGAACGACGCGTCTGCGAGCATGCCGTCCTCGCGCGTCGCGCGCACCCACAGCGTGCCGCGGGGGCCGAGCACGAAGTCGACACCGGTGGCGCCCGGCGCCACCGCGTCGCGGCTCTTGGCGCGTTCGCAGCCGACGACCACCTCCGGCAGGCAGGTCGGCGCCCGCAGCTCGTAGTTGCCGGCTTCGTCGGTCTCGACCGAGGCGCCGAAGTCGCCCTGCGCGGCCGAGAACCAGACCGCGTGCTCGACCACCGGGGTGCCGTCGGCTTCGGTGACGCGACCGCGGATCGTCGCTTCTTCGATGGTCAGGTCGAGCGTGAGGGCCAGCGCTTCGTCGGCGTGCAGCTCGACCTCCCGTTCGACCCGCAGCCCCGCCTCGGTCGTGCGCTGGTAGTTCTGGGTCGTCGCGATCAGCCGCAGCTTGCCGGCGGGCAGCCGTTCGATCTTGAAGGCGCCCTCCGGGTCGATGCTGGCCCAGCGGGTCTCCTTGCCGAATTCGTACTGCAGCACGCCGGCGCTGGGCTTGCCGTTGAGGCGGAACGTGCCGGTGATCGTCGCCGAGCCCGCCGCGGCGATGCGCTCGAGTTGCAGATCGAGCGGCGCGGCGTCGGGGGTGGGTACGAACGACTGGCCCGCGCGTGGTTGGCCGGCCGGCGGTTGGTGGTCGACGAGTCGCGCCCAGACGCGGTAGCTGGCGCCCGGCACGAGGTCGCTCAGCACGAAGTTGCCATCGGCGTCGGCCTTGGCGCTGATCATGCCGTTGTCCTCGATGCGGGAGTTGCGGGCAGCGCCCGGTGGCAGCTTGCTGTCGTGGTCGCGGCTGGCGCGCACCGAGGCGCCGGCCAACGGTTCGCCTTGCGGCGTGCGCACGCGGCCGCGCAGCTCGAGCGCGCGCGGCAGCGGGTACTCGACCTGGTCGTCGGGCTGGGGCGGGGTGACCGTGACGACCAGCGCGCAGTAACCCTGGCGGCGCAGTTGCAGGCGCACGCCGAACTCGGGGTCGGCGCGCACGAGCGCCCGGAAGGTGCCGTCGACGTTCGTCTTCGCGATCGTATCGCCGCCGATCAGCACCTCGGCCTCGTGGATCGGCCGCCGCGAGTCGAGCTCGACGCAGCGCCCGGCGACCACTTCGCCACGTTCGAGCACGAACGTGTGGGTGAGCGGCTCGCCGCGGCCGGGGATCTGCAAGCGCAGCGTCTGCCGCGGGTAGTCGGCGTGCTCGAAGACGAACTCGAGCGCTTCGTTGCGCGGCGCGGCGGGCAGCAGGAAGGTGCCGTCGGGGGCGGTGAGGCGGCGGTCGGCGTCACACTTCGCGCAGGTGTCGTGGCTGAGCGTCACGGTGGCAGAGGCGATCGGGGCGCCGCTCAGGTTGTCGACGACGCGGCCGTGCAGCGGGCCGGCCCACGGCAGCGTGACGGTCAGCTCCGGTCGCCGGCTGGTCTGCAGCTGTCGGTGCCGGTCGCCGGCGCGTACCAAGAGCCGCAGTTCGCCCTTGCCGGGCGCCACCGCGAGCGTGGCCCAGCCGTCGGCGCGCGTCTCGACGCGGCCGGGGTTGCTGTCGGCGAAGGTCTCGACGGTGGCCCCTTCGATCGGCTTGCGGTCGGCGTCGCGCACGCGCACGCGCACGAACGGCGATGGGGCCGCAGCCTCGTGTGCGGCGGCGGTGCGGTCGACGTTCGCCTCGGCGTCGGTGCTCGTCGTCGCCCCGGTGGTGGTGGTGGCGTCGATGGCGGCGCTCGCGCTGGCGCCGCTGTCGGCGGTGGCCGCGGTCATCGCTGGGGCCGGCGGCGGTGTGTCTGTCGGCGTGGTGACGAGCCAGCAGCCGACGAGCACCAACACCACGAACAGGACGATGCCGAGGGTGTGCCGCATTGGTTCCCGGGGCGCACCGTAGCACCCGCCCGGGTGCTGGGAAGGGCCGGCCGGCGAATGGCCGACCGGGCGCAGCCGACCGGCCGCCGGCCGAGGGCCGCCCGGCCGCCGGCTGGGGGCGCTACTTGATCAGCGGCACACGGGCGCCGCGGATCAGGTCCTTCTCTTCGGGCGAGTGGCGCTCGACCAGGTCGATCGCGCGCTGGCGCAGCTCGTAGTCGTTGGCGCATTCGAGCGTGCCGGCGACCAGCGCGCTGGCGATCTCGTCGCTGGCGGGCGGCGTCACCGTCGTCGCCGCGAGTTCGGCGTCGATCTTGGCCTGCACGAGCTCCTCGGGCAGCTGCGCGGTGCCGAGGAAGATCGGCGCCGTGGCGAGGTCGAGGTCGCCGGGCACCAGCACGACGAGCTTGCCGGACTGGTCGCCGACGTTGATGCGCTCGGCGGTCTGGTTGCCGACGAACAGCACCGGCTCCTGGACCTGACGGCGTACGAGCTGTTCGCCGTCGCCGGCGAGCACGAGCAGCCAGCCGCGGTCGACCAGCGGGCGATCGGCGCGGTAGTAGTGGCGGTAGGGCTGTTGCAGCTGGAAGCGCTGGGCCGACACCAGCGTGAACTGGTGGTTGGCCGGCGCCGCCGGGGCCTTGTTGCCGCGGCTGAGGCTGACGGCGAGCACGGCGGCGAGGGCCGCGGTGACGCAGAGTCCGTTGCGGATGGTGGGGTTCATGGTGGCTCCGGTCACTTCTTGGTCAGTTCGATCTCGTCGAGGGCCAGGCGGCCGAGGTTCGAGCCGTAGGTCGGCCCGAACTGGAAGATCAGCTTCGTCACGTTCGACAGGTCGACGTTGCTGCCGTTGTTCTGGAAGTCCGTCAGGCGGATGCGGATCGTCTCGTACTCGCTGTTCCAGCCGAGGCCGATGCCGCAGCTCGGGCCCGAGTTGCGTTGGTAGGGCTCTTCGATGCCACCGCCGTAGGCGCCGATGTTGACGGTGCCGCGATTGCCGGCCGCGTCCTCGAGGCTGACCGAGAACGTCACGTCACCGAGCTGCGCGATCGTCAGCAGGTGGCGCGAGCCCTGGGCGGCGCGGAACGACAGGTAGGCGTAGTCCTGCAGCGCCGGTCGCACCGTGGTGGTGGTCAGGTCGTAGGTGATGCTGCGGTCGCCGGAGCCGTCGAACTCGAACACCGAGGCGTAGCTGAGGCTGCGCCAGTTGTTGTTGGTCGACGAGTCGTCCTGGATGAAGCCGTTGAACGGGTCGTTGATCAGGTCCGTGTAGTCGTTGTTGAAGTCATCGGCGCGGCCTTCGACGAACGCCTGCACGCCGATCGTGACGTGGGCGCCCGAGGTGGCGAGCTGCGGGTTGGCCGTCGCCTGGTTCTGGAAGTCGTCGATGATGTACTTGCCGGACTGGGCGTCGTCCTGGAACTGCATGTTGGCGACGACGCTCGCCGACGGCGCCGGTGCACCGACCGGGCGGAAGCGTTCGTACTGGCGCCACAGGTAGTCGCGCGACGGGATGTCGCCCTGGATGTGGTGCGAGACCAGCGCCAGCACATAGCCGCGCATGATGTCGTGCGTCGCCGCGCGGCCGATCAGGTTGGGGCCGTCGGCGACCGAGCTGCCGCCACCGTCGTGGTAGTCGCCGTGGCCGACGCCGTAGAGCGAGATCGACTGGCGTTTGCGGGTGGCGCGTTCGTGGATGCCGTACCAGCACACCTGCGGCGACGACACGCAGCCGTTGACGTCGGCGTCGGCCTCGGCGACCCACAGGTGGAAGTTCGCGTCGTGCGGGTGTGAGCCGTTGTTGACGCCGCCGAGCGTCGGCGCGGCGCCGCTCCAGCCGCCGAAGTCGACCGGCGCGATCGACGAGATCAGCTTGATGTCGCTCATCACGTAGTTCTGCACCGTGTAGGTGCCCTGGAACAGGCGGTCGTAGGCGCGGGCGACCCCGTCACCGCCGCGGCTGTGGCCGATCCAGACGATGCGGTGCGTGTCGATGTGGCCGTTGAGCGCGCCGCCGGCGATCGTCGTCAGGTGGCCGAGCAGGTAGTCGGTGTTGGCGAGGGTCGACTCGGCGGCGGTGTGGCTGCCGGGCACGGTGTTGTTCTCGTGGCTCATCACCACGTACCCGTACGACGCCAGGTGATAGCCGAGATGGTCGTACCACTGGTAGTTGTGGCCGTTGCCGTGGCTGATGACGATGAGCGGCAGCTGGCCGAGCGAGGCGATGCCGGTCGGGTAGTAGGTGTCCTGGCCGAGGAACGAGCCACCCGTGTAGAGCACCTCGGTCACCTGGTAGGGGCCCTGCGCGGTCGCCGTGTTGCGGCTGCCGAGCGTCAGGTTGCGGCAGACGTAGAAGCCGGCCTCGGCTTCGTCATAGCCGTCGATCAGGTCCACGCCCGGGTCGAACTGGCCGTCCTGGTCGAAGTCGATCACGACGTCGTAGCCGACGCCGATGCGGGTGTCGCCCGACGCCGAGGTCTCGACCGGCCCCGGCAGCGTGCCGGTGGTCAGCGTGAACGTGTTCTGCTGGATCGTGGTCGCGCCGGCCGGGAAGGTCACTGTCTGCGCCGCGCCACGCGCGTCGACGAGCGCCGGGTTCAGGTCCCACTGCGTCGCGGTCTTGCTGGCGACGACGTAGACGTCGGCGGTCTTGCCGGCGACGAAGGTGTAGCGCGGGTCGATGCCGAGCTGCACCGGCGCGCCGCGGTTGAAGGCGGCGACGTGTTCGAAGAACGGGTAGCTCGCCAGCGTGTTGCCGGCGAGCTGCGGCCGCGCCACGAAGGTCACGTCGACGCCGTTCGACACCGCGAGGCCCGACGCCGAGCCGGTGTCGAGCGTCACCGTGGCGAAGAACATCTGCAGCGCGTGCAGCGATTCGCGGTAGGGGATCTGCAGGTCGACGTCGAGCGTGCCGGCGGCGGAGGTGACGCCGATCGGCACCAGCGAGAACGCCGGCGTCAGGCCGAGCGGCACGTTGAGGCCGAGCACGCTGATCGGGCCGCCGTCGACGTCCATGGCGAGCAGCACCGGCGAACCGGGCATGCCGGTGGCGGTCAGGTGCACCGTGGCGCCGATCGGGCGGATCAGCGTGGTCTGGTTGTCGACGGTCAGCGTCTGCGCGCGCAGAACGGGTAGCGCCGAGGCCACGAGCGCGGCGGCGGCGAGCAGGGAGAGAGTTCGATTCACGGGGAGTTCCTTCGGTCGGGGCCGCGGTGCGGAGCGCAGCGAGGGCGAGGGATCAGAGGTAGGTGAAGGAGGAGTTGACGGTGCAGCCGCCCGGGGTCGTGATGACGACGGGCTGCTGGCCGGTGGTGCCGGGCGGCGTCGTGCAGACGACGATGGTCGGGCCGGCGTTGGTCACGTTGGCGGGGTTGCCGCCGATCGTCACCGTGGTGCCGGGCGCGAAGCCGGTGCCGACGTGGATGAAGGTCGTGCCGCCGCTGGCCGGGCCGCTGTTGTTGAACGTGCTGGTGATCACCGGCACCGGGTTGAACGCGGTCGTCGCGGTCGTCGTGTCCGGGTTGTGCACCGTCAGCGCGGCGTTGCAGCCGACGCCAGCCGGCATCAGGAACGTGATCGTCGTCGCCGTCACCGACGCGGTCGGCACCGGCGTGCCGTTGATGTCGAGCGTCGCGAACGGCGAGAAGTTGGTGCCCGTGATGGTGATCGTGCCCCCGACCGCGGCCGACTTCGGGTTGACGTTGGTCACCTGCGGCGCCGGCCCGGCGCTGAACTCGACGGCCACGGCGTTGCTGATCTCGACCAGGCCCGGGTTGCTGTTGTCGGTCGCCATCACCGCCTGGAACGTCAGCGGCAGCGTCAGCAGGATGCCGGGCGGCACCTGCAGCGTGTAGGGCGCCAGATTGCTGCCGATGTCGAGCACGAGCCACAGCGGGAAGCAGGCGTTGCCCCACGTGGTCGGCGTCACCGTCGTCTCGTCGGCGATGCCCACGGTCGCCAGCAGCACGAACGGCGCGTTGGCCTGCCCGGGCGGCGGCACGAGGCCGATCGAGAACGGATCGCCGATGTGCAGGTTGGTCTTGCGGAAGAAGCCGCCGTTGCCGCCGTTGATCTGCAGCACGTCGTACGGGCCGCCGGCCGTGCTGCCAGCGTTGCCGACGTAGCAGGCGTCGGGCGCGAAGTTGGAGACCCAGCTCCACGACTGCACCTCGGCGCGCTGGTTCGTCGACCCGGAGGTCGTCGTGCCGGTGAAGCCGACCCACGCCAGGTTGCCGCCGAGGCCGAGGCCGCCGGTGTTGCCGCCGCTGAGCTGGGTGCCGCCGTTCTCGAACGAGAACGCCGTCGTCAGCGCCGGCGTGACCATGTTGTCCAGGTAGATCTCGAGCGTGCCCGGGATGTAGTTGACGCGCAGCGTGTGCACGGTGCCCGACTTCATGTTGATCGTCGGCGTGAGCCGTGCGATCGAAGCACCTTCGTTCTCGCTGTTGCCGAAGGTGCCCTGCGTGTGCACGCTGAGCTCGTTGGCGCTGGTGTCGCTCAGGAAGCCCTGTTGCACCGCGTCGATCTCGATGGCGAGGCAGTTGGCGATCGGCGCCGTGGTATTGCCGAAGCCGTAGCCGAGGCCCCAGAGGTTGCCGCCCAGCGCGCTCGCACCCTGCGGGTCGCCGTGCACGACGAACGCCATGCCCTCGGCCGAGCTGGTGACGACGAACTGGAACTGCGTGTCGAAGCCCTCGGCGACCGACACCGGCGCGGTGTGGAAGGCGCTGCCGACCTGGGCCGAGCCGTTGTTCGTCACCCGCAGCACGTTGCTTACCGCCGCGGCGGAGCCGTTCAGCGTCAGCGTGCTGGTGTTGGCGAAGTTCGGGTAGTTGAAGTTCTGGGCGAGCGCGACGTCGGTGAGGGCGACGACGCAGAGGGAGAAGGCGAGGGGGTGTACGGGGGGCACGGGTGCTCCGGTGGGCCTGCCGATCGGCGCGGGATTGCGCGGGCAGCGCGGGAGTCTAGCGAGCGCGGTGGTCTCATGGGCAAGTCGCGCGCAGGGCTTTTGCCGGCATCGACCTCGCTTGCGGCGGAGCGATTGCGCCTGCCGCGTGTGCCGGCGACCGCCGCGCACTACCGTGCCGCCGGATGCGTGTGCTCGGCAGACTCGACGACCTGCGCAGCTGCGGCCGGCCGCGCCACGGCCACTCGTTCTGCGATCAGGGCCAGGCCTGGACGCCGGCCAAGAACGCCGCCTGGCTCGCCGACGGCGTCCGGCGCGCGGAGCCGTTCCTGCAACTGTCCCCGGCGGCCGCGGGCACCGTCTTGGCCGCCGAACTCGCGGCGCTGGCTCGCTCCGGCTACGTGGCGGTCGGGCCGCTGTGGCTGCCGCGGCGATGGGCCAGCGACGCGGTCGGTTACCGCCGCGGCATCCGGCTCTGCATCGAGCACGTGTCGACGTTGCCGCGCGGGCCGGTGGCCGGTTACGTCGACAAGGCGCTCGCCGAACTCGAACCCATGCTGGCGATGTGGCCGCACGTGCTGCTGGCGCCGACCACGGCGCCGCTTTCGCGCGACGACATGGTGCTGGGCCGCGCCTTCCCGGTGCACGCGCTCGGCCTCGTCGCCGCGCCGGCCTGGGCCGACGGCCGCTGGTGCTCGCCGGCGGAGTTCCTCTGCCACGACCTCGACCACGCCCGCTTCAAGGTGCGGGAAGACCTGCTCTGCCGCGGCCGCTTCGTGCCCGATGCCTACGTCGCCGGCGGCACCTTCGATGCGGCGATCGGGCGGCACCGCGCGGTGATGGCGGCGGCGCTGCCGAAGGTCGACGGTGCCTTGTGGCGCGCAGCACCGCGGCGGATCACGCTGCTGCGCAGCTGGTGGACGTTGCTGGCGGCGCTGCCGCGGCCGTTCGCCGAGGCCGTGCGCTGGCTCTTGTTCGAGCTGCTGCACGAGAAGAGCCTGCCGGTCGAACCGCGGGTGCTGCGCCACGAACTGGCGACCGCCGTGCACCTCGACAAGTTCCGCGGCAAGGTCGCCGCGGGGTTCTATGCGGCGGTGACGCCGCCGGCTTCGGTGATGGCGCACCTCGACGCGGCGCGGGCGTGGCTGGTGGGGCGCTGCGGGGGGCGGTCGTGAGCCTGCCGCTGCTCGATCTCGCCTGCACGTCGCCGGAGCAGCTGGTGTCGGCGCTGCAGCAGGACGGGGCGCTGTCGCTGTGCGACAGTACGGTCGATCCGGCGATCGGCAGCGCGGCGCTCGCTGCCGCCAACCGGTTCTTCGACCTGCCGCTCGCCGCCAAGCAGGCGCTCGCGATCGAGGGCTCGGCCCATTGGCGCGGCTTCAGCACGATGCAGAACGAGCGCGACCACCGCGAGCAGCTGCACTTCGGCAACGAACGGCCGCCGTCGCCGGGGTCGGAGCCGTGGCGGCGGCTGATCGGGCCGAACCTCTGGCCGCGGGAGGCCGGCTTTCGCACGCACTGGCTCGCCTATCTCGACACGGTCGCCGGGGTCGGCCGGCGATTGCTCACCAAGCTGGCGCGGGCCTTCGGCCTCGACAGCAGCGTCTGGCTCGGCCATGACCCGTACCTGCTGATGAAGTGCATCGGCTACCTGCCGCAGCCGTGCGCGGGGCCGCCGCGGTCGGGCGTCGCCGCGCACCTCGACTTCAGCCTGGTCACGCTGACGCAGCAGGACGACGTCGGCGGGCTCGAGGTGATGGCGCCCGATGGCACCTGGTGCGCGGTGCCGTGCCGGCCTTCGAGCTGGCTCGTCAACGTCGGCGAACTGCTCGCCTACGTGGTCGGCGAGCGGCTGCGGGCGACGCCACACCGCGTCGTCAACCGTTCGTCGTCGCGCCGCCGCGTCTCGATGCCGGTGTTCGTCAATCCGTCGCTCGACGTCGTGCTGACGGGCGCCGCGACCAACAGCCCGGAGCCGGTCGGGCCGCACGTGCACGCGGTGCTGTCGCCGCCGGTGCCGCCGCGGTTGCCCTTCGGCGAGGCCGAGTGGCGGCGCAAGGGCGAGAACGTCTGGTGCGCGCGCTGCTGCGGCTCCGGTTCCGGCGCGCGCGACTACCGCTGACGCAGCAGCCAGACGAAGCCGGTGGCCTCAGCGATCGCCGACGACGCCGCGGGCCGTGTCGGAGACGACGGCGCCGAAGCCGTTGCCGGCCTGGGGGTCCAGCACCAGCGCCTGGTGGAAGAACTGCATGCCCATGAGTTGGGGCCGGTCC
>JAEUHT010000189.1 GCA_016793265.1 Planctomycetota bacterium
AGCGCCCGTCGGCGTAGCGGTGCGCCTCGAGCCGCAGTCCCTGCTTGACCCGCAACAGCATCGCGACGCTGAAGTCGTGCGGGCCGGCGCAGCAGAGCGCGAAGCCGGCACTGGTGCCAGGACCTGGCAGGTGCACGGCGACGCGCGCCTTGCCGAGCGGAGGCAGCCCGCTCTTCGGCATCAGCACGCTGCACTCGTACGGCGACAGGTGTTCGACGCGCGCACACGGACCGTCCACGACCCACGGCGGTCGACGGCTGTCCAGCAGCTTGCCGTCGGCGAACCACTGCCGCAGCAGGGCGCCATCGTCAGCCGGCGGAGCCAGCTCCGCAGCACGCGCCGTGGCCTGGGCCAGGTTCCACTGTTCGACCGCGGCTTCGGCCGCAGCGAGGCGCGTGGTCGTGCCGTCGGGATCGAAGGCGGTGGCGCGCTGTAGCAGGGCCAGAGCCATGCGGACGCGGCCGTCGGCGGCGTACTTGTCGGCCAGGACGACGAGGTCGGCGGCGATCGTCTGCGCGGCCTTCTTGCGCCGGGCGGCCAGCGGATCCGCCTGTTGCAGCATGGTCTCGATCGACTTGCCGAGGTTGTCGCGCAGCACGCCGGCGGCCATCTCCTGCACACGATCGATGGTCTCGCGCAGCGCCGTCGCCGCGGCCTCGGGCTGCTTCTTCGTCAGCAGCTCCTTGGCGCGATCGACGCCGGCGGTGATCGTGTGCTGTCGCTCCTGTTCGACCTGCTGTCGCAGCTCCTCGTCACTCGGTGCGTCGGTCGGCAGCGGCTCGACGCGCAGGTCCCGGATCACCACCACACACGAACTCGTCTCGTAGAGTCCGTGCACGAGGCCGACGTTGCCGCGCAGGGGCGTTGGCGCGGTGATCTCGAGCGGCGGCAGCGCGTCGAGCTGCACCCGCAGCGAGGCGCCACGCACCTGCGCCGACAGGCGACGGAAGCCATCCGCCGCCGCGGGGGCATTGCCGATGCTGGCGCTGGCGACCACGCGCGCCTGGCTGCCCTCGACGCAGGTCACCAACAGCATGAACGCCTTCTGTTCGGCGAAGTACTGGCAGTAGCAGCGGTAGCCGCTGTAGTTCAGCTCGCCGGAGCGCACCGCGAGGCCGAGCGCGATCCCGACGTTGAAGTCCTTGTCGTCCGACGCCGGGCGCAGTTGGGCCACGACCTCGTGGTCGGCGTGGCTGGCCTTGCAGACCCACTCGAGCGGCGACACCGAGGCGCGGTCGTAGGCGGGCGCCTCGATGCACGGACCCGCGTCGCGCCAGGAACCGGCGCGGAACTGCACGTTGTCGGGCTGCAGCAGGGGTGGCCTCTGGTCGGCCGCAGGTGCGGTCGGGGCTGCTGGCGCCGGCGTGGTGGCGACCGGCTTGCCCTTCGGTCGGGCGCCGGCCAGCGCTTCCCGTTCCTTGGCGGCGGCATCGTCGTCGAAGAGGCTGGCCACGTCGATGCGGGTGGCCGCGGTGTCGAACCACTTCTTCTGCCGGTAGGCGGCCGCCAGCTCGACCTGGCGCCGGGCGATCAAGGTCCACAGTTCGCGCCGGGCCGGCTCGAGCGGGTCGTGCTCGTTCAGCAGGAAGCGTGCGGACAGCACGGCAGCCTGGTGCGCGGCATTGCCGCTGGTGCCGGCGAGGCCGTCGAGGGCCTGCCAGAGCAACAGCAGGCCGTCCTCCTTCTCTCCCTTCTGCAGCAGCTTCTCGCCCCGTCCGACCAGCGTCAGCGGGTCATCGCCGGCGGCGTTGTCTCTGGGCGCCGCACCCTGCGCTGCAGCCGCAGCGAGGAACAGCAGGAAGGGCAGTGGCGCGTGGTGAGGAGACATGGCGAAGGCCGCGGGCGGCGCACTGTACCGAGGTGCGCGGGGTCGGCAACCGGCCGCCTGCGGCGCCTTGACGAACTGCTTGCACAGCGCCCGCTGTGCTTCGGCATGATCCTGGGCAAGGTGTTGCGCATGAACTGGTCCAAGCTGCTCTGTCGCCTGCTGGCGCTGCTGTCGATCGCGGCATCGGCGAACGCCCAGGACCCCGATCCCGCGCCGCGGCAGGTCGTGCTGCAGTTCGAGCTCGACGGCAGCCCGATGCCGGGCGTGCCGCTGCGGCGGGCCACGACGGCGACGACGTGGCCGCGCCAGGACGGTTGGCTGCGCCTCGACGATCGCCGCCTGGCCGCGACCGCGTGGCCGATGATCGGCCGCAGTGACCCGGACGGGCGCCTGACGCTGACCGTGAGCGGGGCGATCGACTGGCAGCAGTTCGCCGTCGGGGCGCCGTTCGAGCTGGTCTCACGCCACGGCCACGACGAGACCGTACGCCTCGTGGTGCGGCGGCTCGAGCAGTTCGTCGTGCGCGTGCTCGACTCCGACGGCGCGCCGCTGCCGCGGTTGCCGATGACGCTGCAGCAAGAAGGCCAGGTCGTCAGCTGCGCCTGCACGGACGCCCTGGGGCTGGCGACCTTCGGCGTGCAGGAGCACCTCACGGCGCGCTGTCGCGTGGTGCCGTTCGGCTGGATCGGGCCGGTCGACGACCTGCCGACCGTGGCGCTGCAGTTCGCCAACAAGGTCTTCGACATGCGGCTGCCGCCGTTCGGCACCGTGCGGGTGCGGGCGCTCGATCGTGGCATCCCGCGCGCGATGCAGATCGACGGTGTGTCGCTCGCCGGCGGCGCGTCGACCCAGGTGGCGGACGGCGCCCGTTGGGAGAACCGCACGTTCGGGGCCGAATTCGGGCCGGTCGCGCTGGGGCAGGCGGTCGCGGGGGTGCTGCGGGTTCCCGCGGGGCAGCTGCCGTTCGCGGCGCCGCCGGTGCAACGGCAAGGCGAACTCGTGGTCGTCGACGTCGAGTGCGACCCGTGGCGGCCCAAGCTGCAACTGCAGGTCGTGGTGCCTGGCGGGGCGCCGCGTGGACTGGCGAACTGCACGGTGGTCACCGACGAGGCAACGGCGACCACCACCGCGGTGCTCGGCGCGAACGGCGGCGTGCTGCTCGACTTCACGATCGGCACCTTGCGCGGCAGCCGGCTGCGGCGCGTCGACGTCGATGTCGTCGACACCTCGTTCTCGACCGAGGTGGGGCTGCGACCACGACCGGAGCGTCGGGCGTGGTCCGGCTCGGTGGCGCTCGATCGTGAACTGACGAACGGGCGCCACGAGCTCGGCGTGGTCGAGCTCGCGGCGCGCGGGGCCGTGCTGCGCGGGCGCGTGGTCGACGAACGGGGCGAAGGCGTCGCCGCGGCGCGCGTCGACATCACCGCCGTCGGTGGCGCCGGGTCCGGCTACGGCGTGATGACCGAGGCCGACGGCGCGTTCGAGCTGTGGCAACCGCTGCTGCGCGACGAACGAGGGGCGCCGGCGCAGCTGGTGGCGGTGGCGGCGCTCGGCAGTGGTGGCGATGTGGTGCACAGCGAGCCGGGCCCCGCGGTGGCGTGCGGCAGCGACGTGCGGCTGGTGCTGCGCCGCGCGGCGCGTGGCTTGCTGACGCTCGACTTCGTGGTCGACGCCACCTTGCCGATTCCGGCGCTCGACTTTGCGTTCGTCGACGGCAACGGCGTCGTGCACGGGCTCGACGCTTCGCGGCGGCAATGGACGCGCGACGCCAGCACCAAGGGCGTGCCGGTGGTGCGGCTCGGGCCGTTGCCGGTCGGCAAGGTCACGCTGCGCATCCTGCTGCGGCCGGGTGTGGTGCTGCGTGAGTTCGCCGACGTCGTGATCGCCGCCGATGGTGCCGTGGTCGACGACGAACGGCTGCGCGGCATCGACCTGTCGGGGCTCTTGCGCAAGGTGAAGGTGCGCGTGCTCGACGAAGAAGGCGTGCCGATCGCCGGCGCGCGGGTCGAGTACCGCGGCCATTCGGACGCGTGGAGCATCGGCCCCTCGGACGGCGGCGGTTGGCTCGAATTGATCGAAGGACCGCCCGGGGCGCTGCGGCGCATCGTCACGGCGCCCGGCAAGCAGCCGCGCGAACTCGACGCCGTCGTGGACGGCGGCGACGTCACCCTGCGCCTGTTGCCGGACTTCTGCGTGACGGTGCGGGGCCTGCCCGACGACCTGCCGCGCGCGGGGCTGGCGGTGTTCCTGCGTTCGGTCGTGCGCGAGAACCTCGCCGATCACGCGATCGCGGAGCTCGGGCCCGGCGACGCGGCGAACCTGGCCCTGCCGCCGGCCGGGCGCTACCACCTCCGCCTCGTGCGGATGACGAAGACCGGCACCGGCTCGACCTGGACCACGCTCGTGCAGCGGGATGGGGATGTGCTGGTCGCGGCCGACGGCGATCGCTGCGAGTTCGTGCTCGACGCGGCGGCGGTGCAGCGGGTGCGCGAGGCGTTGGCGCAGTAGCGCCACGCGCGGGTGGACGGCGCGCGCAGCGGCGGCTATCTCGCCACCATGAACTCCGGCCACGGCTCCGCTTCCCTGCTGCCGCACGACGCCGCCCGCGCGGTGCTGATCGGCCGCGTCTGGCGCCCCGGCATCGGTCCGTGCGTCGTCGTGGTGCAGAACGGCGAGCTGTTCGACATCACGCGGCGCGGGGTGGCGACCGTGCGCGACCTGCTCGAGCAACCGGACGTGCTGGCGGCGGCGAAGGTGGCCGGGGAGCCGATCGGTCCGTTGGCCGCGATCGCCGACAACTCGTGGGAAGCGCGCCGTTCGCCGGCGCGGCCGTTCCTGTTGGCGCCGGTCGACCTGCAGGCGGTCAAGGCCGCGGGCGTGACGTTCGCGGTGAGCCTGCTCGAACGGGTGCTCGAGGAGCAGGCGCGTGGTTCGGCCGAGAGGGCGGCGGAGCTGCGCGCGCAGCTGCACGAGCTGATCGGCAAGGACCTCGCCGCGGTGCGGCCGGGCTCCGAGCGCGCGCAAGAGGTCAAGCAACTGCTGCTCGAGCGCGGCGTGTGGTCGCAGTACCTCGAGGTCGGCATCGGTCCGGACCCGGAGGTGTTCACCAAGGCGCAGCCGATGTCGGCGGTCGGCTTCGGCGCGCACGTCGGCGTGCCGCCGTTCTCGACCTGGAACAACCCCGAGCCCGAGGTCGTGCTGGTGGTGACGAGCCGCGGCACCATCGTCGGCGCCACGCTCGGCAACGACGTCAACCTGCGCGACGTCGAGGGGCGTTCTGCCCTCTTGCTCGGCAAGGCGAAGGACAACAACGCGTCGGCGGCGATCGGGCCGTTCGTGCGGCTGTTCGACGACACCTTCACGCTCGACCATGTGCGGCGTACGACGGTGCGGTTGTCGGTGCGCGGCGAGGACGGCTTCGGGCTCGCGGGCGAGAGCTCGTTGTTGCGCATCAGCCGCGATCCCGAGGAACTCGTTGCCGCCACGATCGGCAGCAACCACCAGTATCCCGACGGCCTGTGCCTCTACCTCGGCACCATGTTCGCGCCGGTGCAGGACCGGGATGGGCTGGGCAAGGGCTTCACGCACCACCCCGGTGATCGCGTCGAGATCCACGCCGATGGCCTCGGTTGTCTGGCCAACACCGTGATGCCGACCGCAGCCTGCGCGCCGTGGTCGTTCGGCGCCGGCGCGCTGATGCAGAACCTCGCCGCGCGTGGCCTGCTCGGCTGATGCGAGCCGCCTGCCGGCGGCGCGGCGGGTCGGCTAGTCGATCAGCGAGCCAGGCGGGTCGTTGTCGATCAGGCGGCGCAGGCGCTTCGCCATCGCCGGCAGCTCGCCGGCGTCGCGCGCCGCGCGCAGGTGGGTGGCGACCTCCGCCCTGGGCAGGTCGAACATGGTGGCGGCGGCCTGCAGGGTGTGCGGCACGTCGCTGCAGTCGGCGCCGGCCTGCGTGAGGCCGAGCGCGGCCATGGCGCGCAGGTACAGGTTCGGCGGCGGCAGGTCCTGCAGGTGGTTGCCCCGCCACTCGAGTCTCACGTCGGCGAACTCGCGGCTGGCGAAGGCGCGCAGCGCCTCGGCGTCGTCGGTGGTGACGAGGCCACGTTCGACGAGCATCGCCGCCGCCGTGAAGGCGAGGTGCCAGCGGGCGCTGGTGAGCTGGGTGCGCAGCTGTGCTTCGCTGGCGCGCGGGCCGGCGAGCAGCGCCGCTTCGAGCTGGAGCACGCTCTCGCCGGGCAGGCCGGAGCGGAAGCTCGCGTGGGCCCAGGTCAGCTGGTCGGGCAGGTCGGCGACGTGCGCCAGGCCGGCGGGCCCGAGCTCGACGAGCGCGCGCCCCGCCTGCGTCCACGCCTGTGGCGAGAACTCGGCGAGGTTGCCGAGGAAGGCGTCGGCCAGCGCGTGGTCGTGGTCGACCGCCAGTGCGTTGCCCGCCACGGCGAGGCGCGCCAGCGCCGGCAGCGTGTCGTCGTCGGCGCCGCGGCAGCCGACCACGAGCTCGGCGAACACGCGGCAGGCGGCGGCATCGATGGCCATCGTCGGCACCACGTCGCGCTCGCCAGCCAACGTGCGGTCGGCGGCGGCGACGAGCGCAACGGTCGCCGGGGTCGTGTTCTCGCTGGCGGCGCGCACCAGCGCTTCGGCCGCGCGGCGGAAGAGGATCGCCCGCTTGCCGGTGGCGGGGTCGTGTTCGAACGCGCGCATCGCCCGCAGCCCGACGATGCCGCGGGCGCCGTGGCCGAGCAGCGTCGCGCGCGCGAGCTCGGCGACCGGCGGCTCCTCGTCCCACAACCGGGCCACGATCTCCAGGCGCTGTTCGGCGGTGAGGTCGCGGGCGTCGCCGAGGATCTGCAGGCCACGTTCGCGAACGGTCGGGTCCCAGTGCGCGAGCAGGCCGCGACCGACCAAGGTGTCGGCGCCGTGGCCGGCGATCGCGGCGGCCATCTCGCCGGTGGCGAGCGCCCAGGTGAAGTCGTCCTGCCAACGTTGCCGGTGCCGCTGCAGCGTGGCTTCGAGCGCCGGCCGCAGCGCCTGCACCATGTCGCCGTTGTCGGCCACGGGCTGCTGGCCGGCGATCGTGGCCGCGGCAGTGGCGAAGATGCTGCCGCTGTCGAGGTACTGCTGCCAGACCGGGAGCGGCGGGTCCGGGCCGAGGAACAACACCATGTTGAGCACATCTCGGGCATCCAGGCTGCGCGGCATCCGGCGTTGCAGGTCGCGCATGATGGTCTTGCGGGTGGCTTCGGATTCGGCAATCACGATCTGGCCGAGGGTCCACGTGGCGCTGTCCGTCAGACGGTTGTCGAGCTCGCCGTTGATCAGGCTGAGCACCTCTGGCCTGGCCGCCGCCGCGCGCGGTCCGAGCCGCCGCAGCACGAGCAGCACGCCGAGCGTCACCCGTTCCGTCGGCGCGCCATCACCGCCAGTGGCGGCGCGGCGCAGCACTTCGCGCAGCTCGGGCAGCGCCGCGTCGCCGGCGGCGGTGAGCACCGCGAACGAATGCGCGCGCCGGGCCGGGCTGTCGAGTTCGGCGATCGCCCGCGGCACTGCCTGGGTGGCGGGAGAGTGTTGTGCCGCCACGGGCACACACAGCAGCGCGGCAGATAGGCCGATGGGCAGGGGGCTCGGGTGCATGTTCTCTCCGCGGGGATCGGCGCAGCATAGCCTGCCCGCGGACGAGGTTGCCGGACGGCGGCTGGCGCCCGGCCCGGTGCCGCGGTAACACGGCTCGGCCCCGCCGCCGATCTCATGCGCCGACGCCTACCCGCAACCCTCACGTTCCTGGCCATGTCGCTCGCCGCCTGCCATTCTGGTCCCTCCGCGGCCGAACGCCCGACGATCTGGGCCGTCGCCATCCACGGCGGGGCCGGCACGCTCGACAAGCAGGCCTCGCCCGACAAGCGCGGCGAATACGAGCTGGCCCTGACCCAGACGCTCGCCTACGCCAAGGACCACCTCGCCCGCGGCGAAGCGGCCATCGACGTCTGCGAGGCCGTGGTGCGCATGCTCGAAGACGATCCGCACTTCAACGCCGGCAAGGGCGCGGTCTTCAACGAGAAGGGGGAACACGAGCTCGACGCGTCGATCATGGACGGCAGCACGCTGCGCTGCGGCGCGGTGGCGGGCGTGCGCACCGTGCGGCATCCGATCTCGCTGGCGCGGCTCGTGATGGAGAAGACGCGGCACGTGCTGCTCGCCGGCGACGGCGCCGAGCTGTTCGCCGATGGCCAGAAGGTCGAACGCGTCGACAACCGCTGGTTCGACACCGAGGCGCGCCGGCAGCTGCTCGACGAGGTGCTGCAGGAGCGCGCGCGCACCGGGGCCTTGTTGCCGCCGGACCCGCGGCAGACCTACGGCACGGTCGGTTGCGTGGTGATGGACATGCACGGTCATCTGGCGGCGGCGACCAGCACCGGCGGCTTGACCGGCAAACGCTGGGGGCGCGTCGGCGACTCGCCGCTGATCGGCGCCGGCAACTACGCCGACGCGTGGGCCGCGGTGAGCTGCACCGGCACCGGCGAGCAGTTCATCCGTCACGCCGTCGGCCGATCTTTGACCGCGCGGCTGCAGTTTGGCGGCCAGACGCTCGACCAGGCGGCGCGCGCGATCGTGTTCGACACGCTGCAGAAGGACGACGGCGGCCTGATCGCCGTCGATCGGCACGGCAACCTCGCGGCGGTGTTCAACAGCCAGGGCATGTATCGCGCGCTGGCCGACTCGGCCGGCCGCTTCACCGTGCGCATCTTCGAGGACTGAGCGGCGCGTGACGAACGAACGGCGCCGCGCCCTGATGATCGTGTTCGCCGGCCTCGTGCTCGCGGCGATGGCCGTGCGTGTGGCGTGGGTCGGCGACGACGGCTACATCACGCTGCGTTCGGTCGAGAACTGGGTGTCGGGCAACGGGCCGCGCTGGAACACGATGGACCGCGTGCAGACCTACACGCATCCGCTGTGGATGCTGCTGCTGACGGCGGCGCGGCTGGTGACCGGCGGCTGCTACTCGGCGGCGCTGGGGTTGTCGGCGGTGCTGTCGCTGTTCGCGATCGTGATGCTGCTGCGCCGCGCGGCGGGCGCGGCGGGCGTCGCCGCGGTGCTGCTGCTGCTGGCCTCGACGCGCACCTTCGTCGACTACACGACGTCGGGGCTGGAGACGCCGCTCTGCTACGCCCTGCTGGTGCTGTTCGTGGCCGCCAACGAACGGCGGTGCTTCGGCCGCGTCGTGCTGCTGGCGTCGCTGCTGACCTGCACGCGCATGGACCTGGCCTTGTTGTGCCTGCCGGCGGCGCTGGCGTCGATGCGCGGCGAACGCGCCGGCGCCGTGCTCGGCAAGGGCGCGCTGGCGGCGTCGCCGTTCGTGGCCTGGCTCGGGTTCGCGGTCGTCTACTACGGCTCGCCGCTGCCGGTCACCGCGCACGCCAAGGCCTTCGGCACCGGCATCCCGTTCGCCGCCGCGGTGCAGCAGGGCCTGCACTACCTCGGCCACGCGGCGCTGCACGATCCGGTGCTGTTCGCGACCGTGCTGCTCGGCATCGCCGTCGGCCTCGCCGATCGCCGCCGTCGCTGGCTCGCGCTCGGCGCCTTGCTCTACGTCGGCTACGTGGTCAAGGTCGGCGGCGACTTCATGGCCGGCCGCTTCCTGCTGCCGCCGTTCGTCATCGCCGTCTGCGTGCTGGCGCCGCGGCTCGCGGGGGCGCGCGCGATCGCGCTCGGCCTCGTGGCGCTCGGCGCGTCGTGTGCGCCGGGCCTGCCGCCGTGGCTGACCTCGCCGGCCGGCGACACGCCGATCGACGCCGCCACGATCGAGGCTCAGCACGGCATCGTCGACGAGCGGCGCATGCACTACAGCCACGGGCTCGGCCTGCTGCCGGGGCCGCAGCCGCCGGCTTTCGGCGACATGGAGCAGCAGCCGTTCTGGCGGCAGGTCTGGCCCGAAGGCCGCCAGCAGCGCTGGTTCCTGATCAATGGCTCGGTCGGCGTCGCCGGCTTCCAGATGGGCGCGCGCGGCCACCTGATCGACACGCTGTTGTGTGACGCGCTGCTGGCGCGATTGCCGGCGAAGGACCCGGCCCACTGGCGCATCGGCCACGTGCTGCGGCGCGTGCCCGAGGGCTACTTCGAGTCGCTCGCCAGCGGCGAGAACCGCATCCGGCACCCGGGGCTGCACCGCTACTACGAAGCGCTGCGGCTGGCGACGCAGGCGCCGCTGTTCGCGCGCGAACGGCTGGCGGCGCTGTGGGCGCTGACGACGGGCCGCTTCGACGCTGACCTGCGCGCCTACCTCGCCGAACACTACTTCACGCCGCCGCGGCTCGTCGTCGACGCCGCCGAGCTGCCGCGCGACGTGGCGCTCGGGTCGATGTGGTTCGAGGTGCCGGCGCTGCGGCTCGTCTACGACGGCGGCCTGGCGGTGCGCTTCGTGGTGCCGCAGGCGGCGGGGCCGCTGCGTGTGCAGGTGCTCGGCATGGTTGCCTTCCGCTACCGCTTCGTGCGTGATGGCGTGGTGCTCGGCGAGACCATGGGCGTGCCGCTGCCGCCGGCGCCGGAGCTGGCGGGGCTGCGCATGATCGCCGGCCTGCGCGCGGAGCACGTCGAGGTGCCGGCGGCAGCCGATGGCTTCGATACGCTGTGGCTCGACGCGGTCGAGGTGCCGGGCAGCGAGACCGCGGTCGGCCCGCCGGCGCTCGGCGGCATCACGCGCTGAAGGCGCCGCCGGCGGCAGGCGCCGCGTCACGATCGTGGCGGGGGTCACTCACGGCGGAACGGCAGCGGCGGGCTCGTCGGCATCGTCGCCGCGCGTTCGCCGGCGGCCCAGTCCGGCACGCGGCGCAGCCGCAGCAGCACGTCGACGCCGCGCGGCAGGAACTCGAACGCGGGCTGCGGCAGGGGGGCGCCGTCCTGCGCCGCCAGCCTGCCGCCGCTCCATTCGTGCAGCGCGAGCCAGACGCGGCCGCCGTGGTCGTAGGCGTAGAGCGTGTAGCTGGCGCCGGCCGGCGCGCCCGGTTCCAGGAAGCGCAGCACCGGCGCGGTCGACGCGGGTGGTGGCGGTTCGCCGCGCCAACGGATGCCGGTCGCCCCGTCGTCGCCGACGAGGTCACCGACGAGCGCCGCGTGCGTCGCCGGTGCCGGCGCCAGCGTGGGGTCGAAGGCGGGCCGGAACCAGGCGAAGAACACCACCGCGGCGATCGCCGGCGGCAGCGCGGCGAAGGCCACGCCATAGCGCGTGAGCCGCACGCGATCGGCGCCGCGCACGAGGCCCGCGGCGAGCAGCACGGCGCCCGGCGCGGCGGCGGCCAGCAGCAGGCGTCCCTGTGGTTGTGGCGCGGTCCAGTTGAAGTGTGCCGTGCCGGCGAACACCAAGAGGCACGCCAGCGTGAGCAGCCACAGCGGCCGTGGCCGCGGCGCCCGATCGGCGGCGGGCAAGACCAGGCCGAGCAGCGCCAGCGCCGTGGTGGCGGCAGCGGACCAGACCAAGAGCGGGTGCGGCGGCAGGCTGAACCAGCCGAAGGTGCCGAGCAGCGACGGGAACACCTGCGGCAGGAAACCGCCCGTGAGCCAGGCCCAGCGGTAGTCGGGCGGGATCGGCGCGAACGCCGCGTCGTGCACGTTCCTGGCCAGCAGATCGCCGAACAGCGTGTGGTTGCGCCAGAACCACCAGCCGCTCACGGCCGCGACGACGAACATGGTGAGGGCGGCCTCGAGCAGCAGCGCGCGGCGCGCGTACGGTCGCCGCCGCGCGGCCGCGGCGTAGACGATCCCGGTCAGCGGCAGCAGGAACAACGTCGTCAGCTTGGTCAGCAGTGCCGCCCCCAACAGCGCGCCGAGGCCGATCGGGCGGCTGGGGCTGCGCCGTGGTTCGGTGGCGAGCTGCGCCAGCACGGGCAGCGTGGCGCAGCAGATGGTGATGGCGAGCACGTCGCTGTTGAGCACGCCGTGCAGGAACGACCACATCGGCGAACAAGCCAGCAGCAGCACCGCCGCGTCGGCGACGCCGGGGCGCGAGGGGCACGCGAGGTGGGCCAGCTGCAGCACCGAGATGAGCGAGCAGGCGCCGAGCAGCACCGAGACGAAGCGCAGCAGCCGCAGCGTGCCCTGGCCGTCCCGCAGCGGCGCGCGTTCGTCGGCGCCGTGCCGGAAGTGCAGGTGCTGCGCGGGTGCGCCGGGCTGCCCGAAGGTCGGGTTGGTCAGCGGCCCGAACACGGTGTCGGCGCGGCCCGTCGACTGCAGCAAGATGGCGAGCAGCGAGTAGTAGAGCGGCGGATGGTGCGCGAGCACGGCGCCTTCGCTCTGCGGCAGGCCGCGCTGCTGCGCGAGCGCGGGCGGCAGCGGCAAGGTGCCGGCGTTGGCCAGGTGCTGCGCGTACTCGTAGTGGCTGTTCTCGTCGGGCCCTTCGAACGCGGGCGTGCCGAGGGCGTAGCCCGTGGCCAGCACGAAGTGGCACAGGAGGGCGAGCCAGGGCAGCGGACGGCGCATCGGTCGAGACTCTACGGACGGCCGGCCGGGCGGCGCGAGACTTCCCCGGCGGGGCTGGTCGCAGGGACGGCGTCGGGGCGGGCGCTTGCTTCGTGCCGGGCGCAAGGTAGACGGGTGGCCCCATGAACCTCCTGCGGTCGTGCGCTCTCGTCCCTGTTCTCCTGTGCGGCGCCAGTTGCGGCAGCGATCCGGCTGGCGGCGGCAGCCAACCCAACGGCCCTGGGGGCGCCGCGAAGGCCGCGGGTTCGATGGACGCCGCCATCGCCGAACTGCAGGCGCGCCCCGAGCACAGCGACGACAAGATCGAGGTCGAACACGTGCTGATCGCGTTCCAGGGCGCACCGCGCATCACGGGCGTGACGCGTTCGCTCGACGACGCCAAGAAGCTCGCGGAGGAGGTGTGGCAGAAGGCGGTCGCCGGCGAGGACTTCTCGGCGCTGCGCAAGCAGCACAGCAACGACTCCGGGCCGGGCATCTACCCGATGACGAAGGCCGGGCGCGGGCAGAT
This sequence comes from Planctomycetota bacterium, assembly GCA_016793265.1. GTDB lineage: Bacteria > Planctomycetota > UBA1135 > UBA1135 > UBA2386 > JAEUHT01. The sequence goes on from JAEUHT010000189.1 coordinate 12,804, forward strand.
GGTGGCGGGCTTCGGCGACGTCGGTTGGCGGCTGCAGGTCGGCCAGATCGGCGTCGCGCCGTACGACAAGGCGAAGAGCCCCTACGGCTATCACGTCATCAAGCGCACCAAGTGACGTGACGACGGTGGCATGGTGAAGAGCTGGTGGGCCCGCCACCGCTCGGTTGACCGCCTTCGCCGGGGCTCGTAGGGTTCTGCCGGAATGAGCGAGCTGCCCACGCCACCGTCCGTCGCGCCGATCGGGTGCCGGCAGCTGCTCGCGGCGCGCGTCGACTGCGCCGGCCTGCAGTTCGCGGCCGCGCTGACAGCCGCGCTCGGCGCCTACGCGGTGTCGTGCTGGCTGGTGCCGCTGCAGCCCACGCCGGCGGCGTTCGGCGCGCAGTGGCTGGAGATGTCGAAGGACCCCTTCGCACTCTACGGGCAGTTCCCGCATCGCCTGCTCGGCCCGCTGCTGGCGTGGGCGCTCGGCTGCGGTGGCGAGCACTTCCTCGGCTTCGTGCGCGGGCTCAACGTGCTGCTGTTGACGATGGTCGGCTTCTTCTGCCTGCGGCGGGCCGGCGCCTTCGTCGACGCGGTGCTGATCACTTTGGCGGTCGCGCTGACGGCGCCGGTGCAGATGTACAAGGAGCACTGGGTCGGCTACGTCGATCCGCTGTGCTACTCGCTGTTCTTCGCGTCGATGCTGACGGCGCGCTGGCCGTGGCTGTTCTGGTCGCTGTTCCTGGCCAACCTGCTCAACCACGAACTGGCCGCGTTCCTGCTGCCTTGGCTGTGGTTCCTGCGTCGCCGCGAGGATCGCCGTTGGCGCGCCGACCTGATCGGCGCCGGCGTGGCGCTCGCGCTCTACGCGGGCTTCTACCTGCTCGTCAAGGCCACGGCCCAGCCGACCTACAGCAGCGACTACTTCTTCTCGCACCCGCTGTTCCCGGGCGGCACGCTCGTGGTCTGGTGCCTCGCCGTCGTGCACTGGGTCGTCGGCACCGGGCCCTTGCTGGCGATGCTCGCGGCGCACCAGCGGCGGCCTGGCGAACGCACCGAACGGTGGCAGCTGTGGCTCGTGCTGCTCGGCATCCTCAGCATCTTCGGCATCGCCTTCGACTGGCAACGGCACTCCAACCTGCTGGTGCTGCCGTTCGTGCTGGCGTCGACGCGATTCCTCGCCGGCGGTGCGCGCCAGCGCTGGACCTTCGCCGCGCTGCTCGTGGTCTCGGCGGCGCTGTTCCTGGTGCCGACGTGGCGGCCGTGGTCGCCGACGGCGTGGCCGACCTGCGTGATCACCGAGCCCCAGGTGCTCGTGCGCACCGGCATCCT
>JAEUHT010000215.1 GCA_016793265.1 Planctomycetota bacterium
CATGCAGAAGTCCACCTTGCCGGCGGCCAGCGACGCCGCAGCGTCGTTGCCATCGTAGGCGACGACCTCGACCTCGATGCCGTGCTGCCGCCACAGGCCCTTCTCCTGCGCGACCCAGACCGGCGCCCAGGCGATCCACGGATCCGAGGAGATCGTGTAGCGCTGCGCCACCAACCCACCGAGCAGCAGCACGATCGAGACCAGGAACCGGAGCATGCCGGGTTTTCGTCAGGGTTCCCCCCTAGCTTGAATCGCGAGCGCGGCTCAACCTGCGCGTCGAAGTCCAGGCCGCCCAAGTCCCGATGCCACGGCGCCTACGGGCCCGCACCGGGAATCAGGCAAGCAGCCGCGCGACCGGGACCGATAGACCGGCAACCAGAATGAGAACCTCCGGCGCTCCCTGGCACCGCCTGCTGCGACCCCTGCGTGGCCTGCGCCTGCAGATCATGGCCTGCTTCGGCGTGCTGCTGCTGCTGCTCTGGCAACAGGGCGATGCCGCCGGCCGGTCGATGCAAGCGCTCGGCGAAACCCTGCGCGGCATCGACGACGAGCTCGCCACCAACCGCGACCTCCAGCTCGGCAGCCAACGGCTGCGGGTCGCCGTGTTCCGCGTGCTCGGCACGCAGCACGCGGACCGCCAGCGGGAGCACGCGGCGGCGTTCGACCGCATCGCCAAGGGCCTCGCTGCCACCGCGACGCGCGCCGGCATCGCCGAACCGCAGCTGCGGGCCTGCGTCGACAACTACCGTGAGGCCATCGCCGAACACCTCGACTTCCAGACCAAGCGCGCCTATGCGCGGGTCAACGAGCAGGGCCAGCAGCTGCACGACTCCCTGGTCGCCGCGCTCGACACCGAACTCGCGCGCCAGATGGCGCGCGCCGACGCCGCCCGCCGCAACGCCGTGACGGGTCAACAGGAGCAGGTGCTGCACGACCTGCTGTTCGCCGGCCTGCTGGCGATGATCGCCGCGGCGACGCTCGCGCACTGGATCGCGGCGCCGATGCGACGCGCCAACCGCGTCGCCAAGGCGATGATCCAGGGCGACTACTCGCAGCGGCTCGGCCGCGTGCGCGCCGCCGGCGAGGTCAGCGAGCTGGCGGAGTCGATCGACTGCCTCGCCGACACGCTGCAGCACACGGTGATGGCGATCGCGACCGTGCACGAGGACTTGGCGGCCGCCCACCGCGAACTGGCGCACTCCGCGCAGGCGACCAAGAACCACGCCGAGGCGGTGCACAACCTCGGCAGTTCGTTGCCCGAGTGGCGGACACACCTGCAGGAGCGTGTCGCGGCGTGGTCGCAAGGCCTGCAAGGCACGACCGCGGCCTTCGCGCAGCTCGCCGGCACCACGAGCGAGTCCGGCAGTGTCGCTGCCGACGCCGTGACGCACACCGGCGGTCTGCGCGACACCCTGGTCAAGCTCAGCAACGACAGCCGCGCCATCGACGAGGTCGTCGAGCTCATCAACGGCATCGCCTTCCAGACCAACCTGCTGGCCCTCAACGCCGCGGTGGAAGCGGCCCGCGCGGGCGACGCCGGTCGCGGCTTCGCGGTCGTCGCCGAGGAAGTGCGCAACCTCGCCAACCGCACGGCCAAGGCCACCGCCGGCATCGCCGAGCGAGTCGCCGGCATCCGGGCCGACGCGTCCCGCGCCCAGACCACCTCGCAGCAGGTCGTCGAGTTGATCACGCGGGTCGGGTCGAACCAGACCACCTTGCACGGCGCCCTGGACCAACATCAGGCGGCCGTCACCAGCCTCGGGCAGAACGGCGAGCAGATCCTCACCAGCATCCGCGACTACGCCTCCGGCCTGGAGGCGCTGACCGCCGGCCTCGATTCCAACAACGTCTCGGCGAATGACCTGACGCACGCGGGGCAGCGCCTGAGCCACTCGATGCAGCAGCTCGATGCCCTCGTGCACCTGCTCGAAGGCAAGCCGCTGGCATCGAGCCACTGACGGGCGGCCGGGTCCCTGTCACCGCTCGCCGTCATCGTCATCGCCCCGGCGTGTTCGTGCCGCCGGCGCAGCGGGGTTGCCCGCCCCGCCGGAGGCGAACGCCGCCGCCGCGCCGTGGCGGTAGACCAGTTCGCCACCGGCCGAGCCGACCGCGTAGCCAAGGCCGAGCACGATGACGCCGCCGAGCGCCGTCGCCAACGACGCCGCCCGTGCCAAGGTCGGGCGGGAACGCAGCAGCAACGGCGCCCCACTGAGCAGCAGCAGCAGGCCCGCCGCCCAGACGAAGCGCTCCGCCGCGTGCTCATGGGCCTCGATGGCGGCCTCGGCGACGACGCGCTCGACGCGTTCCTCATCGGCTTCGCCGCTGCGCATCGCGAGCAGGCCACTGCCGAACAAGAGCGCCTGCAGGGCGGTGACCAGCCACCAGGAGCGGGCAGGCAGCCAGCCGCGCCAGGTGACCAACCACAGCCCGAACGCGAGCATGGGGACCAGGGCCGCGAGGGCCATCGGCAGGTGAACGAGCATCGGGTGCATTGGAGTGTTCATGTTGCTTTCAGGGTGCGATTCGCACGGCCCACGCCAACGCTGCTCCGGGCCGAACATCGCAGCGAGTCGCCGCCGCATCCGTGATAGGGTTCGCGCCCCATGGACTTGCAGGCGTGCTCTGCGCCAGACGACGGATGCGCCCCGCCCCCGTTCCGCAGGCTGGTGGCCCTCTTCCTGGCCGTCGCGATATTGGCCATCGCCGATCTCGTGGCCGATTCCGATCTCTCGGACCTGCCGCATTTGGTGGTCGAAGCGGGCATCGTCACCGCGGCCGGCTTCGGCACCCTGCTGGTGGCCCGTGAGCTGCGCCGCATGCGGCTGGCTGCGCAGCGGGCGACCGCGGATGCGCTGGAGCTCGGCCTCAGCCTGCAGCAGACCAGCCGCGAGGCCAGCCGGTGGCGCGAACAGACGAAGGAGCTGCTGTCGGGGCTCGGCCAGGCGATCGACCGCCAGTTCGATGCCTGGCAGCTGACGAACGCGGAGAAGGACGTCGCCCTGCTGCTGTTGAAGGGGCTCAGCCACAAGGAAGTCGCCGCGGCGCGGGCCACCGGGGAGGCGACCGTTCGCCAGCAGGCGCGCGGCATCTACCGCAAGGCGGGGGTCGAGGGCCGGCACGGCCTCGCGGCCTTCTTCCTCGAGGACATGCTGACGGCCCCCACGCGCGCGCCGGCCGACGGCGATACGCCGCCACCCGGGGCGGAGCCCGGGAAGTAAAGGAGCCCCGGACGCCATCGCCCGGGGCCCCGCCTCGTCTCGTCCCGGGCCGGTTTCCATGCCTATCCGTACCCGGGGCCGCGCGAACGCGGCCGCCGGCACCTAGACGGGTCGACGGCAGCGGTCACACGCGCAGGTGTTTCGACCAGCCGCGCCGCCCCGGCGTCAGCCCTGCGCGACCGCGATCTCGTCGGTCGAACCGGCGACCGGCGGCATCTCGGCGGCGAGCGCGAGCGTACGCGCCTCTGCCTCGGCGGCATCGGCGGCCCGCCACAGCACGTCGGCGAGCCGCGTATGCAGCTCCGGCCGGGAGTCGCGCAGCACACGTTCGAGCAGCGGCAGGTCGGCTTCGTCGTCGGCGAAGCGCGTCTGCATCAGCGGGTGCGCCTTCGCCTGCTCGACATACACCGGCGCGGACAACGGCCGGTAGCGGCAGAGGAACTCGAAGTGCCACGGCAGGAAGCGCATCGCCCGTTCGCGGCCCTTCTCGTCGTCGCGGAAGTGCACCTTCATCTTCTGCGCCAGGTCGAACCAGACCCCGAGCCGCTGCTCGGCGGTCGGCTCCCACGCCTGCCGCTCGGCGATCTCGCGGAAGATCCACGGCTTGATCAAGGCGCCGCGGCCGATCATCACCGAGGCGACGCCACTCTGCTGCCAGCGGTCGTGCGTCTCGTACCAGGTCAGCAGGTCGCCGTTGCCGATCACCGGGATCGTGCGTTCGGCGGCGATGCGGGCCACGGCGTCCCAGTCGGCGGCGCGCGAGTAACGCTGTTCGCGCGTGCGGCCGTGCACGGTCACCGCGGCGGCGCCCGCCTCCTCGATCACCTTGGCGACTTCGCTCGCGTTCTGCTCCCCCTCGCTCCAGCCGAGGCGGATCTTGACGGTGACCGGCACCGGCAGGCCCTTGACCATCTCGGCGACGAGCTTGCCGAGGTGCGCCGGCCGCTGCAGCATCGTCGCGCCCATGCCGCGGCGCACGATGTCGTGGATCGGGCAGCCGCAGTTGAGGTCGACCCAGCTGGCACCACGTTCGACCGCGGCGAGGCCGGCGGCGATGGCGTCGCCGGGGCGCGAAGCCGCGATCTGGGCGCCGAAACAGGTCTCGTCGGGGTGCTTGCGCAACAGCGCCAGCTCGCTCTTGCTGCGTTTGACGACCTGGTAGGCGTAGGCCATCTCCCCCATGGTGACGCGGCAACCGTGGTCGAGGCAGAGGCGGCGGAACGGCAGGTTGCCGCCCTTGGTGAGCGGGGCGAGCAAGACGAGGCCACGGAAGTCCATCCCGCCAATGCTGCCGCCAACGGCGCCGCTTTCCAGGTAGCATGCGCCGCGCCCCGCCCGCCCTCAGAGACCCATGCAGCACCCGCTCCGCTTCGGCGCCGGCATCGCCGTCGCCGCCCTCGGCTGGTTCGTACTCCCCGGCCCGTCGACGCCCATCGCTCCCGTTCCCGCGCCGGCGACCGCCGACGGCCACTACGTGCTCGTCGTCGACGGCGACCGCGACCACCTCACGATCACCCGCGCCGTGGCGAAGGGTGACCCGTGGGCCGGCGCCGCCAAGGGCCTCACCAGCGATTGGACGCTGACCATCCGCGGCGCCGCCGGCGAAGTGCTGGCCGAGCTGCCGGTCGACCTCTCGCAGTTCGCGGTCGACGCCGGCGAGGCCGGCAAGCCCGTGCGCGTCGAAGGCTGCGTCGTGCGCGACCCGCACGTCGCCATGCTCGTCAACGCGCCGCGCTTCGTCGCCGCCGCCAGCTACGTGTTCACGCGCCGCGACGGCGCCGTGGTCACGACCGTCGGCGAACAAGCCGGGGCCGCCATCGCCGCGCTGGCAGGAGAACGCCGATGAGCCGGCACCGCCCGTCCTCCCGCATCCGGGTGCCGCACGCGTTGCTGGCCGCGGCGGCGCTGACCACGACGACGGTGGCGCAGACCGTGACCACGGTGCTCAACAACGGCACCACGCAGACGCGCTACGACATCGTCATCCTCGGCGACGGCTATCAGGCCAGCGAGCAGACGAAGTTCAACCAGGACGTACAGGCGTTCCTGACCTCGCTGTTCCAGCACGAGCCCTACCTGACCTTCGGCGCCTACTACAACGTGCACACGGTGTTCCGGGCCAGCGTCGACAGCGGCGCCGATCGCCCCGACGAGACGCCGCCGGTGTTCAAGAACACCGTCTACGACGCCACCTACAACTACGGCGGCACCGACCGCTGCCTCTACATCCAGAACACCTCGCAGGCGCTCGCCGACGCCGCGCTGGCGCCGGCCAACGAAGGCCGCATCCTGGTGATGGTCAACGACACGCGCTACGGCGGCTGTGCGGCGACGTTCGCGGTCAGCTACACCGGCTCGTGGATGAGCGAGGTGCAGATCCACGAGATGGGCCACAGCGTCGGCCAGCTCGCCGACGAGTACGACTACCCGTACACCACGACGTACTCGGGCAGCGAGCCGTCGCAGGCCAACATCACCAAGTCCGCCACCGGGCAGAAGTGGTCCTTGTGGCAAGGCACCGACGGCATCAGCGCCTTCGAGGGCGCCGGTTACTACCTCTACGGGCTCTACCGGCCGAAGGCGAACTGCCTGATGCGCTCGCTCGGCGTCGCCATGTGCCGCGTCTGCCAGGAGGGCGTCGTCAAGATCACCAACTCGGTGACCAACGTCATCACCGGCGCTTCACCGGCGGCGGCGACGGTCAACGTCGACGTGCCGAACCTGCAGCCGTTCTCGATCACGCACTTCGTGCCGGCCGGCAACAACCCGCTGATCACCTGGCGGCTCGACGGTCAGGTGATCGCCGGCGCCACCGGCAGCGGCTACGTGCTCGATCCGGCGCAGACGAGCCTCGGCAGCCACACGCTGTCGGTGACCGTGAAGGACCAGACGGCGCTGGTGCGCAACGACCCGGCCAACGTGATGACCGAGTCGCACAGCTGGCAGGTGGTGGTCGCCGATCCGACCGCGGCGCAGCTGCGCTTCACCGCGTTCAGCGGCAGCACGCTCTACGTGCAACCCGGGTCGCCGCTGACGCTCAACGCCACGGTGGTCAACGACGGCCCCGGCGCGGCCGGCCCGTTCGACGTCGACTTCTTCGTCTCGACGTCATCGACGTGGAACGTGCAGACCTCGACCTGGCTCGGCAAGACCACCGTGAACACGCTCGGCGCCGGTCAGTCGGCGCCGGTGCAGCGCGCGGCGCAGCTGCCGTGGAGCCTGCCGGCCCAGCTGCACTACCTGTTCGCGGTCGCCGACCGCAGCAACGTGGTGCACGAGAGCAACGAGAACGACAACACGCGGCTCGCCGTCGCCCTCGCCAGCGCCGGCCCGTGCGGCGTGCACCTCGAGTTCCACGACCCGATGACGCTCGGGGATGCCGGCACCATCGCGGTCGGCGCCGGTGGCGCGCTGCACCCGACCGTGGTGGCGCCGTGCGTGAACCCGGCGACGGCGCTCTACCTGATCGTGTGGGGCGGTTCGGGCACCAGCCCGGGCTTCCCGCTCGGCGCCGGGCTGACGCTGCCGCTCAACCCCGACTCGTTCACCGCGCTCGGCCTCGACGGCCTCAACGGCCCCGTGTTCGCGAGCTTCCTCGGCCAGCTCGACGCCGCCGGCGAAGGGCACGCCACGTTCACGATGCCGCCGCTGCCCGGCTTCACCACCGGCCAGACCCACTTCGCCGCCGTGTTGCTCGGCTCGACGCAGCTGTTCACCGACGTCAGCAACCCGATCGGGCTCATGCTGGTGCCGTGACGCGCAGCCAGCCGACCGGGTCGCCGACCACGGCCGTCGCCACGAGCTCCTCGTCGGCGTCGATCGTATCGCCGACCTCGGCGGCGGCAGAGAGCAGCCAGGCGACCTCCTCGGCGGTGGTCGTCACCAGGCCCGGCCGCCGCAGCCGCGCCAGCAGCGCCTTGGCCAGGGCACGCGCCTGCTCGCGTTCGGCGACGAACTGCTCGACCGGCAGCTGCACCGGCGCCATGCGGCCGTAGGCGACGTCGCTGAGCACCGGCCAGGTCTCGGGGTCGGTGAACACGCTGATGCAGCCGAGATGGTCGAACGGCGCCACGCCGGCGACCCGCGCGTCGGCGGCGACGTAACGCAGCGGGCAGGCGGGCAACGCCGCGGCGAGGCCTTCGTTGAGCACGTCACACTCCTCGGCGCGCAGGTTGGTGGCGATCACGGTGCGACCCAGCGCACCCACCTCACCGAGCAGCACCGGCAGTTCGGCGACGCCGGCGCCGACCCACAACGAGCTGCCGCCGCGGTCGACGCGCTTCGCCAACTGTTCTCCCAGCGCGGCGCCGAGCTCGAGCACCTGCGGCCGCTTCTCCGACCAGAAGTCCGCACCACCCCAGTGGAAGTAGAGCTCGCCGAGCCGCTGCCAATCGAGGCGCTCGAACACCCGCCCGGCGTCCTTCGCCGCCGACCGCCAGGCCGCAGCGCCGCTCACGCGCCACCTCCCGCCGCGCCGAGTTGCCGCAGCTGCGGCCAGGCGAAGATGCCGGTGCGGTGGCCATCGCTCCATTGGAAGCTGAGGCCGTAGCGACCGACGAGATCGGCGCCGAGCAGCAGGATGTCGGCCGGCACGGTCGCCGGATCGAGCAGCGCCCGACCGGTGCCTTCCTCGATGCAGCCCGCACAGGGGCAGGCGAGCCGCAGCGCGCGGGCCGCGAGGTCGGTGGTGATGCCGTCCCGCCACTCGATGCGGAACGTGAACGGCGAGACGAGGTCGGCCTTCCGGGGTTGTGGGGTCTGCATACGACGGTGCTTGCGCGCCGGCTCGCCATGACGGAGAAGGAGCGCATGCGGCTCGGCGCGATCATTCTGGCAGGCGGACGCAGCACGCGCATGGGGCAACCGAAGGAGTCGTTGCCGTTCGCCGGCGACACGCTGCTCGGCCGCGCCTGCCGCACGCTGCTCACCTGCACCACGCCGGTGCTGGTGGTGAAGCGCGACGCCGCGCAGCCGCTGCCGCCGCTGCCGGCCGGCGTCGAGGTCGCCACCGACGCCACGCCCGACTCCGGCCCGCTCGCCGCGATCGCCGCCGGCCTCTCGGGTCTCGCCGACCACCACGGCTTCGGCGCGGCGGACGCCGCGTTCGTCTGCGCCTGCGACCAGCCGTTCCTGACCCAAGCGGCCGTGCGCGGGCTCGCCGACCGCCTCGGCGACGCCCCGCTGGTGATGCCGCGCGTCGCGGGCCGGCTGCAGCCGCTCGGCGCGATCTACCGCCTTGTCGTGCGGCCCCACGTCGAGGCGCTGCTGGCCTCCGGGACCCGGACGCCGCGCACGCTCGCGGAGCTGCCGGGCGTGCGTGTGCTCGACGACGGCGAGCTGCGGGCCTTCGACGCGGAGCTGCTGGCCTGGGTGAATGTGAACACGGTTCCGGAACTCGAGGCGGCCATGGCAAGGCAGCCGCGCCGCACATCGCACGGCTGATCCAGACCCGGAGGTCCATCGACCGATGAGGCTGGCACGGCGGCCGACCACGCCGACCAACCAGAACCGCGAGCATGGACAAGAACCTAGAGAGGGACTCGTTCCCCCCGGGCCTCAGCGCCCACGACATCGTGCAGGATCTGCGCGGCCCGCTCACCAGCCTGCTCGCCGCCGCCGACCTGTTGGCCACGGGGAAGGTCCAGGGCGACCTGCCGAACCAGGTCGAGAACGTGCGCTTCTTCGCGCAACGCCTCGGCACCACGATCGACGACCTCGAGGACCTCGAGCTGCTGTTGCGCGGCGGCAGCGACCGCATGGAGGACACCTTCGACCTGCACCAGGTGCTGCGCGACTGCGTCGCGGAGTCGGGCCCGCAGCTGAGCCCGCGCGCGGTCGAGCTGCGCGCCGACCTCGACCCCTCGTTGCCGCGTTGGGTGATCGGCGACCCGGTGCGGCTGCGCCAGTTGCTGACCCGGCTCATCATGCTGGCGGCGCAGCACTGCACGATCGGCCCGATCGACCTGACCGCCGCTGCCGACCACCAGCACCTGCGCCTCAGCATCGTGCACCACGACCCCAACTGCCGCGTCGACGCCGGTATCAGCGCGGCGTTGTGCCAGCACCTGGCGGCGTTCCTGCAGGGAGGGCTGGTGATGGCGTGCCGCGCCGACCACAGCGGACTCAGCATGCTGCTGACGCTGCCGCGCCGGGACGCGCCGGCGTGGGAGATCGAATTGGCCGAGGCAGACGCCGACCAGCAAGCGGGCCACGGCCCACACGGTGCGCACCGGCTCACCGGCAGCGTGCTGCTGATCGAGAACGAGCCCGACCACATGCTGCTGATCGCGCGCCTGCTGGCGAGCCTCGGGGCGCAGGTGACGACGGCGGGCACCGCGCCGATCGCCCTGCACCTGCTCGACAACGTGCCGTTCGACCTGATCCTGCTCGACATGGCGACGCCGGGGCTCGATTCGCTCGGCGCCGTGCGCGAACTGCGCGGCCGCAACCAGGCGACGCCGGTGCTGGCGCTGACCACCGGCACCTCCGCCGCCGAACTCGAACGCTGCCTCGCCGCCGGCTGCAACGGCTGCGTGCCGAAGCCGATCGACCCGACGCTGTTGAGCCGCAGCCTGGCGCTGCACATGCAGCCGGCGGGCTGAACGGCCGCGGCTGGCTGCAGCTTCGGCCCGTCGCCGTCGCTAACGTGGCGGCCCCCGATGTCGGAACCGACCAGCCGCGAACGCTGCTACCGCTGCCTCAGGCCGCTGCCCATGTGCCACTGCGGCGACCTGCCGACGGTGGCGACACAGACGCGCATCTTCATCCTGCAGCACCCGCACGAACGCGGCCACCCGTTCGGCACCGCGCGGCTGGCGCGGTTGTGCCTGCCCAACGTGTCGGTGCACGAACCGTGGGCCGGCTTCACCGGCACGCTGGCGCTGCCGCTCGAGGTGCCGGCGCGCACGGCGGTGCTCTACCCGCACGAACGCGCCGTCGACCTCGATTCGCTGTCGCCGGCCGACCGACCCGAAGCGCTGATCGTCGTCGACGGCACCTGGGCGCACGCGCGGCGCCTCTACCGTGAGAACACCTGGCTGCACAGGCTGCCGCACGTGCGACTGCAGCCGGCGCAACCGAGCCGCTACCGCATCCGCCGCGAGCCGCGGCCCGACTACGTGTCGACGCTGGAGGCCATCGTCGAGGCGCTGCGCGTGCTCGAACCGACGACCCGCGGCCTCGATGACCTGCTGGCGGCGTTCGATCGCATGATCGACCGCCAGATCGCGCACGCCGCCGAGGTGAAGCGCTTCGGCCGCTTCAAGGCTCCGCGGCAGCGGGAGTCGCGGGCGCGTTCCCCGCACCTGCGACGCGACGACCTGGTCGTCGTCTACGCCGAGTCCTCGCTGCCCGGCGGCGACGTGCACGCCGCGCGTGAGCTCGTGCACTGGGTGGCGACTCGCCTCGACGGCGAGGCCGTGTTCGAGGCCGTGCTGCAACCCGCGGCGACGCCCCCGGCGGCCAACCACCTCGCCCACATGCGCCTCTCGGCGGCGGACCTCGCCGGCGGCGAGCCGCTGGCGGCGGCGCGCACGCGCTTCCTCGCCTTCGTCGGCCCCGCCCCCGCCCTCGCGACCTGGACCCAGACCACGTTCGACTGGGGCCGGCAACTGCTGCCCGCCGACGCCGCGCAGGTCGTGCTGAAGACGACCTACTGCAACGTCGCCGGCCGCCGCGCCGGGCTGCTCGAGGAGGTCGTGCGCCGCGAAGGGCTCACCGTGCCGCCGCCGATCGGCCGCGGCCGCGCCGGCGAACGGCTCGCCAACGCCCTCGCCGTGGCGCGCTGGCTGCGTGCAGTCGACGGACGCTGAGCCGCAGCCTACGCTCGCCCCATGCAGTGCACCGTGCTCGGCTCCGGGACCGCGATCCCGGTCGATGGCCGCTTCCCGGCCGGCTACCTGCTCACCGCCGGCACCACGCGGCTCCTGGTCGACTGTGGCCCCGGCACGCTGCGCCGGCTCGCACAGACCGGCGTCGGCGTCGAGGCGATCGACGCCGTGCTGCTGACGCACTACCACCCGGACCACTGCGCCGAGCTGACCGCGCTGCTGTTCGCGCTGCGTTCGCCGCGATACGCCGGCCGCCGGCCGTTGCGCCTGATCGGCGCCCCGGGGCTGCAGCGCCTGGTGGCGAAGCTGACCGAGGTCTGGCCGTGGCTGTCGCCGCGCGACTACGAGCTGCGCATCGAGGAGATCCCGCCGGGCCCGTTCCACGTCGGCGACCTCACCGCCGTGGCGCTGCCGATCCGCCACACCGCGCAGAGCCTCGGCTATCGCTTCGCCAAAGGCGGTCGCAGCGTCGCGTTCTCCGGCGACGCCGACACCTGCGACGAGCTCGTCGAGCTCGCGCGCGGTGTCGACCTGTTCGTCTGTGAAGCCTCGACGCCCGACGGCCAGAAGCTCGAAGGCCACCTGACACCCGCCCTCGCCGCCCAACACGCCGCGCGCGCCGACGCCCGGCACCTGCTGCTGACGCACTTCTATCCAGAATGTGAAGGCCACGACCTCGCCGCCGCCGCGCGCCAGCACTTCGTGCACCGCGTCACCCTGGCGACCGACCTGCTGCAGGTCGAAGTCGGCGGCTGAACCGAGCGCTGGGCTCGCGCGCCACCAGGCCCTGCGGCGCTGCGCCGCGGCCTTCAGCCCTGCCGCGGACCACGCTGGCGACGTTCGACCACCTGGCGCAGTTGGGCGGCGGTCACCGGCTTGACCACACCCGCGTCGGTTCCGGGCGTCGCCACCGCGGGCGCGCCGGCGCCGTTCGCCACGCCAACCAGTTCGACCAGCGCCACCTGCTGCTCGGCGCGCAGGCTGGCCAGCGCATCGCTGCCGACCGACCCCGGCGGCGGCAGGTCGACGCAGATCAGGTCGTACGGGTCCCCGGCCCGCGCCGCGGCGCGAGCGTGGGCGAGCGCGAGTTCGGCGCTGTTGGCCTCCTCGACCGGTCCCCACTGCTCGAGCAACAGGCGCAGGTGCAGGCGGGCCGAAGGCTCGTGGTCGACGACGAGAATGCGCATCGCAGGTCTCCTGCCGGCCCCATCGGCACAACGGCGCGCCCGCCTGAGCCAGCGGCGGATTTTGTCCACCGCTTCGAGCCGGGCCCACGCCGGTGCCGATCCAGGCCCATGCAGAGCCCACGCGTTCGCGCGCCCCATCCGCTACCCTGCCGGCCGTGAACACCCTCGCCATCGACATCGGCGGTTCCGGTCTCAAGGCGGCTGTGCTCGACGCCAGCGGCAAGATGCTCGGCGAACGGGTGCGCATCGACACGCCGGTCGGGGCGCCGCCCGAGATGATCGTGGCGCTGCTGGCGGGGCTCGTTCGCGAGCTGCCGGCCTACCAACGCGTCGCGGTCGGCTTCCCGGGCATGGTGCGCAACGGCTTCGTGCTGACGGCCCCCAACCTCGGCCACGCCGGCTGGCACGGCTTCGATCTCGCCGGCGCGCTGCAGAACGAGCTGCACCATCCGGTGCGCGTGGCCAACGACGCCGACGTGCAGGGCCTCGCCGTCATCGCCGGCCGGGGCCTGGAGATGGTGATCACGCTCGGCACCGGCTTCGGCACCGGCCTCTACCAGGACGGCCGGCTGTGCCCGCACCTCGAGATCTCGCACCAGCCGTTCCGCAAGGGCGAAACCTACGACCAGCAGCTCGGCAACGCCGCGCGCAAGCGCATCGGCAACGCCAAGTGGGAGAAGCGCGTGTGGAAGGCGATCGCCAACCTGCGCACGCTGACGCACTTCGACCGCCTCTACCTCGGCGGCGGCAATGCCCGGCGGATCACCCGGGAGCTGCCCCCCGAGATCAGCATCGTCGACAACCTGGCCGGCCTCAGCGGCGGCGCTCGGCTCTGGCAGGGGGGTGCAACCGACAATGGTTGCATGCCTGGGACACCTGCTGCGACCGGACCTGCCTAGACTCTGCGCCTCGCGTCGACTGCCCGACGCAGCAAGGCCATGAAGTCCCATCTCCTGCTCGCCGCGTCCCTGCTCCTGCTGCCGCTCGCCGCGCAAAAGCGCGCCAGCGTCGGCGAACAGATGCCGGACGCCACCTTCCCCACCTTCCTCAACGGCGACGGCCGCCAGACCCTCGCCGACTTCTTCGGCCAGCCGGTCGTCATCGACCGCTGGGGCACACATTGAGGGCCTTGCCTTGGCGCCTCCGTGCCGAGCGCCATCAAGCTGAACCACGAACTGGCGGACAAGGGCCTGGTCTCGATCCTGGTCGAGGTCCAGGGCAGCGACGAGGCCAACCTGCGCGCCTTCATGGCCCAGCGGTTCCCCGACTGTGATGCCTTCGTCTGCACCAGCGCCTTCGTGCCGATCCCCGCATCGAACGGCATCCCGAACGGCGCCGTGGTCGGCGTCGACGGCAAGCTGCTGTGGTCCGGCAACCCGGCGTCGTCCGCCGGCAAGATCGAGGAGCTCGTGCAGGCCGAGCTGGTGAAGGTCAAGAAGGGCTGGGGCGACACTGCCGAGGCCAGGAAGTTCCGCGCCACGCTCTACGGCAAGGGCGACTTCGCCGGCGCCGCGGCCCTGCTCGCGGCGCTGCCCGAGGGAGCCGAACGCACGACGCTGCAGGCCGAGCTCGACAAGCGTTATGGCCTCGCCAAGAAGCAGGTCGAAGCGCTGCGCGAACGGGGCGCCGTGGTCGAGGCGCAAGCCGCCGCCAAGGACCTGCTGAAGGCGGTCGGTTCGAGCCAGTGGACCGCCGAGGTGCAGCCCATCGTCGCCGAGTTCGACAGTGAGCCGGTCAAGGCCGAGATCTCCCTGCAGCGCAAGCTCGACAAGATCGTCAAGCAAGTGCGCGAGAAGAAGGCCGACGCCGCGCCGAAGGCGCTGCGGGCGTTGCTCAAGGGCGGCGCCGAGGGCAAGGTCGCCCACCGCGCCGAGCTGCTGCTGCAAGCGCTCGAGACGACGCCGAAGTAGTCGTCGGCCGCCATCGGGCGGCCGGCACGATTTCGCAGCGCGTTCGAACCCGGCCCGGTCGGCGGGCCACCAAGTCAGCCCATGCCCGCCGACACCGACCTCGACGACCTGACCGCGGCGATGCTGCCGCGCGTCGCCCGGCTGGCCCGCCACCTGTGCGGCCCGGCGGCCGAGGACGCCACCCAGGAGGCCTTCCGCGAGGTGACCCGCGCCTGGCCTTCGTTCCGCGGTGAGGCGGCGCCGACGACCTGGGCGCACCGCATCGCCGTGCGCACGATCGTACGCTGGTCGGAGCGGCAGCAGCGCCGGCAACACCACGAACCGACCGCGAGCCAGCTCGACCTGCGGCTCGACGACGCCGTGGTCGCCGACTTCGCCGAACAGCCGTTCGCCCGCCTCGCCGCCGCCGAACGCCGCGAACGGGTGCACCGCGCCATCAACCTGCTGTCGCCGCCGCTGCGCGCCGCGCTGCTGCTGCGCGCGATCGACGGCATGGACTACGCCGGCATCGCCGCCACGCTCGAGCTGCCGCTCGGCACCGTCAAGTCGCGCCTCGCCGCCGCCACCGTGCTGCTCGCTTCCCGTCTGCAGGACCTCGCCAAGCCATGACCCAGCTTCCCGCCCAACCCGACGATGCCACCCTGGTGGCGTGGCTCGACGACGAGCTGCCACCGGACGAACGTGAGCGTGTCGCCGCCGCCGTCGCCGCCGCGCCGGCGTTGCGCGCGCGCGCCGACCTGCTGCGCGCGGCTCGGCGAGAGCTCGCGTGGGCGCTGGCCGAGCACGCCGCCGCCGCGCCCGCCGGCCCAGGCGCCAACCACACGGCGCCGATCGCCGCGCGCCGACGGTCCCCGCGCCCAGGGCTCGTGATGCTGGCGGCGGCCGCGCTCGCGGTGGTCGTCGTGATCGCCACCTGGCAACGGGGCGAACCAACGACCGCCGCCGCCGAGAACGACCTGCTGACGGTGCGGCTGCTGCCGCGGCAACCGGCGTGGCAACTGTTCACGGGGGTGCAGTTCGAGCTCGAAGGCACGGCGCGCACCACCCGCGCCTGCCGCATCGTCGCCCGCGAGGTCGGCGAGACCGACGCCGCGGCGCTGGCGCGCCTCGCCGGCGGGCTCGGCGACGCCGTGCCGCTCGCGCTCGACGGCGAGCTCACCGGCCCGGACGGCAAGACGCAGCGCGGCCCGATCGTGCGCGTCGGCGGCAGCTTCGCCGCCACCGCCTCGCGCCTGACCGTCGAGCTCGTCGACCTGCGGGTGGCGGTGCCCGGCGTGGCGCCGCTCGTGCACGCCCGCCTCGACGCCGACGGCGCCCACGAGGACTTCCTCTGGGGTCCGCTGCGTGTGGCGATCCCCGAGCAGGCTCCCGGCTGCGTGCCGCAAGAGCCCGGACCGTACCGGCTGCGGCTGCTGCTGCGGCGGCTCGGCGCGGCTGGCGCCGGCGAAGCGCCGTTCGTCCCGCTCGAGGTGGCGACCGGGTTCATGATGAGCGGCACGACGTCGCCGTGGAGCGAGGCGGTCGATGGCCTGCGCGCCCGCCTCGCGCTCGGCACGACCCGGCCGGCGCCGGGCACGGCGCTCGCCTTTGCGCTGCAGCTGCGCAACGACAGCGACCGCGAGCGCTGCTTCAACGTCCTGGGCGTGACACTGGCGCCGATCCCGCAGCCGTTCCACTTCGACCTGCTCGTCGACGGCGAGCCGTGGGCGCAACGTGAGGACCTCGGCGTCACGATCTCGTGGGGGG
>JAEUHT010000217.1 GCA_016793265.1 Planctomycetota bacterium
GGCCCCAGCTCGGGGCGCGGCCGCTGGTTGTCGATCTCGTCGGCGAGCGCGTAGTCGGCGGCATTGCGCACCACCTGCACCGGACACGGCAGTTCGCCGACAGCGGCCCGGAACTCGACCAGCGCTTCTTCGGTGTTCAGCGAGAGCGCGTCGGCGCAGGCCAGCGCCGCGCGTTCGCGCCGCAGGATGCGCTGGCGCTGGGCCGCGCTGCCGCGCTGCGTCCAGGCGTTGCCGCTCAGCAGGTCGCGGTAGTCGATCAGGATGCGCAGGTCCGGGCAGGCGCGGCGCAGGCCGGGCACGGCGAGCAGCTGGCCGTGTGGGCCGCAGGTGACCAGCACCGCGTCGAAGCGTTCGCGGCGGGCCAGGTCGGGCAGCCGGCGGCGCAGGCGCAGGGTCCACTCGACGTGCTTGTCGGGCAGAGCGAACCAATCCGGCAGCTTGTGGGTCAGGCTGCGCAGCACCTTCTCGATCAAGTTGCGCGCGACCGGGCGCGAGGCCAGGGTCGGACCGCCGAGCCCGTGGCGCACGATCGCGGCCGGAGTTGCCTCTGCGAGGGTCTCGTCGCGCGCCAACAAGCGGCGTTCGTCCAGGGTCACCCAATGCACTTCGTGCCCGGCGGCGAGCAGGGCGCGCGACAGGCGCAGCACACGGTGTGCTGCCACCGCAGGTTCGGGAGGGGCGTAGTAGCTGACGATGGCGACGCGCACGGGTCGGGTTCGCGGCACGGAAGCGGAGGGTCGGAATGGGCACCTTGCGCACGAACAAGCGCAACGCCGCCACGCGCCGCAGGCTACGAGGTCGCCGTGGTCGATGCACTGCCGGCGCCGCGTTTGCGGCGGCCGCGGCCAGTGCAACAGCACTGTCCCGGCGTCTTTGTCTTGGCTTGCCGGCCCCGACACAGCGCCTGTCGGGCACCTATGCGAACCGCCATCCCCGCACTCTCCCTCTCGTTCCTGTTGCTCGGCGCCGCGTCCGCAGTCGCCCAGTCCTGGGTGCAGCTGACCCCGACCACCAACCCCACCCCGCGCCGGACCGGCGCCATGTGCTTCGACCCGCTCAGCGGCGGGCTGCTGATGTACGGCGGCCTGCAGTCGGGGCCGACCCTGCTGCTCAACGAGACCTGGCTGTGGAACGGTGGCGACTGGAGCCAACTGGCGCCGACCACGACGCCGCCGGCGCGCTGGGGCCACCGCATGGTGTTCGACTCGCGGCGCGGCCGCGTGGTGACCTTCGGCGGCCGGTCGCCGACCACCGGCGTCACCGCCAACGACACCTGGGAGTGGGACGGCAGCAACTGGCAGCAGGTGGTGCCGACGGCGTCCCCAGCGGCGCGCGCGTTCTACGCGATGGCGTTCGATGAGCGCCGCGGCAAGGTGATCATCTACGGGGCCATGAGCGGCTTCCCGAACGGCAACCAGACCTGGGAGTACGATGGCACCACGTGGACGCAGGTGATCACGCCGACGACGCCGCCGGGCCTCGAGTCCCCGGCGATGGTCTACGACAAGGGTCGCGCCGTGACGGTGATGTTCGGTGGCTACTACGCGCTCTCGCCCGGCACGATGTACGACTGGACCTGGGAGTACGACGGCGTCGACTGGACCCGCCGGTTCCCCGCCACGTCGCCGAACGCGCGCTACCGCGCCAACTGCGTCTACGACGAGGCACGCGGTCGCGTGGTGCTGCACGGCGGCTTCAACGCCGGCGCCTTGACCGACACCTGGGATTACGACGGCAACGACTGGCTGCAGGTCGCGACGAGCGGCCCCACCAAGTCCACCGAGGGCTACCTGGGCCACGACCCGATCGGCGGCTACACCCTGTACTTCGGCGGCTCGGCCTCGACCGGCGTCAGCAACGAGACGTGGCTGTTCACGGCGCCGACCACAGCGATCGCGGCGCCGTTCGGCCAGGGCTGCGCGACCAGCGCCGGCGTGCCGTCGCTGCTACCGACGACGACGCCCGTGCTCGGCACCAGCTACTCACTCGGCCTCAGCAACGGGGCGCTGACCGCGATCGGCCTGATGGTGCACGGCACCGACAACACGCAGTTCGGGCCTGGGTTCTACCTGCCGCTCGACATGACGTTCCTCGGCTTCGGTGGCTGCCGGCTCGAGACGCGTCCCGACCTGCTGCTGACCGAACTGCTCGCCGCCGGCAGCGTGACGCACACGCTGCCGATCCCGCCGACGCCTTCGCTCGCCGGCGCGGCGCTGTTCACGCAGGCGCTGCTGTTCGACGCCGCGGCGCCGAACGGCAACGGCGGCATGAGCAACGCCGTGCACGCCGTGCTCGGTCAGTGACCGGCGCGCCCCGCGGAGCTCACAGCTCGTCGGGGCCGCCGATGCAGCCGAGGAAGGCGCTGGCGACGACCACGTACGGGCTGGCCAGATAGACCTGGCCCGGACCCGAGCGACCGGGGAAGTTGCGGTTGATCGCCGACACCGTGACCTCGTCGGGCGTGAACGACACGCCGGGGCCAGCCTTGATGCAGGCGCCGCAGCTCGGGTCGATCAGCTCGACGCCGGCCGACTCGAACAGCTGCACGTAGCCCATCTTCTCGGCGTAGTCGCGGATGCGCTGGCTGCCGAACTGGATGTAGGTCTTGGCCACGAGCGTGCGGCCCTTGGCCAGCGCCTTCCGCACGACCTCGGCGTACATGTCCATGTCCGCCTTCTTGCCCCCAGTGCACGAACCGCCGTAGGCGATGTGCACCTTGTGCTGGCCCTGCTGCTGCAGCACGGCGAGCGGCACGCCGTTGCGCGGATCGCCCGGCGTCGCCACCGTGATCGCGACCGCGCCGAGGTCGATGTCGAACGTCTTGGCGTAGGCGGCACCGGGATCGGCCTTGACGATCTGCGCCATCAGCTTCGCCCGATCGGTGCCGCGCTGACCCGCGATGTAGTCCACCACCACCTGGTCGGCCTCGATGATGCCCGTGAAGCCCCCGGCCTCGACCGCCATGTTGGTCAACGTCGCGCGTTCGTCGAGCGACATCGACATCGTGCCCGGCCCGCCGAACTCGAGCACCTTGCCGATGCCGTCGCCCGACTTGAAGAACGCGTCGGCGAGCAGGTGCAGCATGACGTCCTTGGCGCACACCCCCGGCCGCAGCGTGCCACGCAGGTTGACGCGCACCGACTCCGGCACCTTGACGCGCACGTCCTTGGTGAACCACGAGTTCGCCATGTCGGTCGAGCCGACGCCGAAGGCGAAGCAGCCGATGGCTCCCGCCATGCAGGTGTGGCTGTCGGTGCCGATCACGAGCTGGCCCGGCTCGGCGATGTCCTCGATGACGATGTTGTGGCAGATGCCCTCGCTGCCGACGAGCTGGCCGTGGCGCTGCACCTCGCCGTAGAGCTTGACGCCCTGCTTCTTGGTGAACGCCTCCTGCACCGTCGCCAGCGACGCCGCCTGCTCCTTGAGCCCCATCTTGACGTGCGCCTCGGGCATGATGCGGTCGAGGAACGTCAGGTGGTCGCGGAACGCGAACACCGACTGCGGGTCGGTGACCTTGGCGCCGTCACCGAGCCCGGCGCGGAACAGCGCCTCCGCCATCGGCGTCACGTACTCGTGCGAGAAGCGCACGTCGGTGCGCACGAACAGCGCGTCGCCCGGCGCCACCGCGGGGATGCCGAGCTTGCCGGTCCTGGCGTCGGCGATGGCGCGGCGGGCGATGATCTTCTCGCACAACGTCATCGGCCGCGGCTTCGTCGTCACCGCCGGCGGCACCGTGTCGCCCTTGAGGCGCGCCTGGTTGTAGGCGAACAGGCCGCCGTGGCGCACGATCTCGGCCGCGATCGGGTCGAGGCCCTTGGTGAACTCCTCGATCGGGATCGCCTCGCCCCTCTCGATGCGCGGCAGCAGCGAGAAGTCGGTCGAGGTCAGCAGGCCGATGTTCTGGCAGTTCTGGCCGTAGATCTTCTCGATGTTCTTGGCGATGACGAGGCGGATGCCCGCCTCGCGCTCGCTGTACGGCGCCGTCTCGCGCGAGCTGCCGCAGCCCTTCGACACGCCGCTGACGATGACCGAGAAGCCGCCGTTCTTGATCGCGTCCTGCTTGATGTTGCCGCCGCGCAGGCCGACCAGGCAGTAACGCGCCAGCGTCTCGTCGTAGTAGTAGCAGACCCAGCCCGGCGTCAGCTCGTCGGTGGAGATGTTGTCGATCAGCTTGCGCTTCGGGTCGAAGCCGAGGCGCTCGTGGCCGTAGAGCTGGGCCTTGAGCTGGTCCTGGTCCTCGGTCAGATGCAGCACGCGGCCGCTGAACGTGACGGTCTTCTCGCGCATCACAGCCTCACATCCGCTCGAGGATCATGGCGATGCCCTGGCCGCCGCCGATGCAGGCCGACGCGCAGCCGAGCGCCTTGCCGGTCTGTTCCATCTCGCGCACCAGCGTCAGCAGGAGCCGCGTGCCGGTGGCGCCGAGCGGGTGGCCGAGCGCGATCGCGCCGCCGTTGACGTTGCACTTGTTGCGGTCGAGCTTCAGCTCCTTCTCGCAACCGAGATACTGCGCCGAGAACGCCTCGTTGATCTCGATCAGGTCGAGATCGGCGACCTTCAGGCCGGCCTTCTCACAGGCGATCTGGATCGCCGGCACCGGGCCCAAGCCCATCACCTCCGGCGGCACACCGGCGAGGCCCCACGAGCGGATGCGCGCCTTCGGCTTCAGGCCGAGCTCCTTCGCGCGCGGCGCCGTGGTCACGACCAGCATGGCCGCGCCATCGACGATGCCCGAGGCGTTGCCGGCGGTGACGGTGCCGTCCTTGCCGAACGCCGGGCGCAGGCCACTGAGGCCTTCGAGCGAGGTCTCTGGCTTGATGTGGTCGTCCTTGTCGACGACGAACTCCTTCTTGCCCACGGTCACGGTCAGCGGCGCGATCTCGGCCGCGAACTTGCCCGCCTTGACCGCCGCGGCGCCGAGCTGGTGGCTGCGCAGCGCGTACTCGTCCTGTGCCTCCCGCGAGATGCCGATCTTCTTGGCGACGTTCTCGGCCGTCTGCGCCATGAAGAACTTGCAGTACGGGTCGTAGAGCGCGGCGAACAGCAGGTCCTCGATCTTCGGCTCCTGACCGAAGCGGAAGCCCTCGCGCGCGCCGCGGATCACGTGCGGCACCTGGCTCATGTTCTCCATGCCGCCGGCCAGCGTCAGCTGCGCCTCGCCGGTGAGCATTGCGTGCGCGGCCGAGACCACCGACTGGATGCCCGAGCCGCAGATGCGATTGACGGTCAGCGCCGGCTTCTCGATCGGCACCCCGGCCTTGAGGGCGACGTGGCGGGCGCCGTAGATGGCGTCGGCGCTGCTCTGGGTGACGTTGCCGACGAAGGTCTGGTCGACCATCTCGGCGGCCACGCCACAACGCTGCAGCGCCGCTTTGGCCGCGTGCACGGCGAGATCGATCGCCGTGATGTCCTTGAACTTGCCGAACCCGGGCGTGCCGGAGTATTCCGCCATGGCGGTGCGGGCACCGCCGACGATCACCAATTCTGGTCGCATCCGGGCAGCATCGAGCTTCGCCTGGGGCGGTTCAAGCAGGAGCTGCTGGCTCCCCGGGCAGGCCTCAGCGGCAGGGTTCCAGGGCCAGCAGGGCGTAGCAGGTGCAGAGCAGGTCGAGGTTCTCGTACCACCGGCCGTTGCGGTCGCGCACTGGAGAAGGCAGCGCCGGGGCCTCGCCGCTGGCTCACCTTCAACCCTCGTGGTCGGGATCGGGAACGGACGTCGTGTCGTCGTCGGGCGCATCGTCGCCGCCCGCGTCATCGTTGGTCTGGGCATAACCGCGGTCGCGCAGCCGTTTGCGCAGCGTGGCGCGGTTGACGTCGAGCGCGCGGGCGAGGTGCGTCGGCTTGTGGTCGAAGCGCGGCAGCAAGAGCGCCAGCAGGCGCGTCTCGAGCTCGTCGAGCAGGTCGCTGTACTTGGCCTCGTGGCGCAGGCGGTCATCGACCCAGGTCGCCATCGCCGCATCGAGCGCCGGGAAGTTGGCGGTGGCGCGCGTCTCGGTGCCGGGCCGCAGCTCCGGCGGCAGGTGCGTCGGCAGCAGCACGGCGCCCTGGCAGACCGCCGCGGCACGTTCGAGCACGTTGCGCAGCTCGCGCACGTTGCCGGGCCAGGTGTGGGCTTCGAGCGCAGCCACCACCTCGCGCGACAACGACAGGCTGCGACCGCGGCCGATGCCGGCCAGCAGGTAGGCGGCGACGCCGGCGATGTCGCCGCGGCGATCCGCCAGCGGCGGCAGCTTCACCTCGAGCACGCGCAGCCGGTAGTACAGGTCCTCGCGGAAGCGCCGCGCACGCACCGCGGCTTCGAGGTCCTGGTTGGTCGCGGCGATGATGCGCACGTCGACCTTCTGCTCCTGCCGGCCACCGACGCGCACGAACACCTTCTCCTCGACGAAACGCAGCAGCTTGACCTGCAGCGGCATCGGCACGTCGCCGATCTCGTCGAGGAACAACGTGCCGCCGGTGGCACGATCGACGTGGCCGCTGCGCGTCTCGGCGGCGCCGGTGAAGGCGCCCTTCTCGTGGCCGAACAGCTCGGCTTCGAGCAGCGACTCTGGCAGGCTCGCACACGACAGGGTCACGAACGGCCCGTGGTGGCGGGCGCCGTGCAGGTGGATGACCTTCGCCGTCAGCGACTTGCCGATGCCGGTCGGGCCGGTGATCAGCACCGGTGCCTCGACCGCGCAGGCGTGGGCGATCGCCGCGAACGCCGGCTGCATCGCCGGCGACGAGCCGATCAGGAGCGGCGCGGCGTCGGCGTCGGGCGGCGGTACCGCGGCGGCAAGGACTGGTTCGGCCTCCTGCAGGAGCGCGCGCACGGTGCGTTCGAACTCCGGCAGGTCGAGCGGCTTGACCAGGTAGCCGGCGGCGCCGCGCTTGCGGGCTTCGACGGCGTTCTGCAGGTTGCCGTGCGCCGTGATGACGAGCACCGGCAGCGCCGCGTCGATCGCCTTGATGCGCATCAGCACGTCGAGGCCGTTCAGGTCCGGCAGGCCGATGTCGAGCACGACCAAGGCCGGCCGCTCCTGTCGCAGCCTCTGCAGGCCGAGCGTGGCCGACGCCGCCGTGCGCACGGGATGACCGAGCCGCTGCACCAGGATGCCGATGGCGGACGCCAGCGCCGCCTCATCCTCCACCACCAGCACGTAGCTCACGCCACCACCTCCGCGCGCCGCGGCAGTCGCACCGTCACGACCGCGCCGCCGGCGGGCTGGTTGTGCACCGAGAGCTCACCCTGGTGAGCGCGCACGATCTCGCGCGCGACGCTGAGGCCGATGCCCATGCCACCTTCCCGCTCGCTGAAGAAGAACTCGCCAAAGCGTTCGAGCGCCGTCGGCGAGAAGCCCGGCCCGTTGTCGATGAAGTCGACGCACACCGAGTCGCCGTCGAGGCGCGTGCGGATCGTCAACGTGCCGCCGCCCGGCATCGCCTGGCAGGCGTTGGTCAGCAGGTTGCGGAACACCTGCTCCAGGCGGCGGCGATCGGCGGCGACGACCTCACCGAGAGGCGCTTCGAGCCGCACGGTGACGGCGGCGTGCTCGGCCTGGCTGTGTTGCATCTCGACGATCCTTGCAAGCTCTGCGCCGAGGTCCAGGTCGGCGACCGCCGGCGGCTCCGGCCGCGTCAGGTACAGCCACTGGTTGAGCAGGCTCTCGATGCGCGCGGCCTCGTACTCGATGGTCTGGGCCGACGGATGACCGGAGTCGCCGCGCCAGAGCTGGGCGTGGATGCGGATCGCCGCGACCGGGTTCTGCACTTCGTGGGCGAGAGCCGCCGTCATGCGACCGAGCACCGCGAGCTTCTCCACACGCTGCCGCGACTGCTGCGCCTCGTGCAGCGCCGTGCGCGTGCGCAAGAACGCGCGCGCGAGATCGCCGAGCTCGTCCGGCCGCGTCGCCTCCGGCAATTCGATCGGCCCGACGGTCTCGATCGCCGGCAGATGGCGGGCCAGGTTGCGCAAGGGGCCGACGATGCCGCGCACCACGAGCCACGCCGCCAACACCGCGAGCAACAGGCTGCCGCCGAACACCAGCAGCACCGACGGTCCGAACAACGCACTGCGGGCCGAGCGCACGAACACGAGCTCGCCCTTGCCCGGCATCGACACGGCGACGTACTCGAGCCCGGCGCGTCGCGCCGCGACGCCGTCGGGAACCACGCTCGCGAGCGGCAGCACCACGAACTCCGGCTCCGGCCGCGGCGCCAGCACACCGCGGTGGCGCGCATAGACGTGGTGCCCGGTCACGCGGCGCAGGTCCTCGGCGAGCTTCTCGGTGGCGCTCAGGCTCGATTGGTCGAGGAACGCCGCGTTCTGCTGCGCCAACTCCTCGAAGGCGCGGCGATCCGCCGCATCGATGTAGCTGCTCAGCGTGTAGGCGAGGCCGACCAGCGCCAGCAGCAGCAGCGCGGCGAACGGCACGCCGACGCGCCAGAGGAGTCGATGCGAAGGCATGAGGGCGGAGTCCGGAGTCTGCAGTTTGGCAGCAGGCGGGGCAGAAACAACGGCCGGCGGCGGTCAGCGGCTGCCCACGGCCGCCGCGGTGCGAGCAACCGTTGTCCACGCCGCGAGTTGACGCCGGGAACTTCGTTGCGCCGCTGAACCAGACCGGGTCGGGGGCGTTCGTGCGCCCCTCGCCGGGACTCGGCGCTGCGGCTGCCTCAGGGGGCTGATCGGCGTCGCGCGCGATTCCCGGCCAACTCGTTCCTGCCGCGCGCCCGGCGACGGCGCGCGGCAGGGCGGGTCCTTCGCCGCCGCGCTGGCGGAGCCGCCGCGTTTGGCCGCCGCCGCGGCCGGGCGTAGCATGCGGCGATGATCGTGTTCTGCCGCCGCCTGCTGCTGTCGCTGGTCGCCCTGTTGCCCGCCGCCTGCGCCAACCTCAACTTCTACTCCGACGAAGAGCTCGAGCCCTTGAGCGCCCAGGCCTACGACGAGGCCACCAAGCAGCACCCGGAGATCACCTCCGGCGCGGACTACCAGATGGTGCAGCGCGTGGCGAAGAAGATCGCCGCCGCCTGCGACGAGAACTTCGCCTGGCAAGCCAAGCTGCTCAAGGCCGACGACGTGGTCAACGCCTTCTGCCTGCCGAACGGCCGCATCGCCGTCTATACCGGGTTGCTGCAGGTCACCGGGCGCAACGACTCGGCGCTCGCGGTCGTCGTCGGCCACGAGGTCGCGCATGCCGTGCTGCGCCACGGCGGCAAGCGCATGACGCAGAGTTCGATCACGCAAGGTGCCATGGGCATGATCGAAGCCGGCCTCGGCATGACCGAGATGGGCGCCGAGACCAAGGGCACGGTGATGTCCGCGCTCGGCATGGGCGCCAACGTCGGCGTGCTGCTGCCGTTCAGCCGCGGCCACGAGACGGAGGCCGACGTCGAGGGTCTGCGCTACGCGATTCGCGCCGGCTACGACCCCGACGAGGCGCCGAAGTTGTGGGAACGCATGGCCAAGCTCAGCGGCAGTTCCACGCCCGTCTGGCTCAGCACCCACCCGGCCAGCGAGGCGCGGGCGCAGAAGCTGCGCGAGCTGATCCCGGTGATCCGGGAGCAGGAGAAGAACTGGCAACCTCGGGCGAAGGCGACCCAGCCGGCCAAGTGATCCGGGCCGGGATCAGGGCCAGCCGCCGTCGCGACTCACGAAGGTGGCCACCAGCACACGCGCGGGTTCGACCGCGGTCAGGCACGGCAGCGGCCCGGTCAGCGCCCGCACGGCGTCGCCGGCGCCGAGGCGTTCGCTGGTCAGAGCCGCCTGCCAACCGAGGGCGCCTTCGAGCACGAGCACCAGCGTCGCCTCGGCGGCCACGACAGCCTGCCCAGTGGCGACGGACCACACGGCCGAGGTCGCCCGCACCCGATCGCGCGCCGACATGACGTTGAGGTCATGGCACGGACCGCCGCAGAGCCGCGCGTGGATGCTGGTCTCGCCGGCGAAGTCGAAGCGCTGCCACGGTCGATCGAGCAGGACCTCGCGCCCTTCGACCTCGAGGCACATCCCAGGCCCGCATACGAGCCACAACGAACGATCGACCCCGGGCAGGCGCGAGAACGGCCCGTCGCTGCCGACTTCCGCCTGGCTCACACGCCAACGGAAGCCGCCCTGCACGGTCGCATCCGGCGGGTCGATCGCGACCTGACGCGTGGTGCCGCCGCCGTTGGCCCACGGCACCACGGGCTGCGCGGCGCGGCGCACCACCTCGAAGGCGGCGCCGCCGCGCCTTCCCGTCATCGCTTCTCGACCGGCTGATACGGGCGCGGCGTGGCGCCCATGAACACCTGCCGCGGCCGCGTGATGCGCGCCTCGGGGTCGGCCTGGTACTCGAGCCACTGCGAGATCCAGCCCGGCATGCGGCCGATCGCGAAGTAGACCGTGAACATGTCGACCGGGATGCCGAGCGCCTTGTAGATGATGCCCGAGTAGAAGTCGACGTTCGGGTAGAGCTTGCGATCGACGAAGTAGGCGTCGTTGAGCGCGATCTGCTCGAGCTCGATGGCGATGTCGAGCAGCGGGTCCTTCTTGCCGAGCTGGCCGAGCACGTCGTAACACGCCTGCTTGAGGATCAGCGCGCGCGGATCGTAGTTCTTGTAGACGCGGTGGCCGAAGCCCATCAGGCGCACGCCGCTGTCCTTCTTCTTGGCGAGCTCCATGAACTCGCGCGCGGTGCGCTTGCCGTCGCGGATCGACATCAGCATCTCGATCACGGCCTGGTTGGCGCCGCCGTGCAGCGGGCCCCACAGCGCCGAGATGCCGGCCGACACCGACGCAAACAGGTTGGCGCCCGAGCTGCCGACCGTGCGCACCGTGCTCGTCGAGCAGTTCTGCTCGTGGTCGGCGTGCAGGATCAACAGCAGGTCGAGCGCGCGCGCCACGATCGGGTTCGGCTCGTAGGCCTCGCACGGCGTCGCGAACATCATGTGCAGGATGTTGCCCGCGTACGACAGGTCGTTGCGCGGATACATGAACGGCTGCCCGATGCTGTGCTTGTACGAGTAGGCCGCGATGGTCGGCATCTTCGCCAGCAGCCGGATCGCGTCGATCCAGTTCTGCTCGTGCGTCTGGTTGCCGGCGGTCTGGTAGAACGTCGACAGCGCCCCGACCGCGGCGGCACACACGGCCATCGGGTGGCCGGCCTTCGGCAGGCTGCTGAACAGCCGCTTCAGGTCCTCGTGCAGCATCGTGTGGTAGGTGATGTCGTGCGTGAACTGCGCGAGCTGTTGCGCGCTCGGCAGCTCCTGGTGCAACAGGAGCCACATCACCTCGACGAAGTGGCTGCTCTTGGCCAGCTCCTC
The DNA here is from genome assembly GCA_016793265.1 of Planctomycetota bacterium. GTDB lineage: Bacteria > Planctomycetota > UBA1135 > UBA1135 > UBA2386 > JAEUHT01. The sequence continues at coordinate 11,281 of JAEUHT010000217.1, forward strand.
GATCGGATAGCCGGCGTAGCGCAGCACGCCCTGCTCGCCGTCCAGGAAGGTGATCTTCGACAGGCAGGCGCCGGTGTTGCCGAGGCCCGGGTCGTAGGTGATCGCGCCGGCCTTGGCGCGCAGTTGGCGGATGTCGATGGCCACCTCACCGGCGGTCCCCACCATCACGGGCAGGTCGATCGCATGGTCACCGAGGGTGAGCTTGGCGGTCTTCGGAAGGGTCTCGTTGGTCATCTCAGCAGCGGCGGCAGCGGACTCAGGGGGATTCGTTGGTTGGGTGCCAGCGTAGGCCGAGACATGCTCCAGAGCCCTCCAAAAATGGACGTCGTGTGCCTGCTCCTCGGACCGGCCGGCGGCTACGCGCGGACGGAGAGTAGGCGGCGCTACCGTCGCCCCGCATCCGCCCTGGGGCGAGTTCGCCAACCGCATGAGGCCCAGGCGAGGAAGGTGCTCCCCCGGGCCTCTCCCCGGCCGTGTCGCGCTCGACGCGAAGCGGCGGCGGTTGATGCTGGCAGGGTCGCCACCTCTGGGGCAGCGAGCCTCACAACACGGTCACCTGCACACTGTTGGTGAACTCCAGCGGCGCCGAGCCCTGCAGGCGCACCGCCTGGAAGAACAGGTCGACACCGTAGAGGCTGGTCGACGCCGGCACCGGCAGCGTGTACGTCGCCGGACTGCCGGTCAGCACCCAAGCCCCCACCGACGTCAGCGTCAGCGGGTCGAGGTGCAGGTTGCGGTTCCAGCCGATCGGGATGTCGGCGGCCACCAGGCTGCCGAACAGGGCAAGGATCGACCCGAACGGCCCGTCGAGTTGGGCGGTGATGGTGCCACCAGCCGGCACATCGGGCGACTGCAGCGACAACCCGTCGGCGATGCCGAAGTGCGCCATCGCCGCAGCGACGTCGAAGCGGCGGCCGATCACGTCCGGCGTGCCAGGGCCGAACGTGTGCAAGGCGTCCATCAGCTCGGCGTTCGTCAGCCGGCGGCCGAGCTGCTTCTGCGCCGCGCCCTGCAACATCAGCAAGACTGCCGCAATGTGCGGCGTCGAGGCCGAGGTGCCCGCGTACGAGGCCGTGTAGGCCTGCCGCAGGTCGTTGTTCGGGAAGAAGATGGTGCCGTAGCTGGTGGTGGCGACCTGGTCGCCCCACCCGTTGACGTCGACGCGCGAACCCCAGTTGCAGTAGCTGGCGCGCTGCAGCAACGCCCCAGCCGTGGCACCGACGAACACCGCCCCCGAGTCCCGGTAGCTGCGATCGAAGCGACCGAGGAACATCGGATCGTCGAGGCTCATGTTGCCGTTGCCGGGCGTCGCCACGAGGGATCGGCCGTTGGCGGTGACCGTCAGGCTGGCGTCGAACACCGACTGGAAGAACTCGATCGGGATCCAACTGCCCGGGCCGAGCGACGGCATCAAGGTCATGACCACCATCATCAGCACATCCCCAGGCTGACTGGCGGCCAAGGCCAGCGCCATCGAGTTCTCCAAACCCCCGTTCAGATCGACACAGAGGAAACGCGCAGTCGCCTCGTCGGCGGCCCCCGTGATGCCATACTGATTGCGATCGGCACACAGGATGCCGGCGCCGGCCGTGCCGTGCTTGCCGGCGGGATCGTCGGGCGAAGGAACGCCGAGGAAGTTGGCGGCGACGAGCTGACTGACGTCCTCGTGGTCGAGGATGTAGGTGCCTTCGAGCTGATAGAAGCCGACGCCGGCGCCGCGCGCGCCGTAGATGCCCTGGCTCTGCCAGATGCCGTGGCCGGTCGGCGTCGGTTCGAACGTGTGCTGCAGCGACGTGAACAACGGCGTCGTCGGCGGCAGGTCTTGCGGCGCCGCCGAGGCGGCGCTGGCGAGCGCGAGCTTCGGCTCGTAGTGCATGTGCTCGACCAGAGGTTCGGCATCGAGCCGTTCGGCGATCGCGGCGGCGGTGGCGGCGTCGCGAGCGCGGACCCGGAACCACAAGCCGAGGTGACCGGGCCGGCGACCCTCGGGCAGCACGTCGCAGGCGTGTGCATGCCAGGCGTCGAGTTGGCGGCGCGGCACGGCGGTAACCAGCGGTTCGAGGCTCGCGCCGGCGAGGTGCCGTTCGACGCTGGTGAAATCGCAGCCCGCGCCCGACCGCAGGTGGCCGCCCACGAGTTCGGCGGCCGAGCCCTCGGCGAACTTCACGCACAGCCGGTCGACGTGCACGGCGGCTGGATCCTGGAGACGATCCGGGGACTGGGCGATCGCGACCGCCGACAGGCAGGCGACCAGGACAGCACAGCGCGCGCGCTTCAGCGACATGGGGTGGCAGAGTCTACCACCTCGGCGGCGGCGTGCCCGTCACCGCCCGGCCGGCAACGGCGCGTTGCCAACGGGGTATCGCGCCCAATCCACGAAGTCGAAGTGCCACCACTCGTGCGAATTGACCGTGAAGCCCTCCTTCGCCATCGCGCGCCGCAGGGTCTCGCGCCAGTAGCGCTGCAACGAAGTGCCGCCCGGATGGTCGGGATAGGCGCGTTCGGTGAACTCATCGAAGTCGCTCGGCATCGGCAGCGGCGCCCCGGTCGCGAGATCACACAGCGTGAGGTCGACGGCGCAGCCGCGGTTGTGGCGCGAGCCATGCGCGGGATCGGCGACGAAGTCGCGCAGCGCCGGCGGCGTCGCCTCCCAGAACACCTTCGTCACCGACCACGGCCGGTAGCCGTCGAAGACCAAGAGCCCGATGCCGCGCGACGAGAGCGCCCGCTGCACGCGCACCAGCGCCTCGGCGGCGGGCCGCTGCAGCATGGCGCGCGCCCCCGCCGGGTAGACCGCGGCGCCGACGAAGTTGTCGGCGGTCGCGTACTTGAGGTCGAACCGCAGCGTCGCGTCGAGCGCCGCCAGCTCGACGAGGTCGCTGGTGCGTTCGTCCGCCGCCGGCATCGGCGGCAGCGCGGTGGCCGCGGCCTGCACGAGTTCGTGCACCGGCCGCTGCACCGGCACGCGGAACCCGCCCGGCGCCGCGTCGGGCCGCCGCACGAAGCGGGCGCCACCCACCACGGCCGCCACCACACGGCCGTCGCCGTCGCGTTCGAACTCGAGCCAATCGTTGCCGTACATGCCCGGCGAGAAGCGATAACGGTCCCTGCCGACGCGCGCCGGCATGTCGCGCACGACCCACTCGACCAGCACGCCGAGCTGGCCGTGGTCCTCGTAGACGATCAGCACGTCGTGGTCGTGGCCGTACTCGCCGAGCAGCGGCAGCAGGTCGGCAGGGGCAGGAGGCGGCGGCAGGTCGGAACGCACGTATTCGGCTTCGCCATCGTGCAGATGGCCGTCGGGGAGCACTCGCAGGCGGCGGCCACCGAGCGACAGCGGGTCGTCGCTGACCAACGCGCCATCGGCCGCGAGCCGCAGCCGCGTGCGCACGCCGATGTCGGGGTCGTAGTAGAGCTCGCCGTCGCGCACGGTCAAATCGACCCAATCGGCGCCGACCAGCCAATGGCCGGTCAGCGAATCGGCGAGATCGCGCGGCACCCGCTGCGGGAACTCCGGCGCTGGCAGCCGTTCGCCGCGGCGATTGGCCAACAGCGCGAGCAGGGCGCGATCGGCTACCGCGCCGGCGACCGCGGTGGCGAAGTCGAGCGTACAGACCACGGCCACCGCGAGGCCCTGGCTCGGCATCGCGCGCAGCGTCGAGGCCGAGCCGTAGACGACGCCGTCGTGCCCCACCACACGCTCGCCGGCGAGGGTCGAGACGAAGAAGCCCAGGCCGCAGCCTTCGCCCTGGTCCGGCGGCAGTTGCCACATGCTCGCCTGCGCCGCCGGTGCCAGCACGCGCCGCGGCGCCTGCGGCAACCAGCTGCTGGCGAACCGCAGCAGGTCGGGCAGCGTCGCCCGCAGGTTGGCTGCCGGGGCGTAGCCGAAGCCGAAGCCCGGCGTCGTGATGGCGCGGCCGTCGTAGGTCCACATGCGCCCGCGCACCTCGCGGCGCAGCAGGTCGGGGCGAGCCACGAAGTCGCTGTCGCAGAGGCCGAGCGGCGCCAGCACGAGTTCCTGCACCACCTGCTCGAACGGCTGCCCGGTGACGCGCGCGAGCACCTCGCCGACGACGCCGAGACCGGCGTTGCTGTAGCGGAACTCGCTGCCGGGCGCTGCCGACAGCGCCGTGCCGTTGAGGCTCGCCACGGTGGCGGCCAGCGAGGGTTCGTGCGGATCGAAGTAGTGCCCGACCGGAGCCTCGCGCCCGAGCCCCGAACGGTGGCCGAGCAGATGGCGCAGCGTGATGTCGCCACCAAACGGGTTGTGCGGGCGGAACTCGGGCAGGTAGCGCGTCACCGGCGCGTCGAGGTCGAGCTGGCCGCGCCCGGCGAGCACCATCGCCGCGGTCGCCGTGTGCAGTTTGCCGATCGCGGCGACCCGGTGCACCGCATCGACGGCGCCGCCGCTGCCGACGACCGTGCTCCAGGTGTGCGGCACGCCGGTCGCG
>JAEUHT010000218.1 GCA_016793265.1 Planctomycetota bacterium
GGCTGCGGCTGCTGCTGCGGCGGCTCGGCGCGGCTGGCGCCGGCGAAGCGCCGTTCGTCCCGCTCGAGGTGGCGACCGGGTTCATGATGAGCGGCACGACGTCGCCGTGGAGCGTGGCGGTCGATGGCCTGCGCGCGCGGCTCGCGCTCGGCACAGCCCAGCCGAGGCCGGGTGTGCCGCTGGCCTTCGCGCTGCAGCTGCGCAACGACAGCGACCGCGAGCGCTGCTTCAACGTCCTGGGCGTGACGCTGGCGCCGATCCCGCAGCCGTTCCACTTCGACCTGCTCGTCGACGGCGAGCCGTGGGCGCAACGTGAGGACCTCGGCGTCACGATCTCGTGGGGGGGCAGCTTCGTGCCGCTGCCGATCGGCACCTCGCGCGCCGTGGTGGCGCTCGCCGACTACTGGCAGCGCGCCGGCGCCCGGCCGTCGTCGCTGCGCGGCAAGCACCGACTGGCACTTCGCTTCCATTTCGAGCCGACGTCGTGGAACCTCGCCGACAACCGCCTGTGGCAGGGCCGCATCGACACGCCCCCGCTCGAGATCGACTTCGGCTCCGCCCGTTGACCATGGCCGCGCCGGGCTCAAGCACAGCGCGCGATCGTACGCAACCGCGCGCAGAGCTCCGCTGGCACGAAGGGCTTGCCGACGATCGGCGCGCCACAGCGTCGCGCGAACTCCACCGCCTCGGCCGAGGCGAGGTCGCCGGTGACGAACAGGCAGCGGCGCAGCAGCTCGGGTTCGCGCTGCGCCAGCACGTCGTGCAGGTGCACGCCCGACCGGCCCGGCATGCGCAGGTCACAGATCACGGCGGCGAACGACTGCGGCGACTCGAACAGGAGCCGCAGCGCGTCGTCGACCGAGCCCGCCTCGACCACCTGCCAGCCGTCGCGCACCGCCTGCCGGGCGATCGTGGTGCGCACCAGCGGTTCGTCGTCGATGATCAGGAGGCGCAGCCCATCACGCGGTGGTTCGGCCGGCGGCGCCGCGCCCTGCCGCGGCCAGGTGACGACGAAGCGCGCACCGCCGCCCGCCGCATCCTCGACCCGCACGCTGCCACCGTGGGCGTTGACGAGGGCGGCGACGACGGCGAGGCCGAGGCCGGCACCCTGCCCGGGCTTGGTGGTCCAGAACGGCTCGAAGGCGCGTTCGCGCAGCGCCGGCGGCACCCCCGGCCCCTGGTCCTCGACCAGCAGCAGTTCCCCGCCGGCGGCCGACTCGACGCTCACACGCACTGCGCCGCCGTGGGGTGAGGCCTGCACCGCGTTGCCGAGCAGGTTGCCGAGCACGAGCTCGAAGCTGGTCGGGTCCGCCCACAACGTCACCGCCTCGATCGCCACGGCTAACCGCACGCCGCGCGCGTCGGCGGCCGCCTGCTGCGTCGCCAGCACGCGCTGCACAGCCGCCGCCGTCGGCAGCTCGCGCGTCTCCAGCACCGCGTGGCGGCCCAGCATCGAAATGCGCCGCACGATCGCCCGACAGCGTTCGGCTTGCTCGAGCACGATGCGCGCCGCCCGTTCCCGGCGCTCCGGATCGATGGCGCCGAGGTCGTCGGCGAAGCCGAGCATCGCCGTCAGCGGGTTGTTGATCTCGTGGGCGATGCCGCCGATCAGCGTCGACATCGCGCGCACCTTCTCGTCCTGACGCAGCTGTTCACGCAGCCGATCCCGTTCGCCGAGGACCTGGATCGCGTTGCGGCGGGCTTCGCCCATCACGATCATGATCAACCCGCAGGCCAGCGCCACCTGCACGGCGAGGTCGATCATCGAGTTGAAGCGCAGCAGGTGGGAGAAGCCCACGATGGTGGCCTGGCGCAGCGGTCCGACGGCGATCACGGCGACGCCGTAGGCGACCCAGGCGACGCCCCAGGCATGGATGACGGCGCGCACGAGCCGGCGCCCCGGATCCGGCTCGCTGCCGGGGTCGGTGCGCAGCTCGCGCGCCGTGCGCATGCAGGCGAAGGTGAACCACGGTGCCTGCACCAACAGGATGCTCTCGACGGTCGGCAGCAGCGCGCCGGCGATGGCGCCCGCCACGACCGCCGCGGCCGCGAGCCACCCGCGCCCTCCCCCGCCGCGCTGTCGCAGCGCCACGGCGCCGGCGACCAGGAACCACGCGAACGCCACCTTGCCGCCGAGGTAGACGCCGTACATGAGCCGCACCAGCCACTCGCGGTCGTCGAGCGTGCGTTCGCCGGCGGCGAAGTGGTGCGCGAGCGCGAAACGAACCGACAGGGCGGTCAAACCGATGCCGAGCGCCAGGAACGCGCGCCGCCAATGCCGGATCCAGACGCCGTCGCGTTCGCCGATGACGGCGAAGAAGGCCATGAACATCCAGGCCAACAGGCTCTGGATCCACAGGCACACCAGCGAGAACAGACCAGCGCTGTCGGCGAAGAACATCGGCGGCGGGACGGAGGGGCGGGGAACACCTACCCGCCGCCGGCGTTCATTGCATCAGGATCCAGGTGAAGCCACGCGCCGGCACCGTCGCCGGTACGCGGGCCCGCTGCCGCGGGTCGAGGTCGAGGCGCAAGGCCACGCCGTCGGGGAAGCGCGCCGTCACCGCGTCGCGGCAGCCCGCCAAGGTCAGATCGACCGTCAAGGTGCGCGCCACCGCCGCAGGCAGCGGGTTGTAGACCACCAGCATCGCCTTCTGCGGCAGCGTGGGGTCCACGTGCAAGAGCCAATCCACGTCGCGACCGTCGGCGCGGCGGCCGTGCACGACGTCGGCCTCGAGCAGGGCCCGGTTGGCCTTGAACCAGCCCGTCCACCGCCGCACCAGCGCCAGCGTACGGTCGCTGTCGTAGAGCCGCGGCCCGCGCCAGCACGCCTGCACGCCGGCGCCGAGCAGGTTGGCGAACCGGGCCTCGTAGTGGTCGAGGTGCTGCACCAACGGCTCGATCGTCGCCGCCGGCCCACCGCCGTGGTACTCGGTCAGCGGCACGAACATCCAGCCCATCGTCGGGGTCTTGTTCCAGGTGCCGTCGTAGACGTTCTGCCGTTCGATCAGCACCTGGTCCTCGCGCGGCAACGACCAGTTGGTCTCGCGATAGCCCATGCCGGTCTTGTTGCTGCCGCTCAGGAAGTACCAGTCGGGCACGTTCAGGTAGATGCCGCGGCCGCGCGCCCAGCGGTAGAGGTCGCGGATGCGCGTCCACTGCCGCCACTGCGAGTCGGCGACGTCGTGGTGATCGACGTGCGTCGTCGACGCGCAAAGGTCGCCGGGATACGAGCCGTCGTGTTCGAGCGCGTCGAGGCCGGTCCGCTCGAACAGGTATCGCAGCTTGGCGAAGTACTCACGGCCCCACACGCTGCACAGGCACGGCGAGTTGCCGAAGCGCGCGAAGCCGCCGGTCTTGCCGGTCGCCGGGTCGACGACGTCGTTGTCGCCGTCGATCGCCCGGCTCGCCAGCAGCGAGTAACCACCGAGCGCGACGCCCTTCTCGTGGGCGTAGTCGGCGAGCGCCTTCAGCCGGGCGACGTTCGCGTCGGAGATGTCCTCGGCGTCGAAGCCGCTGCCGAACGTCATCAGCACCAGCTCGAAGCCCGCCGCCGCCGCCTGATCGACGGCCGCGCGCACCGAGCTGTCGTCGGCGTGGCGCACGTGGAAGATCAGCGGGTTCTCCTCACACCACGGCGCGATCGTGCGATACATGCGCCGCCGCGCCATGCCGCGCCGTTCGCGTTCGCTGCTGTCGAACACGAGCTCGAAGACGCGGAACGACTCGAACGTCGCGCCGACCGCCAGCGTGACGCCGGGCCCGATGCGCGGCGCACAACGCAGCAGGCACGGCGCCTGCCGTTCGTAGTGCACCTGGGTGTCGTACTCGGGATCCGGCACGAACTGCACCGACGGGTTGTCGCTGCTCGCCTCCATCGCGCCACCGAACGCGTAGTCGGTTTCGACGTGCAGCGCGCGGAAGTCGCGCAGGCCGACGTCGGCATCACCGCCGACCATCGAGCCGGTCTCGGTCAACGCCAGCAGCTCGACCTCGACGCCATCGACGCGGCGCGCCATCGAGCTGTCGTTGCGCAGCTCGATGCGCTTGCTCAGCAGCGGGATGCCGTCGTAGAGCTCGTAGACCACGGTCGCTTCGAGCCCGGTCTCGTCCGCCGGCGCGAACGTCAGCGCCAGCGCCTTGCCGGCCGGCGGCCACGGCCGCGGCGGCCGCGACAACCACGCCGCGCGCGGCTGCCAGGCGAACGGCGCCACCACCGGCCGCGCCTCCCAGCGCGCCAGCTGCCAGGCGCCCGGCTGGCCCGCGGCTGCGGCCTCGTTGGCCGGCGTCAGGAAGTTCTTCACCCGCCCGCTGACGAGGCCGCCGATCTCGCGGCGCACGCCGTCGATGGTCAGCGACGCCTCCGGCTTGGTCGCCCGCAACAGCGAGGCCCCCGTCATCAGGTCGTCGAACGCGACGGTGCCGGCGTTCGGCAGCAGCTTGAGGCGGCGGGCGATGAGGCCGTTGGTCAGCGTCAGGGTGTCGCCATCGACCTCGATGCGCGCGCCGTAGGCCGTGGCGTCGACGAGCCAGTCGGGGCCGGGCTCCTGCGCGGCCAGCATGGTGAGGGCGAACACGAACGGCAGCGCGCCGGCGCACGGCGCGAGGGTGAGACGCGGCATCCCGGGACCATACCGCCGGGCCTCACGACGCGGCGTTCCTCACTCCGGGAGCTTGCTGGGCCGCATGCGCACAAGCTTGCCACGCAGCACGTAGACCACGCCGTCGTGCTGCAGCGTCTCGTCGGCCTTCGCCGCCTCGCCGCCGTAGCGCGCGGCCAACTGCTCGCGGTCGACGCGGCGCAGCCACAGGAGGTCGCTGCCGAGCTGCTGGCCCAGCGCGGCCAACGCCAGCTCGATCGCGCCGAGGCCGCCGTCGAGCAGGTAGTGCGCACCGGCCGCCGCTTCCCCGGCCTGCAGCGCCTGCTGGAAGTCGCGCACGAACTGGTTGTAGGCCGTCGCCGACGAGATCATCGCCCCGGCATCGACCCCGGCGAGGTCGGCGAAGTCGTAGCCGAGCGAGCAGAGCCGCAGGGTCACGACCTTGCCCTTGGTCGCCGGGAACACCTCGTTCAGGTAGGCGGCATCACGGTAGAAGCTCTCGCCGTCGGGCCGGTGCTTCAGCGCGTGGAAGCCGCCGCCCTTGAACAGGGCCAGCCCGTCGCCGAGCAGCGCGCCGTGGAACTCGGTGATGTTGCGCACGATGTGCCGCTGCCGGTCCTGGTTGAAGTCCACGATCGCCGCGGTGTCCCACAGGTTGGTGAGCACCCGTTCGACGTAGTCCGCGGTCACGAACGGCAGCTCGCCGACGATGTGCTCGGCGCGCGCCTTCGCCAGCAGCGCCGCGACGCGTTCGCGCGGCTGTTCCTTGTGCGCCCTCACGACCGCGTAGGGATCGGGCAACACGAACTCCGCGTCGACGCGGCGCAGGAACGGCTGCACGATGCGACGCACGACCTGGTCGTGCTTCCATTCCATGTCGATGCAGGCCACGTGCACGCGCGGCGAGTGGCTGGCGTTCCAGCGCCGCAGCGCCTCCAATTGCGCCATCGCCTGCACGGAGCCGACCATGGGGTGCAGGTGGTCGTGCAGGAAGGCCTTCGCCCGCTCGTCATCGGCCTCGCCGACGTAGTGGTCGTACCACGGCGAGAAGCTGTAGTTGAGCTCCAGGAACACCGCCCGCAGCAGGCCCCGTTCGAGCAGCTCCTGCGCGACCTGATGGAACAGCTCGTCGACCTCCTGGTTCCAGTGGTTCTCGCCGACGAACAGCACCTGCTGCCCCGCGACGAGCTGGCCGAGCCACTCGCGGAACCCCGCCGTCAGCGCGCGTTCGCCGGTCCACACCGGCTCCGCCTCGAACAGGCCCGGCGGCGGTTGCCACTGCCGGAGTTCGTCCGTCGATGGATACTGCGGCAGGAAGTGCTCGCGGCTCAGCACCAGCTGGTCGCCGTCGTAGCGGCCACGGTGGCTCACCTTGCCGTTGGCCCGCGTGATCGTGCAGGCGTCCTGGCCGGTCGGCACCGTGAAGATGTCGCGCAGGCCCGCGGCACTGAGGCCCAGGTAGCCGATGCGGGTGCCATCGCGGCTCTGCAGGAAGATGCCCGTGCGCGGCCTGGTGAGGGGCTGACCGCCGACCGTCACGGTGCCGTCGGCGGCGCGCCCGATCGGCACGTCGAGCCAGTCGAGGTGCGCGAACGCGTCGACCGTGCCCAGGAAGACGACCTTGCCGGTGGGCTTGCCGCCGAGGTCGCGCTCGGCGACCAGCGGCCCCTGCTGCGGCGTGTTCTGCTGGTACCAGTCGTACATCTTGCGCACGAGCTGCATGTACTCCGCCTGCGCCGCGGCCGTCGCGAGTTCGCCGTGCACCCAGGTGCACTGCCCCTCCTGGGCCGGCGCCGGCGCCGTGAGGCCGACCCCGAGCCACAGGCCGAGCGACCAGCGAACCAACCTCCGGAGCCTCGCCACCACGGTGCACACCATTCGCGGATGCTAGCTGTCGCGACGGTGGTCGACACCTGCACATCCTGGGCGAGCCGAGCCCACCGACCCGGTCAGGGCGCGGGCGCTGCCGGCTCGACGCAACCAAGCTGTCCCAGGGCAACGTTGTCTGCCGTCATGAATCGAATCCGGCCGGACATGCTAGCCGGCCGCCGTCGCGAAGCCTTCGCCCCCATCCCCCTTGAACCCCGCGCCGCCGGTCGCAATCCTGGTCGCCCCGATTCGCCCACCAGACACACCCCCATGACCACCACCGAGAAGCACGTTTTCCAGGCCGAGGTCAACGAGGTCCTCTCGCTCGTCGTCAACTCGCTCTACTCGCACCGCGAGGTGTTCCTGCGCGAGCTGATCAGCAACGCCGCCGACGCGCTCGACCAGCTCAACTTCCGCGGCCTCACCGAGCACACCCTGCTCGGCGACGACCGCGACCTGCGCATCGAGCTGATCCGCGATGCGAAGGCCGGCACCCTGACGATCCGCGACAACGGCATCGGCATGACGCACGACGAGCTGATCCAGAACCTCGGCACCATCGCGCGCAGCGGCAGCAAGAAGCTGATGCAATCGCTGAGCGCCGAGCAGAAGAAGGACATCACGCTGATCGGCCAGTTCGGCGTCGGCTTCTACAGCGCGTTCCTGGTCGCCGACTCGGTGACCGTCGTCTCGCAGAAGGCCGGCAGCGACGAGACCTGGGTCTGGGAGAGCCAGGCCAAGGGCGACTTCGAGGTGCGCCCGGGGGAACGGCGCGGCCGCGGCACCGACATCGTGCTGCACCTCAAGGAGGACGCCAAGGAGTACTGCGACGAGTGGCCGGTGCGCGAGGTCGTGCACAAGTACAGCGACTACGTGCGCTGGCCGATCAAGATGGAGGTCGAGCGCGGCAGCGGCGACGAGAAGAAGACCGAGTGGCAGACGCTCAACCAGGCGCGCGCCTTGTGGACGCGGCCGAAGGGCGAGGTCACCGACGACCAGCACCGCGAGTTCTACAAGTCGCTGTCGCACGACTGGCAGGACCCGCTCGGCTGGACCCACTTCCGCGTCGAGGGCACCCACGAGCTGACCGGCCTGCTCTACCTGCCGGCGAAGGCGCCGTTCGACCTCGTCGACCGTCGCAAGAGCGGCGTCAAGCTGTTCGTCAAGCGCGTGTTCATCATGGACGACGCGCAGGAGATCGTGCCGGAGTGGCTGCGCTTCGTGCGCGGCGTCGTCGACAGCGAGGACCTGCCGCTCAACGTCTCGCGCGAGATCCTGCAGAAGGACGCCACCACGCGCTTCATCAAGAAGCAGGTGGTCGGCAAGACGCTGACGCTGCTCGAGGAGATGGCGGCCGAGGGCGAGACCGAACGTGAGGTCGATGGCGAGAAGAAGAAGATGCACCGCTACCAGGCCTTCTGGAGCGAGTTCGGCCGCATGCTCAAGGAGGGCGTCTACCACGACCTCGACTCGCGCGACCGGCTGGCCAAGCTGCTGCGTTATCGCAGCACGCATGGCGAGGGTGAGTACTCGCTGGCGGAGTACCGGGCGCGCATGCCCGCGGACCAGAAGTCGATCTACTATGTCGCCGCCGACAGCTTGGCGACCGCCAAGGCGAGCCCGCACATCGAGGCGCTCAAGAAGCGCGGCTACGAGGTGCTGCTGATGACCGACAGCATCGACGAGTGGATCGTCGACGCGCTGCGCGAGTTCGACGAGAAGCCGTTCGCGTCGGCGGCCAAGGGCGCGCTCGACCTGCCCGAGGACGAGACCGAGAAGCAGAAGATGGCGGCGCTGGAGAAGACCCTGCAGCCGGTGCTGGAGCGCGTGCAGAAGGCGCTCGACGAGCAGGTCAAGACGGTGCGCGTGACCGACCGCCTCACCGATTCGCCGGCGTGCCTCGTCAGCGACGAGCACGGCATGAGCGCTCGCCAGGAGCGCGTGCTGCGTGAGGCCGGCCACGACGTGCCGCAGCAGAAGCGCATCCTCGAGCTCAACGGCGAGCACCCGGTGGTGAAGAAGCTGTCGACGATCGCCGACGAGGCGCGCTTCGCCGATTGGTCGGCGCTGCTCTACGACCAGGCGCTGTTGGCGGAAGGCTCGTTGCCAGCGGATCCCGGCGCGTTCGCGCGCCGCGTCGCGGCGCTGATGGCAGAGGGTTGATGGCGCCGCGGTCGGCGGCGCCGCACTTGCACCGGAGCCGCGGTTTGCCTACAGCCTGCGCCGACCAATGACCCCCTCGACGCCCGACCAACTCCTGCGCCAGCTCGACTGGCGCTACGCCACCAAGCGCTTCGACCCGCAACGCACGATCGCCCCCGCGACCTGGAGCGCGCTCGAACAGGCGCTGCAACTGGCGCCCTCGTCGTTCGGCCTGCAGCCCTGGAAGTTCCTCGTCATCGACGACAAGGAGCTGCGGCAGCAGCTGCGCCAACACTCGTGGGGCCAGAGCCAGGTCGGCGACGCCAGCCACTACGTGGTGTTCACCGGCCTGCGCACGATGACGATGGCGCACGTCGATCGCGCCCTGCAGCGTCAGTGTGAGGTGCGCGGCGTGACGATGGCCACCGTCGCCGGCTATCGCAGCGTGCTCGAGGGCTTCCTGGCCAAGGGCTGGGCGGCGGGCGACCTCGGCGGCTGGAACACGCGCCAGGTCTACCTCGCCCTCGGCCAGTTCATGACGGCGGCGGCGATGCTCGGCGTCGACACCTGCCCGATGGAGGGCATCGACATGGCCGGCTACGACCGCGTGCTCGGGCTCGACGGCTCGCCCTTCACGACCCGCTGCGCCTGCGCCGCCGGCTACCGCAGCGCCGACGACAAGTACGCCGAGGCCAAGAAGGCGCGCTTCCCGCTCGGCGAGGTCGTCGAGCACCGCTGACGCGAACGGCCCGGCCCCCCCGACCAGCGCTCAGAGGTAGGTGTAGGTCGTCGTCGCCTGGCAGCCACCCGGCGTGGTGATGACGACCGGCTGCTGGCCGGGGGTCCCCGGCGGCGTGCGCAGCGACAACACGGTCGCCGAGACCGACAGCGTCGTCGCCGCCGCCCCGCCGATCGTCGCCGTGGTGCCGGCGGCGAAGCCGGTGCCTTGCACGAGGAAGATCTGGTTGCCGGCCGCGCTGCCGCTGCCGAGCAGCGTGCCGGTCACGGTCGGCGTCGGGTTGAGCGCGCTGCTGGCGCCGAGCCCGTCCGGATTGACGACCGCCACCGTCGAACCGCAGGCGAGCCCCGCCGGGTACGCGAATACGATGTCGGTGGCCGAAGCACTCGTCGCCGTCACCGGCGCACCGTTCACCAGCAGCACGTGCCCGGGCACGAACGAGCTGCCGTGCACCGTGATCGGCTGCCCCGCGGCGGCGCTCAGCGGGCTCACCGACAGGATGCTCGGCGCCGGCGCCGGCTGGAAGTCGACGTCGACGGCGTTGCTGACGCCGATCAAGAGCGGGCTCAGGCTGGCGATCGTCACCGCCTGCAGCGTCATCTGCAGCGGGAAGGTCACCAGGCCAGCCGGCAGGGCGAACGAGTACGGCGCCGGCGGCGCCGGCAGCAGCGCCGGGAACAGGCCGAAGCCGTCGGCGAGCACGAGCTCGGTGGCGCCGGTCGGCAGCACCGGGAAGCACGTCTCACCGAAGCCGAGCTGGGTGCCGAGCGCGCCGGGCTGCGGCAGCAGCGACAGGAACAGCACGTAGGGCGCGCCGGGGCCGAAGCCTGACGGCGAGGCGACGTCGATCGAGAACGGCTGCCAGGTGCTGAGGTGCACTTCGCGCAGCGGGCCGCCGGTGCTGCCTTCGACGCGCAGCACGTCCTCGCCGAACGAACCCGCGTAGCACGGGTGCGTGAGCGGCGTCGAGGTGAAGTCCCACGACAGGATCTCGACCAGTTCGGTCAACGTGCCGGCGCCCGTCGTGGCGCAGAAGCCGACCCAGGCGAGGCCGCTGGCGAGGCCGAGGCCCGGCGCCGCTCCACCGCTGGCGTAGAGGCCGCCGGCGGTGAGGTCGTAGGCGCGGCTGATCGCCGGCGTCGCCGCGCCATCGACGAAGACCTCGATCGTGCCGGGCACGTAGCGCACGCGCAGCGTGTGCACGAGGCCGTTGCTGAGCACGGTCGCCGGCGTGTTGCGCGCGATCGACCATTGCTCGTTCTCGTGGTTGCCCTGAGCACCCCTGGTGTGGATCGTCAGTTCGTTGGCGCTGGTGTCGCCGAGAAAGCCGTCCTGGTAGGTGTCGAGCTCGACCGCGAGCGAGTTGCGCAGGCCGACCGCGCCATTGGCGCCGTTGCCGTAGCCCATGCCCCAGACGGTGCCGCCGGTCGCGGCCGCCCCGTTGGGGTCGCCGTGCACGACGAACGCCATGCCCTCCGCCTTGGTGCCGACGGTCGGCGGCGTGATGCGGAACGTGAAGGTCGTATCGAAGCCGTGCATCACCGGCACCGCCGCCTGCCGCCACGCCCAACCGGTCTGGTTGCTGCTGCTGGCCGTCAGCCGCAGCGCTCCGCCGCTCGGCGCGGCGTTGCCGAGCAGGCTCAGCTGGGCCGTGCTGGAGAAGTCGGGATAGGAGAACGACTGGGCGGCGGCGGTCGCGGCGAGCGCGAGCGCGGCGAGGGGGTTTCGCATCATCGGTGCAGTGCGGGCAGCAGAGGGGGCGGCGCAGGATACCGAGGCGCGGCGTCGCCGCAGCCCCCCTCCGGGACCGGCGTGATGTTCCGGCTCAGCGCCCGGCCGCCTGTTCGGCGGCGCGCAACACCGCGTCCGCCTGCAGCCGCACGTCGAGCAGGCTGTCGACGTCGGGCACCAGCATCGTCGCCAACAGCCCGGCCAACGCCGCCGCCGGCGGCGGACTTCATGCGGGCATCAGATGTGGTTCCAGGGCGCGGCGCCACGCCGCGAGCTTCTGCGTACGCGGCATGCCGGCGTGGGCCGGGCTCGTGGACGGCAGCGGCACGCG
>JAEUHT010000226.1 GCA_016793265.1 Planctomycetota bacterium
TCGGGCGGCGGTAGTAGATCGAATCGACGTCGCCGCCGCGGATGGCGCGGTTGCCCAGCGACGGCTCGGCGCCGAGCACGATGCGCAGGCTGGCGTCGGCCTTGACCAGCATCGCCGCCGGCTCCTTGCCCGCGGTCTTGATCACGCAGCCGAGGCCGCCGATCACGTTGCGCGTGCCGGGCATGACGTGCACGGTGGTGACGCCGCTGTCGCGCGCGCGCACGAGCGCCGCGTCCTCGGGGTCCAGGGTGTCGAGCACGCGCACGCTCGGCGTGACCTCTTCACTCTGCTCGTTGAGGTCGTTCGGGCTGGTGCCCGGTCGGAACGCGGCGTCGATCAGGCCCGGGGTGATCGTCTTGCCGCTGCAGTCGACGACCGTGGCGCCGTCCGGGTTCGGCAGCGCGGCTCGACCGACCGCGAGGATCTTGCCGCCGGCGACGATCAGCACGCCGTTCTCGATCGGGCTGCTGCCGCCGGGCAGGATGCGGGCGCCGCGATAGACGGTCGGCGTGTCCTGGGCCAGCAGCGAGCCGCCCGAGACGAACCCCGGCGACAGCAGCAGCAGCGATACGATCCGCAGCGACAGGTTCAGCGAGAAGCGGGGCATCACAGCGCTCCGGTGGCAGTGGTGGAGGGGGCGGCGTTGGCCTTGGCCGGCAGGTCGCCGTGCAACAGCACGCCGTCGACCCAGGTGGCGACATGGGCGGCGCCGAGGTCGAGCGCATCGCCGCGGAAGACGAGGAAGTCGGCGGCGTTGCCTTGGCGCAGGGCGCCGACCGTCGCCTGCTGTTCGAGCAGCCGCGCCGGGGTGCGTGTCAGCGCCGCCAGCGCCGTCTTGCGGTCGAGGCCGTGCCGCACCGCCAGCGCGGCCGACAGCCGCAGCCGTTCGGGGGCGCCGGCGAACGCGAACGGCACGCCGGCCTGCGCCAGGCGCGCCGGCAGGGTCAGGTCGGCGAGGCGGCCTTCGGGCTGCAGCGTGTCGAGCACCACCGCCGCCTTCTGCGCGACGAGGCGCGCCAGCACCTTGTCGGCCTCGCGGGCGCCGACCAGCACGGGTTCGAAACCGAACTCCTTGGCGAGGTCGAGCGCGGCGGCGAGTTCGACGAAGCTGTCGGCGTGCACGAACACGCGCCGCGTGCCTTGCTGCACCTGGCGCATGATGGCGAGGTCCGGGCTCGTCGAGGTGCCGAGCTTCGCCGCCGCCAACGCCGAACGCAGCATGTCGATGGCGCCGACCAGCGACGTCGGCTGCCGTTCCTGGTTGCGCGAGGCCTGGGTCAGCGACCACTGCACGTGCAGGTCGCTGGTCGCCACGCTGCCGCGCCTGGCGCCGGGCTTGACCAGCGCGGCGATGCCGCCGGCGACGTTGCGCGGCGACGGCGACAGCGACAGCGAGGTGATGCCGTGGGCCGGCAGGCCGAGCAGTTCCTTCTGCCACGGGTCGAAGGCCTCGACCGCGCGCAGGTCCGGCGTGAAGGCGAGGGCGCCTTCGGCCAGGTCGCGGTCGCGGCCGAGCGTGGTCACCGCCAGCACGAAGCCCGGCACGACGGTGGCGTCGCCGTAGTCGACGAGCCTGGCCTGGGCGCGCGCCTCGGCGGGGATGTCGGCGCCGACGTAGGCGACCTTGCCTTGGCGCACCAGCACGGCGGCGTCGTCGAGCACGGTGTCGGGGGCGACGACGATCCGGCTGGCGCGCAGCAGCAGATCCTGCGCCGGCGCCACGGCGGCGAACGTCGCGGCCAGCACGGCCGGCAGCAACAGGCGGCGGGGAGTCGTAGCCTTCATCACTTGGCCTCGTATTCGGGGCGTCCCTTGGCGAGCACCAGCAGCACGCGGCTGTCGCTGGCGAACAGCGGTCTGTCGCAGACGAGCACGTCGGCGAACTTGTCGGCCTCGAGCGAGCCGGTGTCCTTGGCGACGCCGAGCATCTCGGCCGGCGTCAGCGTGATCGCGCGCAGCGCGGCGTCGGCGTCGAGGCCGCGGCCGATGGCGGCGGCGGCCATCAGCGGCAGCATGCCGGCGAGGCGGGCGTCGCCGGTGGCGATCGCGAACGGCACCCCGGCCGCCTGCAGCACCTGCGGCAGCGCCGCCGGCGCGAACGCCTCGTACTGCTTGGGCATCGGCATCGGCAGCAGCTCGGTCAGCACCACGCTGACGCCCTGCTTCGCCATCTCGTCGCCGAGCCCGGCGGCGCCGTAGGCCTGTTCGAGCACGACCAGCGGCAGCGAACGTTCTCGCATCAGTCGCAGCGCCGCGCGCAGTTCGTCGGGGCGGTGCGCTTCGATACGCAGCGGCAGCTCCCCGTCGACGACGCGCAGCAGCGCGTCCTTCTGCGGGTCGCTCGGCGGTTGCTTGGGGTAGGTCGGGCGCTTGGGCGCTTCGTCCTTCTTCTCCGCCGCCGGCTGGCCTTCGGCCTTCGGCGGGTTCTGCGGCTCCTGCTTGCCCGGCTCCTGCTTGCCCGGCTCCTGCTTGCCCGGCTCCGGCTTCGGCGGATCCTGCGGCCCCATCGCCGCGAACAGGGTCGCCAGCGCCTGCTCGACCTCGGCCGCGGTCGGTTCACCCTGCGGTGCGCGCGGCGGCTCTTCGCCACCACCACCACCACCACGCCCCCGGCGGCCCTCGCGGTTGATCGCACGCTGCGGGCGCTCGCCGTCCGTGGGCGCCGAAGGTGGCGCCGCCGGGGCGGCCTTGTTGTCACCGGCGGGGGCGCCGCCCTTCTTCTTCTCGTGCCAGGCGAGGTAGTCGGCGAGCTCCTTCTCGTACTTCTTCAGCGCTTCCTGGTGGTCGGTGGCGGCCTTGCGGTAGTCCTCGAGGCCCTCGAACAGCCCATCGGCGGCCTGCAGCTCCTGCTGCCGCTGCAGCGGGTTCGACGGCGCCGGGCCGTTGGTCATGCGCAGCGACAGCGCGGCGTGTTCATGCCCTTCCCAGAGCTGGAAGCCGTCGCCAACGGGGCGCACGATCGCGCCCTGGCCGCGCAGCAAGGTCGGCGTGCGCACGGTGACGAAGGCCGTGGTGATGCCGGCCTGCACGAGCTCGTCGCTGCGGTCGCCGCGCCGGTTGAGGTCGTCGGCGAGCTGCACGCCGCCGTCGAGCTGGCCCTGGAAACGCAGCACGGGGTCGGTGAAGGCGTCGCTGGCGGCGTCGACGAGGCCGGGATAGACGTGCCCGGTCGGGAACGACCGCACGGTCGCGTTCGGCGGCACTTCGATCTCGCCCTTCTTGCCGACGGCGACGATGCGGTCGCCACGCACGACCACCACGCCGTCGGCGATCGCGGGACCGCTGACCGGGTGCACCGTGCCGGCCTCGATGACGAGCGCCGGTCGGCGGCTCCGGCCGCGCCGTTCGCCGCGCGGCGGCGTGGTCTCATCCGGGCGGGCACCGGGGCCCGGGTCGGCCGGCGTCGGCGTCGACTCGGGCGTCGTCGTCGGCTCCTGGGCGTGGGCGGCGGTCGAGAACAACGCCAAGCTGCTCAGCGTCATCGAGCAGAGCGAGGCGGTGACACGGTGCGAACGGAGGATCCGCATGAGCGCGTGGGTGGGCCGTTGCTGACAGACGAAGCGGCCCGGGGTGGGGCCGCGGAGGGGACGCGAGGGGAGGCACTTCTACGGAACCGCAGGGTTGGCTGGCCAACCCTTTTTCAGCTTCGTCGCGTACCGCTTCCGTCGCCGCCACGGACCTTTGCACGGCCGGCGAAGGTGGGCACGCCGGTCCGCTTGCGGTGGTCCGACAGCCGCGCCGCGACTGCCGCGTTGCTGGTAGTCTGCCGCCCCCGTGGTGGCACCCGCGCCGAGCCGACGTCTGCGATCCCTGGCGCTGGGCGGCGTCGGCGGCTGTCTGTTGACGGCCTGCGCGGCACCTTCGGCCGGCGGTGGGCCGGTGTTCTACCGGCCGGCGGCGATCGGCTCGCAGGCCACCTTCGATCCGCTGCGCAGCGGCGCCCAGTACGTGCTCGACGGCGCTCAGATCGGCGACGCCGGCACCGGCGACTTCTCGGCCAAACTGAAGGCTGTATGGGACCACCTGCGCGAGCCGGTGCACACCATCGAGCACGACGAGGGCTGGCGCGACTTCGTCAACTCCGAGCTGCTGCCGATCGACCCCGACCACTTCGGCGACAGTCGCGCGATCCTGCCCAACGTGTTCCTGCACACGGTCGGCGGCGGCATGTTGTACCGCAAGTACGCGGAGTGGTTCGAGGCCCACGACGTGCCCTTGCCCTGGCTCTCTGCCGGCCTCGTCGCCATGGCCACGGAGGTGCTCGGTGAGGCCAGCGAGAAGCCCGTCACCGACGACACCGACGAGATCGCCGACGTGCTGATCTACCGGCCGCTCGGCCTGTGGCTGTTCCAGGATCCGGCGCGGGCCTGCTGGGTGCGCGACCACCTGCGGCCGGTGGATTGGCCCTATCAGCTGGTGTGGGACGTCGACGACGGCGAGTTCGCCAATGTCGGCATGAACTACGCGCTGCGGCCGACATTGTTCGGCGGCGACGACACACTGCCGTTCGTGCATCTCGGCATCACCAATCTGTTCGGCCTGTCGCACCGCGTCGGCTGTGGCGACCGGCTGTCGTGGGGCGCTGGCACCGCCACGGTGACCGTCAAGCCGGTCGAGCTGCGCTGGAGCGCCGGGGTCTTCTACGACCGCGACGACAGCCTGCTGGCGTCCCTGATCGTGAACGGCGCCGACGGCTACGCCGTGCGCGCCAACGTCTATCCCGGCGTGCTGTTCGGCAGCACGGTGCCGATCGGGCTGTTCGTCGGCGTCGACGACGACGGCCGCGGCACGATCGGCGCCCAGTGGGTGCTGCCGATCGGCGTCGCGCGCTGACGCGGCGGGCGCCGCGCCGCGTCATTGGCCGACGACGAAGCCGGCGGCGTCGGTGGTCACGAGGCCGAGCGCGTTGGCGGCCGGGTCGAGCGACAGACCCTGGGCATAGAACTGCAGGCCGAGGATGCCGGGGTCGTTGGGCACGTTGAAGGCGAACGTCGCCGTGCCGGCGGTGCCGACCAGCACCACCGGGGCGTCGAGGCTGACGCGGGCGAGGCAACCCGGCGCGCCGAGCACGGTGAGGTCGATCGGCAGCGGGCCCAACGACGACACGGTGTTGCTGACGCCCCACCAGTACATCACCACGTCGTTGGCCAGGCGGCTGACCTCGACCTGCATCAGCGAGCCGATCGCCGGCGGCGACACGGCGACGTTGCCGGGCACGCCGAGCGAGCCGTTGCAGCCGGGGCCGAAGAAGGGCGCTCCTGACGTTCCTGTGGGTGACGCCGCAGCGTAGTTCGGCGGCGTAGCCGGTCGTCGGAGGCCGAGTTCGAGGG
>JAEUHT010000255.1 GCA_016793265.1 Planctomycetota bacterium
CGGCCGGCTTCATTCTCGCCACAGCACAGGTACTCCCGTGCCGTAGCTGCTCACACGCTTTCTTTCGAGGCCACCCGGAATGTCAAAGATCGTCTCGCGTGTCGCGGAAGCCGCGTGCGAGGGCGGGAGAAGGTAGCGAGCTCAGGCCCGCCTCGCAAGCTTCGGCTCACGATTTTTCTCCGATCGCCGCGCCTCCTGTTCACCTAGCTCAGACCCCTGGCCACCGACCACAACAGCTTGGCTGCGAGGGCCTACCGCACCGCTTGCTGATGCGGTGGCAAGAGAAGCCTGCTGCGGCCACTCCGCTACTGGTGCCGACGGGAATCGATGCGTTTTGCACGCTCGGGCTGCGTGAGCCGCAGCCGCTCCAGCTCCGCTGCCATCGGCAGTTCGAGCACGACGCGATCGATCTGGGCCCCGTCGAGCCCGTGCGCCGTGATGGTCATGTTCGCACCGTCGACCTCTGCGGAGCACCAGTGGAAGGCGGACCGCAGTTCGGCGGCGTACTTGTCCGGCCGCACGTCGTATAGGTCCTTGCCACCGCCGCCGCTCACGATCAGCGGCAGCCCGACGACGTCGCCCGACGTCACGAAGCGCTGGTAGCAGTGGTCGTGCCCACTCAAGTAGCAGCTCACACCCCGCTCCCGCAGCAGCGGCATCACCTTCAGCATCAGGTCCGCGCGAGTGTTGCCCTGCCGCGAGGCGCTGCGGATCGGGAAGTGGCTGGCCACGACGATCCAGGGCTCGCTGCAGCGATCGAGCTCGCGGCGCAGGAACTCGAACGCCGGGTGCCCGTCCTCGACGCGCTCGCCGCTGAGGTCCAGGTTGAAGTCGAGCATGAGCACGCGCACGGGGCCATACGCGAACGAGAAGCACCGCCCGTCGCCCGTCGCGGCTCCAATGGGTGGCCGCAGGTTGGCGAGCATCTGCTGCCCGCGCGCATCCATGATGTCGTGGTTGCCGAGCAGGGCATAGATCGGCGCCGTGCGCAGCACATCGCCGAACGGCCGGAAGTAGCCCGAGAAGTAGTGCGCGTGCAGCCCCTTGGGATAGATGACGTCGCCGAGGTGCAGCACGAAGTCGGGCCGATAGTCGGCGATGCGCTGGCCGATGCCGGCGACCGAGGTCCGGTCGGCAAACCAACCCCAGCGCGCCGGCAGATGCAGCAACGGCGTGCGCTGCAGCCACACCCACCACGGCTGACCGCCGGAGTCGCCGAGGAACGCGAACCGCACCTTGGCTTCGTCACTATCGGGAGCGGTCCGGAAACTGCCCGCCTCCTTGGCCCCATCGACCTCGAGTTCGAACCGGTAGGCGGTGTCCGGCCGCAACCCAGGGAACTGCAGCACGTGCCGGCGCCGCCCCGCCGAGACCACTTCGGCCCCGACCACCTGCCCCGATGCGTCGAACAGGCGGCCGACGACGCTGCCCGGCGACCGTGTGATGCGCGCCACGGTGGCCGTCTCCGTCGTCACCTCGGTCAGGTAGGCGCCCGACCGCAGCGGCGGGTCGTCGAGCACGTTCAAGAACAGCCCGACAATGCAGAAGCACCACAACGCACGACGGATCCAGCGAGCTCGCACCGCGGGGTTGTATCACCGCGGACCGACCCCACCAACGGCCCGAGCCTTCAGCCGTGCCGGCAGGTCACCTTGGTCGTGATGCCGCCGCGCACCTTGAACTCGGCCGTCACCGTCAGCCGGCGCGGCTGCAGCAGCGCCACCAGGTCATCGCAGATGTCGTTGGTGACCCGCTCGTGGAAGGCGCCGACGTCGCGGAACGACCACAGGTAGAGCTTCAGGCTCTTGAGCTCGACACACAGCTGGTCGGGCACGTAGACGATGCGGATGGTGGCAAAATCCGGCTGCCCGGTCTTCGGGCACAAGCAAGTGAACTCGGGGCACTCGAAGTCGATCTCGTAGTCGCGCCCCGGCTTCGGGTTGGGGAAGGTCTCGAGGACCTCGGCGGAACGGGGCTTCGGCGGCGGCAGCGGCATGTTGCCGGCAGCGAAGCACGCCCTGGGTCGGCGCACAAGCAGCACTTCTCGGCCATCGCCGGCGAGGCCAGCGCCCTTCCTCGCGCGCCGATGCCTGCAGCCGTCCGCCCTGGCGAGGGGGCCGCGCAGCGCAGCCGCTCACGCCGGCGCCGACCAGGTCACATCGAGCGTGCGTCCGGCCTCGGGGTCGAAGTCCATGCACACCGGCCCGGCTTCATGGTGGCAGCGCCGCGAACGGCATGGCCGACACGCCGGTGCCAGCGCATGCACGACGACGGTCGCCGCCGGTGGCGCCGTGCGCTGCGGATCCTGGGGCCCGTAGGCGACCGTGGTGCGGGCGCCGGTCGCCGCCAACACGTGCGTGGCGCCTTGATCCGGACCGAGCACGAGTCCGCCGGCCGCCGCGACGATCGCCCCGAGCGCGACCAACCGCCGCAGCTCCCCGCGCGCATGGCGCAACACGGCGGCGCCGGCCGGCACCGGCACGCCGGCTTCCGCGGGCCCCACGACGAGCAGCACGCGGCCGGCGTGGCGGCGCGAGAGTTCTTGCACGACCGCCGGTCGCAGCGCCCGCGGATCCGCCGGATCCGTAAGCACGACCACGACGAACGGGCGCCGCCAATCGATGCCGAGGCGCTCGATGGCGATCTGCTCTTGCTGCAGTTCGGACTGCGCTGCGACCAGCGCCGGCGGAGTGAACGCCACCTCGGGGGCGAGGGCCTGCACGAGCTTCGTCGCCGCCTTCGCCGGATGGGGGAGACCAGCGCCAACGACGGTCGCCGTGAGCAGCCAGCGGCTGGCCGGTTCTTGCCGCCACGACGACGCCATGCCGAGCCGCCGCGGCGCCCCCGACAAGCGGGCCACGAGCGCGCTCTTCCAGTTGCCTTGCAGGTCGAGCGCCACGTCGGGGCGGAGCCGCCGCAGCTCCCGACCGAGTCGCCACAGCGCCGCGAGGCCGCCGCGCCGATCGAACGTCAGCACGCGCAGCGGCACCGGCAGACCATGCAGCAGGGGCACGAACTCCGGCTGCGTGACGAGTGCCAGGGGCCAGTCGGGCCGCGCGTGGTGCAGCGCCGCCATCGCGCCCAGCCCGTGCACCAGGTCGCCCATGGCCGACAGGCGCACGAACAGGACCGCCGTCAACGCCCGCCTGCCTCGCGTTCGGCGACGCAGTAGGTCTTGAACTCGAGGTCCACCGCGGTGCGCAGCGTGTAGCCGAACGGCGCCGGTTCGCCGGCGTGCCCCTCGTAGAGCAGCCAGCGCGCGGTCGGCGGCCGACGGCGGAACTCGTCCCCGGGCGGCAATCGCCGCGTCGCCAACAACACCGCCGAGTCGACGTGACCGTAGGTCGCGAGATCGTCGGCTATGCCCAGCGAACGCAGTTCGTGCGCGAGCACCTCGCCGCCACGCTGCCGCGCGATGACCCGTTCGCCGCGTCCCACCGGCACGTCGAACCCGACCGTCCAGGCCCCGACCACCGGCGTCGCGAGGCAGAACACGACCACGTGGCGCGGCCGCCGCACCAGGATCGGCCCGAGCGCCGCACAGAGGGCCACGGCGACCGCCGCGGTGCCGGCCGCCGGCACGAACGGGATCACGATCAGCATCAGCGCGCCGAACAGGCCCCAAGCCAGCACCAACCGCGCGGCGATGCCGGGCAGCGCGCCCGGCCAGGTGAAGAAGTGGGCGACCGCGGGCATCACCGCGAAGGTGAACAGCGGCACGTTCGCCAGCAAGTAGCGCGTCGGCCGCCCCGGGAAGAAGGTGAACAGCACGACCGCCACGACGGCCGCCCCGCTGCACATGCGCAGCGTCAGATCGCCGGCGTCCATGCGCGCGTCGCGGTTGCCGCGCCATTCCCAGAAGCACCACAACAGGAACGGCAACTGGATCGCCAGCGCGCGCAGCCAGTAGGCCGGGATGCTGCGCAGGCTCGCCAGCGAGAACAGGCTGAGTCGCCCCACGGACTCCTCACCGGCCGCGGCGAGCGCTTCGGCCGGCGACATGCGACAGATCCAGACCAACACGACCCAGGCCAGCGGCAGCGCCACCGCCGGCACGAAGTGCAGCAGGCCGTGACGCAGCCGGCGGTGGCGCCACCAGACCAGATAGGCACCGCAGGCGAACAGCAGGAATGGAGGCCCCTTGTGCAGCAGGGCGAGCCCGGCGAGCACGCCGGACGCGAACACGAGGCCGCGCCGTTCGCGCGCCACGCCGGTGGCCAACGACCACAACGACATCGCCGTCAGGCTGGCGAAGCCGGGGTCGACCTCCGCGGTCGGCCACTGGAACGCCACCAGCGGAGCACACACCATCGCCAACGCCCCGAGCCAGCCGGCGACGACACCAAAGTGCCGACGCAGCAGTTCGCCGGCCAAGCACGCGCTCGCGAACGCCAGCAGCACCGACGGCAGCCGCATGGCCAGCACCGAATCGCCGAACAACCAACGGCTGCCGGCCAGCAGCCAGTAGTGCAGCGGCGGCTTGGCCCAGGTCGGCTCCCAGCCGAGCGTCGGCACCAGCCAGTCCCCGCTCTGCATCATCTCGACGGTGATCTGCACGCGGCGGCCCTCGGTGCCGTGCAGGTCGGGGATCGTCCACGCCGGCAGACAGACCACCACCGTCACCAACAAGAGGATCGTTGCTCGCCGCAGCACGCTCAGGTCTCCATCACAGGAAGGACCACCACGCGACCGGGGCGCGCGGCGCATGACGATGCCATGCGGCGCAGCAGGCTAGCCGACACCACCCTTCTGCGCCTGCCTGATGAGGGCCAGATTGCGGGCGTAGATGAATGTCCCGGTGACCTGCCCGAGGACGAACACGGGGTCCCAGCGATAGACGGCGTAACTGAGGCTCAGGAGACCGCCGATCAGGCTGAGGTACCAGAACGAGATCGGCATCACGCTGCGCTTGGCGCGCTCGCTCGCCAACCACTGCACCCAGAAGCGCGAGGCGAAGACGATCTGGCCGCCGAAGCCGATCACCCACCAGTACCAGGGTGTGCTGGAGATCGCCGCCGCGGTCGCCGTCGTCGCCACGAGCATCACAGTTCCTCCTTGACCCGGTGCAGCAGCATGCGCGAACGGAGCCAGCGCATCGCCAGGCAGTCGCGCAGTCCCTTCCAGATGCGGTTGCCGATGCCGTACTTCGCCTGGCCAGCGGCGCGCGGCCGGTGGTTGACGTCGACCTCGACGACCTTGCCGCCGGCGTAGCGCACCAGCGTCGCCATGAACCGGTGCATGCCGACAAAGCGCGGCGCCCGCAGCCAGTACTCGCGGCGGATCGCCTTGATGCCACAGGCGGCATCGGTGACCCGGTCGCCGGTGAGCCAGTTGCGCACCGCGTTGCCGAGGCGCGACGACACCCGCCGCGTCCAGGTATCCCGGCGCTGGCGCCGCACGCCGACGACGGCGTCGCTGTCACCGGCCAGGACGCGCGCCACCATCGCCGGCAGGTCGCGCGGGTCGTTCTGCAGGTCGCCGTCCATCGTCGCCACCACCGCCGCCCGCGCCAACTCGACGCCGGCCATGACGGCGGCGCTCTGGCCGCGATTGCGCTCGAGCACGACGAGGCGCAGCCAGGGCGCGCCGTGGGCTCGCTTCCACTCACGCATGCGCAAGAGACTGCCATCCCGGCTGCCGTCGTCGACGAACAGCGCCTCGAACGGCCCGTGCGGCGTCAGCACCTGCTCGACCTCGTCGAGCATGGCCGCCACATTCGCCTCCTCGTCGTAGATCGGCACCACCAACGAGAAGCGCAGTTCGCGGTCCGCGTTCGCCATCACCCTTGCACGCGCATGCGGCAGTCCACGGCGACGCTGCGGCGACCGCGCGCGGCGAGGATGAACGGGTTGACCTCGACCTCGGCGATTCGCGGGAAGTCGTCGACCAGGCGCTGCAGCCGCAGCAAGGCCTCGACGGCGGCATCGAGGTCGGCCGCCGGGGCGCCGCGGAACTCGCCGAGCAGCGCCTTGCCCTTGAGGCTGGAGAACATCTCACCCGGATCGCCGCCGTCGAGCGGACCGACGCGGATGGCGACGTCGCGCATCAGCTCGACCTGAACGCCACCGAGGCCGGCGGCGTAGAGCGGGCCGTAGCGCGCATCCCGCGTCATGCCGAGCAGCACCTCGCGGTGGCCCTCGGCGTGCGCCTGCACCTGCAGCGTGACGTCGCCGAACTGCTTGCCGAGGCGCTCGAGCAGGTCCTGCGCCGCCGCGAACACCTCGTCACCCGAGCGCAGCCCGGTGCGCACGGCGCGGTGCTCGCTCTTGTGCAGCAGCGCCGCCGCCTCGGCCTTCAGCACCACGGGGAAGCCGAGCTTGTGCGCGGCGCCGACGGCCGCCTCGGCGCTCGTCACGCGGCGCCCCGGCGCGAACGGCACGCCATACGCCTGCAGGATCGCCTCCGCCGTCGCCGCCGGCAACCAGCCGTCGCCGGCCTGGGTCTTGAACAGCTTCTCGGCCGTGGCCTTGCTGACCTTCAGCGTCGGCAGCTTGACCGGCCGGCGTTCGAGCCAGCGGTGCCGGCGGCACATCAGGCGCAGCGTCGTCGCCGCGTCCTCGGGATAACGGAACACCGGGATGCCGGCGTCCTGCAGGATCTGCAGCGCCTCGTCACCACGCTGGCGACCCATCACGCAGGCGAGCACCGGCTTCTGCAGTTCGCGCGTCTCGTCGACGATCGCCTGCGCCACCGCCGCGGCGTCGATCATGATCGGCGACACGAACAGCACCACGAAGCCGTCGACGGCCTTGTCCTTGGCGACGATGCGCAGCGCCGCGCGGTAACGTTCGGCGTTGGCCGAGGCGATCAGGTCGATCGGGTTGTGCACGCTGGCCTCGACCGGCAGCACGCGGCGCAGCGCCTTCTCGGTCGCCGAGGCGATCGGCGCCATCTCCATGCCGAGGCCGACCAGGGCGTCGGTGGCGAGGATGCCGGGGCCGCCGGCGTTGGTGATGACGACCATGCGGCGGCCGCTCGGCGGCGGCTGGTGCAGCAGCGCCTGCGCCAACGCGAACATGTCGCGGAAGTTGTCGACGCGCAGCACCCCACACTGCTGCAGCAGGGTGTCGGCGGCGACATCGGCGCCGGCGATCGACCCCGTATGCGAACTGGCCGCCATGGCGCCGGCGTCGCTGCGGCCCGACTTGACCGCGATCACGGGCTTCTTGCGCGCGACCTGGCGCACGACCTGCACGAACTCGGCGGCCTCGCCGACCGTCTCCAGGTAGAGCAGGATCACCTTCACGGTGTCGTCGTCACCCCAGTAGGCGACGAGGTCGGCGGCGGTGACGTCGACACGGTTGCCGACCGAAGCGAACATCGCCACGCCGAGGCCCGCCTGCGCCGCGTCGGCGAGGATCGCCTCCCCGAGCGCGCCGCTCTGCGACACCATCGCCACGCTGCCCTTCGGCGGCGGCGTCGCCGAGAACGACGCGTTGCAGGCGAACTCGGGTTCGGTGTTGATGATGCCCATGCAGTTGGGCCCGATCACACGCATGCGGTAGCGCCTGGCGATCGCCTTCAGCTTCTCCTCGCGCTCGATGCCGACGCCGCCGATCTCGCGAAAGCCGGCGGTGATCACGACCAGCCCCTTGACCCCCTTCTTGCCACATTCTTCGGCGGCGCGCAGCACGGCGTCGGGCGGCACCACCAGCACGGCGAGGTCGACCGGGCCGCGGATCGCCCGCACCGATGGGAACGCTGGCACCGAGAGCACGACCTCGGCCTTGGGGTTGACCGGGTAGACGGGCCCTTGGAAGCCGCTGGCGATCAAGTTCGCCACCACCTGCCGGCCGATGGAGCCTTCGCGCCGGCTGGCGCCGACCACGGCGACGCTGCGTGGACGGAAGATGCCATCGAGACCGGAGGGGCGTGCAGTTGTCATGCGAAGATGGCGAAGCAGAGTAGCGACGACGTCGACGCGACGAAACAGCATGACCACGCTTGCCAAGCTGCGATGGAAACCAAGAATCCGCCGTCGATGATGCCGCCCTTCGTCGCCGCCATGCGCCCACACCAGTGGGTCAAGAACCTGCTGGTCATGGCGCCGCTGGCCTTCACGCCGAAGGGGCTGATGTTCGAACCCAGCGCCTGGGCCCAGGTGCTGCTCGCCTTCGCGGCATTCTGCCTCGCCGCCAGTTCGATCTACCTGCTCAACGACATCGTCGATCGCGAAGAGGACGCCCGCCACCCGAAGAAGCGCCACCGCCCGATCGCCTCGGGCCGCCTGCCGGTCGGCGTCGCCCGCGCCCAGCTCGTCGTGCAGCTCGTGCTCACCGCGGCGCTCAGCCTGCAGGTGCCTGCGAGCCATGACGTGCCGTTCTTGGTCTGGCCGCTGGCCTACCTGACGCTCAACCTCGCCTACTCCTTCTGGCTGAAGCGCATGGTCGTCATCGACTGCATGTGCATCGCGCTCGGCTTCCAACTGCGCGTGCAGGCCGGCGCCGCCGCGATCGACGTCGCCGCCTCGCACTGGCTCTTGCTGTGCACGTTCTTCTTCGCGTTGTTCCTCGCCTTCTGCAAACGCTACGAAGAGCTGAGCCGTCAGTCGGAGGCGTCGGGGCGCACGCGGGCGACGATGGAGGACTACACGGCGTCGTTCCTCAACATGATGATCGGCCCGCTCGCGGCGCTGAGCATCCTCAGCTACTCGCTCTACACCGTCAGTCCGGAGACGGTGAAGACGCACGGCACCGACCGGCTGATGTTCACGGTGCCGATCGTGACCTACGGCGTGTTCCGCTACCTGTTCCTGGTCTACCGGAAGCAGGAAGGTGGTGACCCAGCGCGGCTGTTGTTCCGCGACGTACCGCTGCTCGTCTCCGGCGCCGCCTACGGCCTCCTGGTGCTGCTGCTGCTGCGTCGCACCGGCCTCGGCTAGACGACCGGCGGCGGGTGGCTGCTATGCTGCGCCGTCACCATGTCGGATGAGAGTCCCGCCAACCCATCGACCTCCGCGGAAGTGCGGGCCCGCCTGAGCGCGGACGTCGCCGCCGGCAAGACCATCTCGCTGTCGACCGACGACCTGGCACGGCCGGAGGTGCGCGCCAACCTGCCGCACCTGCTCGAGGAGCTGGCCCGCGAGGCGCACGCCAACAACCTCGGGCCGGCCGTGCCTGGCTACACGCTGCTGGCGGCGATCGGCCAGGGTGGCATGAGCACGGTCTACCTCGCCCATCACCACACCCTGGACCGGCACGTCGCCCTCAAGGTCGGCACCCACTGGCGCACCGGCGACGATCGGGCCCGCGAACGGCTGCTCGAAGAGGCCCGGCTGCTGGCCCGCGTGCAGCACGCCAACATCGTCACCATCCACGACGTCATCGAGCTCGAAGGCACCATCGCCATCGCCATGGAATGGGTCGACGGCCTGACGCTCGCCGGCCTGCTGCGCGCGCTGCCACGCCAGCACAGCGGCGACGACCTCGAGCTGGCGATGACCCGACTCGGCACACCGGACGGGGCCCGCCAGCGCTTCGCCACCACGCCGGTGCGCTTCTTCGTGCGCACGGCCCTCGACGTCGCCCGCGCCCTGCACTGCGCCCACGGCAACGGCATCCTGCACCTCGACGTCAAGCCGTCGAACGTGCTGCTGCGCCGCGACGGCACGCCGCTGCTCGCCGACTTCGGCATCGGCCGCGAATGGACGACGTCGACGGTCGCCACGGCGACGTTCGCCGGCACCCCGGTCTACTCGGCGCCCGAGCAGTTGAAGGGCGGCGGGCGCATCGGTCCGCACACCGACGTCTACGCGCTGGGCATGACGCTGTATGAGGCGCTGGCCCGCACGCAGCCGCTGCTCGGCCTCGACCTGCCCGAGCTGATCGCGACGGCGAGCAGCGGCCGGCTGCCGCCGCTGTCGAGCCTGGTGCCGATCGCCAAGGACATCGAGACCGTCGTGCACAAGGCGATCGATCCCGACCCGGCGCGCCGCTACCACGACGCGGCGGCGCTGGCCGATGACCTGCAGGCCTTCCTGGCCCACCGGCCGGTCAGCGCCCGCCCGCTGACGCGCGCCGAACGGCTGCGGCGGTGGGCGCGCCAGGAGCCGTGGAAGGCCGCGCTGGTCGCCGTGCTGCTGCTGACGCTGCCGGCGCTCGCCGCGCTGACCGGCTACCTGACCGTGCAGCGCCCCCGCATCGAGAAGCAACTGCGGGAGGAGCAACAGGCGCAGGCGAGTGCGCTGCGCCAGGCTGCCTACCGCGCCTACTTCGTGCAGGGCCACGAGACCGGGGAACCGACCGAGCTCATGCAGCGTGCGCTCGAGCTCGACCCGAGCGACACCAGCTTCGCCTGCCTGGTCATGATGCTCGGCGAGGAGGGTTCGCGGGCGAACGCCAACCAGCTGCTCACGTCGCACGGCGAGCGCGTGGCGCGCCACCGTGGCCTGCAGCTGCTGGCCACCAAGTACGCCGCCGGCCGCGCCTTCTTCGTCGCCGAGGAGGTCGCCGCGCTGCGCACCAGCGAGGACCCGCTCGACCGCTACGTGCTGGCGCTCGATCGCACCTTCCGCGCCGAGGACGCCCCCAACGAGGACCACTACGCCGAGGCGGCGGCCCGCCTCGCCGACGTCAACGCCTTCGACGACATCGACCCGCTCGTGCTCGGCCTGCAGGCCTGGTGCACCCTGCGCGCCGGCGACCGCGACGGCTTCGACAGCATCTGCCGGGCGATGACCGTACGCTGGCGGCACGACATCAACGGTCTGGCCTGGCGCGCCATCGCCCTCGAACCGGTCGACGCCGCGGCGGCCGAAGGGGTCTGTCGCGAGCTCATCGCGCAGCACCCGCAGGACGCCCGATGCCACGAACTGCTGGTCGGCTGGGCGTCGCGCAACCGACCCGACGAGGCGCCGGCCCTGGCGCAGGCGGCGGCGGCGGCGAATGCCACCACGCCGCGGCTGGAGCTGCTGGCGCTGCTGCCGGCCGCGCTGCGCGACGCCGACCGCGCCCGCGTGGTGCTGCAGCGCTTCGCCGACCGCGTCAACGCGCTGACCAGGCTGCGGCTGCTGCACACGGTCGCCCCGGAGCGGGCCCGGGCCGCGGCCGCGGCCATCGTGGCGACGCCAGCCGCCGGCTGGCACGACCTCGAAGCCGCGTTCGCGTTCGCCGCGGCCAACGACCTGACCGACCTCGCCGCCCGCGCCTTCGCCAACTACCAGGCCTCCTTCCCGGACCGGCGCTCGCTGCACCCGGATCGCATCGCCCAACTCGTGCGCGCCAAGGACTACGCCACCGCCGCCCCGCTGGCGCGCGACTACCGGCCGGCGCGGCGGGCGCTGTCCAACCACGCGCCGTTTCTCTGCCGCATCTTCATGTTCACCGGCGACTGGCACGACCTGGCGGCCATCGCGGCGCGCTGGCTCGCCGCGACTGCCGCCGAGGATCGTGCCGAGCCGGCCTACTACCATGGGCTCGCGCTGTCGCGCCTCGGCCGTCACCGCGAGGCGGCGATGGAACTCGGCCGCGCCACTGCGGTCATCGAAGACAAGCGCAGCTGGTTCCCGGCGGCGCTGCTGGAGAGCGCCTGGCTGAAGGTGGCGCCCGAAGTTGACGACGACCTGCACGACGTGCAGGCGGCGGCGCACCTCGTGGCGCTGGTCGATACGATCGCGCCCGCCAACCGCAGCCGCGGCGCCTGGGCCAGCTTCGTGCGCGCCGAGGTCGCGTTCGCCAACGGCGACAAGGGCACCGCGCAGAGCCAGCTCGCCAGCGTCGACCTGCGTGCGCGCGACCCGGTGGCCCCGACCGACCTCGCCGAACGGGTCCAGAAGGCGCGCGAACGGCTGCTCAGGAAGTGACGCGCGTGCGGCAGAGGCAGCGTACGGTGGCGACGAGCAACAGCACCGTCGCCCAGGTGACGTTGCCGTAGGCCAGCACGAGGTTGCCGAGCTGCTTGCCGACGAGGTCCTTCGCCAGCGAGGTCACGATCAGCGCGGTGATCACCAGCGCCCAGGTCACGCGGTCGCGGCCGCCGCGCAGCAGGCGTTCGGCCAGGTAGGCCGCCGGCAGCAGCCAGACGCAGAAGTGCGACTTGCTGCTCTGCGGTGACAGCAGCACCATGCCGCAGGCGATCGCCGCCACCTCGCCGAGGCCGACCAGCCCCTGCGCCACCCTGGCATCCGCGGCGGCCCGCACGCGCCGGTGCGCGGCGAGCACCCCGAGCGTGATCGAGCCGAGCACGGCGAGCTGCGCCACGAGCGCGACGACGCGGAACGACCAGCCAGGCAAGGCGACCAGCAGCACCTCGCCCTGCTGACCGACGACGAAGCTCGCCGCCGGCGTCGCCACCGGCGTGAACAGCCGCGTCAGCGTGCCCGACAGGCTCTGGTTCAAGACGCTGTGCGCGTTCCAGGCGCCATCGGCGCTCGCCGCGCCGCCGACCTCGAGCCCGCGCAGGTTGACCTCGTACCAGGCGCGCCACCACGGCGTGCCGTCGCGCAGCGGGAACAGCCAGTCCGGCAGCAGCGTGGCCGCAGCGGTGACGACCAGCAGCAGCGTGACCGCCAGCGCCCGGCGCCGCAGCACGAACAACCCGATCGCCAAGAGCGGCGTCGCCTTGGTGGCGGCGCCGAGGCCGGCCCACAGCGCGGCGGTCGTGCGGCCGCGCAGCCACGCCGCGGCCAGCAGCGCCATCAGGCCCAGGATCAGCAGGTCATGGCTCTGGTTGGTGAACACCGACAGCACGTGGCGGCCACCGAGCAGCAGCGTCAGGATCCAGA
>JAEUHT010000256.1 GCA_016793265.1 Planctomycetota bacterium
GCCGACCGCTACCTCTACCTGGCGGTCGCCGGCTGGGCGTTGCTCGTCGCCGCGGCCCTGCGCCGCCAGCTCCTGGTGCTGTTGCTCCTGGTCGTGGTCAGTGGTGCCGCTGCCTTCGCTCAGTGCCGCGTCTGGCACGACGACCGCAGCTTCGTGGCCCACGTGTTCGCGGCCACGCCGGGTGATGCGAGCGTTCGTGTGCTGGCGGGCGGGCTCGCGCTGCGTGACGGCGGTGCCGAAGGGCTGCAGCAGGCGCGTCGGCATTACCAGGCGGCGCTCGACCTGTGGGCGATGCGGCCGGACCCGTTCGCGCGCCGGCAGCGGGCCGCGGCGCTCGCCGGCCTCGCTTGGTGCGACTTCCACGATCCCGCCAGCGGCGCCGCGCAGCTCGGGCCGGCGCTGGTGGCGCGCTTCCGCGAGGCGCTGGCACAGGACGTCGACTTCGTGCCGGCGTGGGTCGGCTGCGGCGTCGCCTGCGGTCTGAACCGCCGCTACGACGAAGCGCTGGCCGCGTTCGCGTTCGCGCTGGCGATCGACCCGTATTGTCCCGAGGCCTGGTTCAACCTCGGCCGTACGCAGCTGCTGATCGGGCGCGGCGCCGAAGCCGCTGACAGCCTGCGGCGCGCGCTGCATTGCGATCCGCGGCTGGTGGCGGCGGAGCACCTGCTCGCCTCGCTGCGGTGACGCCGGTCGTGACCGGGGGGCGCCGACGTGGCGGCGTCAGTGCCCAGCTGGTGTAGCGTGACGTGCGTGCCCCGGCCCTTGCCCCCGGCGAGGTTGATGGCGGCTGCGCGTTGAGCAGCGTGGGCGGCGCAGTCGATGATCCCGTCGTGAACGTCCGACCCCATCAACTGCTGTTCGCCCCCACGCTCGTGCTGGCAGTGGTGACCGCCTGCAGCACCCGTCCGCCGACCCGGGGCACGCCGATCCGTCCAGGCAGCGCGGTGCAGAAGGCCGAGTACTGGGACACCGAGATGCCCGATGGCCGGTTCGCGACGGCCTTCGGCCTCATGCGCGGCGACACGGTGCTGGTCCGCCCCGACTACGTGGCCCTCTGGCCGATCGACCTCTTGGGCCGCCTGTGCACCGGTCGCCGCATCGACAACAACCGGCTCGACCTGTTGCACACGGACGACGGCCGCGTGGTCCGCACGGACTTCACGGCGATGCAATGGAGTGAGGGCCCGCATGGACTCACCTTGCTCGGGCAGCGGCCGGGCGGAGCACCAGGACGGCAGGATGTCGTCGTGATCGACCCGCAAGGCAACGAGTTCTGCACCCTCTACGCGACGCCGGGGCGCACCAGGATCTTCTGTCAGGGGGCGATCCTGGCGATCGACTCGCACGATGAGAACGGCGCGCCCTACTCGTCGGTGCACGACGCCTTCGGCACGCCGATCAGCACCAAGCTGGCGCCGCTCGTGCACACCCAATACGTCACCGCCGGCAACCACCCGTCGCCGTACCAAGGGGCCTACCGCCTGCCGGTGCGGGTGTTCCCACCTGAGAGGGACCACATCTTCGCTCCCGGTTCGGTGACTGCCTGCCTGGTCGTGGGCACCCTGCCCGAACACCCCGACCGCAGCGGTCTCGATCGGCGCCTGCTGCGGCCCCTGCTGCCCGATGGCCGCCTGGCGCCGGTTCCGCCTGGCGCGCTCGGTTGGTTGCCGGTGCACCTCGACGACCAGCGCCACGAAGACCTCGTGCGCGACCGCGGGCAGGAGCTCTACTCCCTGCACACGCACTGGGCGATCGTCTATCCGCACGGCGACGAGTTCCGGTTCGCCGTCGGCTGCGGCGAACTCACGGCGCTCGCCCGCGCCGCCGACCTCGGCACCCTGCCCGTCTACGATCGGCTCGTGTTCCTCGAAGGCGCCGAGGCCAGCATGGGGGAGCTCGGCAAGCAGTACTTCCCCGGCGGGCGCCCGGGCTGCTACGTGGTGCAGGACGCGGTCACCGGCGCCTGGATCCGCATGAACGCCGAGACGTGGTCGCCGACGCCGAACGGGGACAACGGCGGCGCCGGGTTCCTGTCGTTCGAGGAGGCGAAGCGCGGTGAGACCACGGCGCAGACCGCGGCGCGCCTGGCTCAGGCGGCCGCGGCGCGGGCGGCGGCTGCCCGCGAGCAGCTCGAGCGCCAGCGGCGGTTCGAGGCCGCGATCGACGCCGAGCTCGCCAAGCTCACGCCGACGTCGCCGAGCCGCGAGTGGCGCGACCTCGCCTGGCGCAGCGGCCGCGCGTCGATCTGGAACAGCTATCTGTCCGTCGAGACCCGGCCGCGCGCCGACGACCTCGCCGAGGCCACCCGCGTCGGCGCCGCCGCGGGGGTGTTGTACGAGGCGCAGAGGCGCTTCGACGCCATCGAAGAGGTACTGGCTCGCGACCGGCGCGAAGAGGCCTGGGCGGCAGCCCGCGCGGCCGAGGCGCGGCGGGCGGAGCTGGTGCGGCAGATCAACGACGCCGGCACGAACGTCGTGCGCAGCGCGGCGCCGGCGGCGTCCGGCGATGCCCCGGGGACCTACTTCCTGAATCGCATCGGCTACGACTCGATGGTCCAGCAGAATACGCGCGTCTGGTCCAACGGCGCGAACCCCTGGGGCCGAAGTTGGGGGCCGCGCTGAGCCGCACGGGGTGGCCTCCCGGGCCCGGCTAGCCGCCGTTCCGGCGCGCGTGTTCGACTTCGAGCCGCAGGGCGGCGAGCGAGATCTGCAGGTCCTTCAGGAACAGCACCAACCCGGCGATCAGCGCCAGCATGGCGGCCAGGAACAGCTCCGCCAGCGGCGTCGCGTCCTGCCACTGCAGCATCGCCGACAAGAACAGCGTGATCATCAGCAGCGCCACCAGCAGCAGGCTCAGCGTCGTGCACAAGATGCTCCAGCGCACGATGCGGGCGCGGCGGAACAGCACCTCGATCTCGGTCATCACGCGGCGCCGGTCCGCGTCCGGTTCGAGCTGGCGCAGCAGGTCGCGCGAGCGGTCGATGATGCGGCCGTAGCGGTTGGTCATGCTGAGCAGCAAGAGCCCGATGCCGGAGATCAGGATCACGGGACCGATGGCGGTCTGCAGCACCGGCAGGAGGTCGGACAACGACAATGCGAGCATGCCCGGGATCGTCGGCGCCAGGGCGCCGGGTGCAACGACGTCGTCGGCGTGTGGGGCGGCCGCGAACATCAGCGGCGCCCTGGCGGCGCTCAACCGTCGAGTCGCCGCGCCGCGCGCACACCGAGCACGGGCAGGCGCAGCGATGCTGGCACCGGCATGCGGTGGTGCAGCCGGGTGTTGATCATGAAGTTCGCACCGCGGGCCACGGCGTGGGCGCCCCAGGTCGTCAGGCGGCGGCCATCGCCCGGGCGCGTCGGGAAGCAGTAGGGCCCGAAGCGATCGTCGCACCATTCGCTGACGTTGCCGCCGATGTCGTGCAGTCCGAAACCGTTGGCGGGGAAGCTGCCGGTCGCCGTCGCCAGCAGGTGGCCATCCCAGCCGTCGTCCGACACGAACGGCGGCATCGGCCGGTTCCAGTCGGCTGCGGTGTTGTCGCGGCCGCGCTCGCGCGCGAGCTCGCTGAGCCTTGGCGCGCCGAGCCCGCCGCGGGCCGCGTATTCCCATTGCGCCTCGGTCGGCAGCGTCAGACCGTGCCAGCCCAGCACCTCGCGGCACGCCTCCCGATCCACGTTCTCGACCGGGTGCGTCTCGCCGATGCGCTCGCCGAAGAACTCGTCGCCGGCCGTCAGGCGGCTCGGCGTGCCGCCGCCCATGGTTCGCCACTGGTGCTGGGTGACCTCGTGCTTGGCCAGGAAGAACGGGTCGAGCCGCAGCCGGTGCGCCGGGAAGGCCAGCGCGTCGGCGCCGAAGTCGATGTGGCTGGTGCCGATCGTGGCATCGCCACCCGGCAGCAGCACCAAGACGATGGCCGCGTCCGGGCCGCGCTGCAGGCGACCTTCGGCATCGCGGGTCGGTGTGGTGCCGGTGTGCATCACCACGAATTCCTGCAGCCCGGTCTCGGGATCGGGGCCAAGCGGCACCAGCCCTCGCTGCGGGACCAGTTGCAGCGGGCGGGGGTAGGGTGGCCGCGCCGTACCGACTGCTTGCTGCACTGCCTGCCAGCTCCCCGGCGTCGCCGCGCTGGCGGGGGACCGGTGTCGCTGCAGGGTCTGTTCGACGCGGTGGATTGCACCGGGGCGGTCGGGGACCTCGGCACCGTCGACCACGTAGCGCGCGGTCGCCAAGAGGGCCGCGAGGTGGGCCGGCGAACCCGCCGTGGCCGCGGGCGGGACTTCGGCCACCCGGCGCAGCTCGACGCGCAGCCACTCGGCGCGCCGCAGCTTGAACTGTTCGAACTCGCCCTTCGGCATCGAGCCGTCGCCGTCGACCGCGGTGAGTCGGGAGATGGCGAGCAGCTCCTGCTGCAGACGCCGGCGTTCGTCCGCGAACAGCCGCGAGCGTTCGTGCCGGAGGGCGGCCTCGGCGCTGCAGCCACAGGCCGCTTCGAGGCGCTGCAGGCGGGCCGGCAGCGATCCGGGGTCCCCGGGCGCGGCAAAACGCTGCAGCCAGGCGGCGAGCTTCGCCGGCTGGTCCGGCGTCACCGGCCACAGTTGCGCCTCGGCCGCGTGCGCCATCGCCACGATGGCGGTCGAGCTCAGCAGGTCGGCTTCGTGTTGTTCGGCGCGCACGATCGCCGCCAGCAGCACGAGCAAGGTCGTCGCCGCGGCTGCCAGCGTCGTGATCGTGGTGAAGGTGCGATTGCGGGA
Organism: Planctomycetota bacterium; assembly: GCA_016793265.1. Lineage (GTDB taxonomy): Bacteria > Planctomycetota > UBA1135 > UBA1135 > UBA2386 > JAEUHT01. The sequence continues at coordinate 4,749 of JAEUHT010000256.1, forward strand.
GGCGAAGTCGCGACCGTGCGCCAACCACGACAGCCGCCGCGCCACCACCGGCTCGCCACGTCGCACGCGGGCGAGGTCCGCCGCCAGTTCCTGGGCGGTCCGATAGCGGACGCGGCGGTCGCGCGCCAGCGCGGTCGACACCACCGTCTCGAGGTCCTTGGGCAAGTCGGGGCGCAGGTCCCGCAGCGCCGGCGGGGCCGTGCGCGCGATCGCCGCCAGCAGCGCCCCGTGGCTGTTCGCGACGAACGGGGCGCGCAACGTCAGGCACTCGAACAGCACGGCACCGAGTGAGTAGACGTCGGCTTGCGCGTCCGGTTCGTCGGCGCCGCGACGCACCTGTTCGGGGGCCATGTAGGCCGGCGTGCCGAGCAGGTCGCCGGTCGCGGTGAGCGTGGCGTGTGCGCCGTGGGTCGCCAGCCCGAAGTCGACGAGCACCGGGCGGCCGTCGGCGTCGAGCATGATGTTGCCGGGCTTCACGTCGCGGTGCACCACGCCGTGCTCGTGCGCGACCTGCAGCGCAGCGGCGAGTTGCTCGAGCAGGTTCAGGGTGGCGGCGAGGTGGCGGCCGACCCTTTGGCCGGTCGGCGACGGTGACCTCGTGGTGTCGGGCAGCAGCGCGTCGTCGAATCCCGTGGTCTTGCCGAGGCGCCTGGCGAAGGTGATCCGTTCGGCGAGCGTCGGGCCGTTGACGAGCCGCATCACCAGGAACGGACAGCCTTCCAGTTCGCCGAAGTCGACGTGCTCGCAGATGCCGGGGTGGCGCAGCCGCTCCAGCACCTGCGCCTCGCGGGCGAATCGTCGCTTCGCCTCGGGATGCCGCAGCACGCCGGGATGCAGCACCTTGAGCGCCAGCAGCGCATCGTCGGCGAGGCGGCGGGCAGCGAACACCGTGCCCATGCCGCCGCTGCCCAGGGCCTCGACGATGCGATACGGACCGAAGGTCGTGCCCGGCGCCAGCGACCATCGGCGCAGCCAGCGCGCGGGTCCCGATTCACCGGATTCGAGGTGCGTGGCCTCCACCATCGTGGTCGACCACTCCACGTGGCTCCGCATCGCTGCGGCGTGCTGGGGCTCGGCGGCGTACAGCGCGGCGAGGTCGTGGTCGCGTTGGTCTGCGGGCCCGTAGAGGGCCCGGAACAGACGGTCCAAGAGGTCGTCTGGCAGGGCAGGGAGGTCCGGTGGCTCGATCATCACGACGGGATCAGGCCGGGGCGGTCGCTGGCGAGGGACTGCACGATGAGCAGGATCTCCGCGCGCCAGTCCGCCACCGTGCCCGACTGTTCGCGCAGCTCCGCCTCCAGGCACGAACGCAGCCGCAGCCGGCCGCGCGTCAGGTCCTGGTGGATCGCGGCGATCGACTTACCGAGCCGGGCCGCGATCTCACCGACCGGCAACGCACTGCCGGCGCCGTCCTGGTCGGGCAGGCCGTAGAACCAGCGCAGCACGGTGGCCTGGGTCGGGAAGTCGGTGGCCATGGCTTCGAGCGCGAGCATCAGCGTGTGGCGGGCCCACGCCCGCAGCTCCTCTTGCTCCCAATCGATGCCTGCTGACGCCAGAACCGGCGCAGATTCGGCAGCTTGGCCCGCAGCTGCATGACGACGCCACCAGGCGCGGGCGAAGTTGCGCACGACGCCGGCCAGGTAGGGTCGGAAGCGCCGTTCGCGGTCGGCGTTGGCGACGGCGCGGCTCACGTACAGGTAGCCCCAGAACTCGCTTTCGGCGTGCGCCGCCGCGGCCGCCGGCAAGCGCCGCCGCAGCATCGCCCGGATCGCCGGGCTGTAGCGGTCGATGAACCAGCGCCACGCTTCGTCGGCCGAGGCGTCGTGCAGGCGCTCGATGCGGGACCAGCGGGTGGTGAAGGTGCCCGGCGGTGGCGGCGATGGCTTGGGATCGGTCATGGGCCGGCGATTGGCAGCACGGGTCGCAGCCCGACGAACGGCAGCAGGCCGAAGTCGGGCAGCAGGGAGCGGCACGAGGCCCGGGCCTCTTCCGGCGCCGTCTGGAAGGAGCCGCCGCGGCTGATGCGCTCGGCGCGCCACGCCAGGCGCAGGCCGTCCCCAGGCCGCGGCACGCCGAGGTCGTAGTTGGCGAAGTGGTCGGCCACCATCTCCGCGACGTTGCCGTGCAGATCGTGCAGACCGCTGCGGTCGGCGGGGTGGCGACCGACCGGAGCATGGGTCGATGCGAAGCCGTCGGCCCCGCCGCGCAGGTTGGCGACGCCGGCGAACGGCATGCAGAAGCCGCCGCGGCGGGCGGCGTACTCCCACTGCGCTTCGCTCGGCAGCGCGAGTCCATGGCGATGCAACACGGCCTCGGCGTCGGCGAACGACATGCCCTCGGCGGGATGCAACTCGGTGACGACGAGGCCGTCGAGCCGGTCGCCAGGCTGCAGGATCGCCGTCTGCGCACCACCGAGACGTCGCCACTGCGCCTGGGTCAGCTCGTGCTTCGCCAGCAGGAACGGCGCCAGCGTCACCGGCGCCGTCGGCCCTTCTTCGGGCCAGGCATGCACGTCGTGGTTCTGCATGCCGGGCCGGTTGGTGGCGCCCATTGTGAAGGTGCCACCGGGCAGCAGCACGAATACGACCGCGTGTTCGGCTGCGCACGGCAGGCGCCCATCGGCGTCGCGTCGGGGCACTGCGCCGGAGCGCGGCAGCGCGAACTCGGCCAGGCCACTGTCGGGGTCGGTGCCGATCGGCACGAGGTCCTGGCGCGCGTGCAGGCGGAACCCGGCGGCGATGTCGGCGGCGTAGTGTGGACTCGTCGCGACGGCGGCGGCGATCGCCCGCCAGGCGGTGGCGTGGCGTTCGATCGCGTCCTGTTCGAGCTCGAGGTTCCGTCGCTCGCACCGCATGCGCTCGACGACGCCGCCAGCGCCGGTGGCGGCGTCCAGGCTGGCGAGCAGCTCGCGCAGCATCTGGGTCACGCCCGCAGGCTCGCGGTCCAGGGCGCCGGCGGCGGGCGCGTCGAGCCTGGCCTCGAGGGCGTGGCGGTGGCGTTCGATCGCCGGCCGCAGCGCCGGCAGGGCCGCCGTCACGCGCGACTGTCGCGACAGCGCTTCGATCCAGTGCGGCATCTGCTCGACGGTGCGCAGCTCGGTGGCGAGCTCCGGGTTCGTCGCCGCCGCCGGGCTCGCCGGCGGCGTCTGCCGCGCGGCGAGTTCGTCGGCGAGCCGGCCGCGCAGCTCTCGCAGGCCCCCTGGTCCGTCGTAGGTGGTGAGCCAATGTCGGATCGCGGGCAGGGCTGTGGGCTGGGCCGGCAACAACAGCGCCGCCTCGCGTTCGGCCGCCGCCAGCAAGGTCGGCGCCGCCAGCAATTCGGTGAGGTGCAGCGAGCGGCGATAGTCCTGCAGCAGCCAGAGCAACGCGGGCGCCGTGACGGCCAAGGCCAGGAGGCTCGCCGTTGGCACCGGGTTGCGGCGCAGCCAGCGCACGAAGCGGGTGAGCCGCCGGGTGCCGCGCAGCGCCAGAGGCAGCCGGGTGCGCACTCGCCGCAGGTCCTCGGCGACCGTGGCCGCGTCGGGGTAGCGGTCGGCCGGTCGCTGCTGCAGCAGCCGGTCGACAACGACGTCGAGGTCCGTCGGCACCGCGCGTTTGAAGCGCCGGCACGTCGCCCGGTGTCCGGCGAGGATCTCGGCGAGCAGGTCCGATGCGGTTTGGCTGCGGAACGGCAATCGCCCGGTGATCGCCTCGAACAAGGTGACGCCGAGGGCATAAAGATCCGTGGCCACCCCGGGCGCGCAGCCTCCACGCAGCAGTTCGGGAGCCAGATAGGCCAGCGAGCCGGCGAGCCGGATCGTGCTGTCCTGCGCTCGTTCGAGCCAGAGGCCGAAGTCGAGCAACCAAGGTTCGCCGTGCCCGTCGACGAGCACGTTGCTCGGCTTGATGTCGCGGTGCGTGATGCCGCGGGCATGCAGGTGGTGCAGGGCCTGGGCGACCTTCTCGAACTGCTGCAGCAGGCGTTCGATGCGGCCCCGGGGGGCGTCGGTCGGGCCGTGGGCACGCCCGCGGATCTCGTCGGCGATGGTCGCGCCGTCGAGGAACTGCATGACCACATAAGGCACGCCGTCGTGGCTGCCGACCTGCTCGATCGGGCACAGGTTGGCACCGGCAACGCGCTGTGCGAGCTGTGCCGTGCGCAGGAAGCGGGCGACGGCCGCCGGGTCGGTCTGGTGTTGCGGTCGCAGCAGCTTGACGGCCACGTGGCGCGTCTGCGGCGTCTCGGCGGCCTGCTCTCGGGTCGCCAGGAAGACGATCGAGGAGCTGCCTTCACCGATCTCCCGCAGCAACCGGTACGAGCCGAACAGTGCCCCGGGGCGTGGGTGTTTGAACTGCTGGCGATCGGCGGTCACGGTTCGGGGCGCGAGAGTAGCGGCTCCTGGGCAACTGGGAAGCCGCCCGCGCGGCAGGCGCTGCCGGCGATTTCCTGTCAGCGCGGCTGCCAGGTGGACAAAGAGCAGCCACACCGCACCCGGCTCCGGGAGCGGGGAACCGGCCGCCCGCTGGCCGCATGAAGCCAGGCAGAATGAAACCCCAACGCTCCACCGCATCCCTCGCCGGACCATCCGGCTTCGCCCCCTCGGTCCTGCGCCCGGCCGCGCTGGCGCGCGCGGCGCGATGGGTGTTCTGCTTCTGCTTCCTGGTGGTCGGGGCGCATGCGCAACAGTGGCTCGTCGGCACCGGCCTGATGACGTTCGACAGTCGCTGGAGCAACGAGTCGTTCGTCGACATCGCCGCGGGTCGTTACCACGGCCTGGCGCGGCGCGCCGACGGCAGCGTCGTGGCCTTCGGCCAGAACAACGCTGGCCAATGTGCCGTGCCTACCTTGCCGGGCGGGGTCCATTACACAGCGATCGCGGCCGGTGACCATCACAGCGCAGCCATTCGCAGTGATGGCCAGCTGGTCGTATGGGGTGACGACAGTGAAGGGCAGCACGCCGTCCCGGCGTTGGCCCCGGGAACGACCTGGGCGCAGGTCGCCTGCGGGCAGTATCACGTCGTCGCCCTGCGTTCGGATGGCGAGGTGCACTGCTGGGGGCGCAGCGCGTTCGGCCTCGGCACGGTGCCGACCCCCGGCGCCGGCCACGTCGTCGTACAGGTGGCTGCGGGCGCGAACTGCTGCTTCCTGCGGCGGGATGACGGCGAGGTGGTCGGTTGGGGCGACAACGCCGCTGGGCAACTGAACGTCGCGGCGACGCCGCCCGGCCAGGTCTACACCTTCGTCGCGGCTGGTGAGACCTACGGCGTCGGTCGCACCGACGCGGGGGAACTCGTGTTCTGGGGGACGACGCCGTTCGGCGAAGCCGCGGCACCCGGGCTCGGCTCCGGCCAGTCCTGGAGCGCGGTGGGCTGTGGCTTCAACCACACCGTGGCCCTGCGCAGCGATGGGGCCATGCTGGCTTGGGGGCGCAACGACAAGCTGCAGATCAACCTGCCGCCGCTGCCTTCAGGGGCGACCTACGTGCAAGCCGCGGCGTTCGGCTTGCAGACCATCCTGCGGCGCAGCGATGGCCGCATCGTGACCTGGGGTGACTTCCAAGCGCTGCCGCCCGAACTGCCGTCCGGGGTCGGCTACGTCACCGGATCGAGCCGGCACCAGCATGCGGTGGCGCTGCGCACGGACGGCCGCGTCGTGGCCTGGGGGCTCGATGACCACGGTCAGGTCAGCGGCGTCCCGGCGTTGCCGCTCGGCATGTACTACACCGCGATCGGCACCGGCTTTCGCCATTCGGTGGCGCTGCGCAACGATGGGGTGCTGGTCGGTTGGGGTGACAACACCTACGGCCAGTACGGGCTGTACGGGCTCACCAACGTCGCCGAGATCGCCGTCGGTTCCTGGTTCACGCTGGCGCGCACGAAGACCGGCGCCGTGCTGGCGTGCGGCTACAACGGCGACGGTCAGCTCGGCGTCGCTTCGCTGCCCTCGGGGCACTACTACACGATGATCGCCGCTGGTGGGGCGCACGTGCTCGGTGGTCGCAGCGATGGGGACGTGGTCGGTTGGGGCCGCAACGTCGAAGGGCAGTCCGGCTTCGGCACCATGCTCCCGCACGCCGTGTTGAACCTCTCCGGCGGCGAACAGCACAGCGTGGCGGTGCGCAGTGATGGCACCTTGCTGGCCTGGGGCGACAACACGCACGGACAGTGCACCGTTCCTGCGCATCAGGACTTCGTGCAGGCGGCGGCGGGTGATGGGTTCACGCTCGGCCTGCGCAGCAGCGGCACGTTGCTGGCCTTTGGCACCAACGCCGACCACCAGCTCGACGTGCCGCAGGCGCCGAGCGGCTTCGAGGTCGCCAGCATGACCGCCGGCAGCGGCCGCGCGATCGTCGCCTTCCGGCCGAAGCGCCAGGAGGACCTGGTCCAGCGCACCTGGTCCGGAATCGGCCGCACGGTGATCTACGACCGCGACGGCGACGGGCGGCGCGAGTTCGCGAACGCCGCCTATGAGCTGCACACCTGGCAGGCGAACGGGTCGTTGGGGCAGTCGCTGCTCGACCGACGCTACTCCGTGTTTCGGGAGGCCGCCGCCTTCGGGGATCTCGGCAGCGGCAGCCACGCGGACGCCGTCTCCGTCGACCCCGGGGCGGTGGTCTTCATGCGCACCGACCCAGGCTTCAACCCCATCGTGTTTCCGACCGGCGAGCAGGCACGCCATGTGGTGATGTGTGATGTCGACGGCAATGGCTTCCAGGACGCCGTTGTCGCGCTCGCCGGGAGCTCTTTCCTGAGCCAAGGCTCGATCGCCGTCGCCGCCAATCCGTGGGACCCCTCGAAGGGCTTCACGATCAGCCAGCAGCCGGGGGGCGTCGGCTCGATCCTGCGCGTGTACGCCGGCGATCTCGATGGTGATGGGGATCCCGACGTGGCGGCGTTGTCGCGCGGCAATCCGGACCGCATCCAGCTCTACGCGAACGACGGCCTCGGCGTGTTCGCCCTGGTCGACACCATCGTGCTGTCCTCTGCCAACGAGGTCGCCGACTTCGAGGCCGTCGATCTCGACGCCGACGGCGCGCTCGACTTCGTCGTCGCGACCCCAGGGCTGCTGACCGGCGGCAATCGTCTGCTGGTGCTGATCCGCAACGGCCCCGGCCTCGTCGCCGCCAGCTACACGGCGACCACGATCCCGCTGCCGTCCGGCCACGTCGCAGAGGTCGCCGCCGGGCACTTGGTGGCCGGCGGCACCCGGCCCGACGTGGTCTGCAACGACCTCGTGCACGGCGGGGTCTGGGTGCTGCACGACTATCAGGGCGGCACCTTCACGAGCACCGAACAGCGGTTGCTCGGCGTCGTCGCCAACACCATCGAAGTCGGCGATTGCAATGGGGA
>JAEUHT010000274.1 GCA_016793265.1 Planctomycetota bacterium
TGACGCTGGAGAAGGGCAAGGAGGTGACGTTGCGGGTCGACGGTCAGGGCCGCAGCCGCGCCGCCTTGCTCGCCGGTCTCGCCGCCGAGGCTGTTGGCCACGCCGCTGCGGCCAAGGGCCAGCCGGTCGTGATCGATTGGCCGGCGGGCTTCGTGCTCGACGCCGAGGCCGCCGCCGCCGTGGTCGCCGCGCACGCCGCGCTCGGTGCCCGGTCGCTCGCCTGCACGATCGTGGGCGACGCCCGCGAGCCGTTCGCGCCGGCGCCGGTGCTGCTGCAGCAGGACGGCGAACGCTGGCTGCTCCGGCTCGACAGCGAGGCCGGCAAGCCGGCGGAGCTGCAGCGCGCGTTCGAACGCTGCTTCGTGCCGCAGGCGGCGACGGTGCGTGGCAAGGCCGTGCGCGTGCGCATCGACGGCGGCGTGGCGTTGTCCCGTTCGCTGTTGCGCACGGTGCTCGGTGCCGTCGAGGCGGCCGGCGCCATGCGCCTCGAACTCGAAGAACAGGTCGGTGGCGCGGCGCAGGTCGACGTGCTGTTGCCGGCGCTGCTGACGATCTCGAAGAGCGGGGACCGCGTGCGCATCGCCGCCATCGGCGAAGGGCGGGACGCGGGCCAGCAGGCACGCGCGCTGCAGCGGGAGCTCGCCGCGGCGGCGCTGCCGGCGGGCTGCACCGTGCAGGTCGCGGCGTCGCCGCTCGCCGAGTCGATGGTCGCCGCGGCGGTGGCCGCCGGGGCCGGCCGTGTCGTGCTCGACGGTCCGGCGCCGGTGCTGGTGCACCCGCCGATGTTCGGCGCCGCCGAGAAGAAGGGTGTGCAGCTGCGCCTGCCGGTCACGCCAGCCAACGAGCCGGCGATGGTGACGCGGCAGATCGAACGCGAGCTCGCGGTCGTGGTCGCCGGGGCCGGCATGCTCGGCGCGACGACGGTGACGTTGGCCTGGCCCGGAGCGTCGCCCGATTCGCCGCAGGTGCTCGTCGTGGTGCGGGCGTTCGCGGACAAGAAGGCGGCCAAGGTCCTGCTCGACGCCGGCGACGGCAAGCCGGTGCAGCTGCACCCGGCGGTGGCGCCGAAGGCCGCCGCCGCGCCGGCTCCGCGGCCCGCTGCGGCTGCTGCTGCACCGGCTTCGCCGCCGGCACCGGCTCCGTTGCCGCCCGGCAGTTCGCTGATCGCCCTGCTCGGCCGCCGCGACGAGGCGGTGCCGCCGATGATCCTGCTCGGGGTCGAAGCCGGCACCAGCGAGGCGCACCTCACCACGCTCGAGACGCAGCTCAGCGAGCACCTGCCGCGCTTCCGCGGCCGCGCCGTGTTGCTGGTGTTGCGCCAGGGTGGCCAGGACGTGCCGGTGCGCAAGAACGACGCGCAGGTCGACCTGCTGCGGCGGTTGGTGCCGGGCGCGGCGGCGGCGACGCTCGTCTTCCGCGGTCCGGACGCGCAGGGCCGGCCACACTTCCAGGTGCTGCACTCGACGCTGCGGGCGCTGCCGGCCGGTTCGGTGTTCGCCGATCCGCGCGCGCGCGGCTGAACGGGGCCTGGCGGAACGGCGCCGGCCTACGCCGGGCTGAAGCCCTCGGGCATCGTGCGCCGCAGCTTGCGCGCGCCCTTCGCCGCTTCGACGGCGTCGGCGAGCACCGATTCGAGCACGGCGATGTAGTCGAGGTATCGCTTCTTGCCCTGCTCGGTGAGGCGGCACAACGTCTGCGGTCGCCGGCCGCGGAAGCCCTTCTGGATGTCGACGATGCCCGCTTCCTGCAGCACGGTCAGGTGGCGCGACAGGTTGCCGTCGGTCAGGTTGCAGAGGTGCTTGAGGTCCGAGAACAGCAGGCCGTCGGCGCGCGCCGCCAGCGACGTCAGGATGCCGAGGCGCGCCTTCTCGTGCAGCACCCGGTCGAGGCCTTCGTAGGCGTAGCGGCCCTCGGGCTGCGACTTCTTGTCGCTCACACGAGCCTCCCGGCGGCGTTCTCGACGCGTTCGTGGTGCCACCACAAGGTCGCGGCGAGCGCGAGCTGGCCGGTCGCGAACGGCAGCCCCATCGCCCACGGATCGAGCGCCAGGCGTTCGAACCACAAGCAGCAGGTGCCGGTGGCGAGGTAGGCGACGCCGACCAGCAGCGCCGGCGCCGGCAGCAGGCGGTGTGCGGCGAGGTTGCCGAGGCCGAACAGCAGTTGCCACAGGCCGGGCAGCAGCCACAGACGGTCGGGCATGCGCGCGACGACGAACCACGTCACCACGGCGCCGACGGCGAGGCTCGGCAGGAACTGCATCGCGGCGACGCGCGTGTTGGCGGCGTCGAGCGAGCTCGGCCCACGCAGCACGCGACGGGCGACGACGAGCGCGGCGACCACGCCGCTGACGAGCGCGGTGCCGCACCAGATCGCCAGGTAGCGGCGCGGGTACGACAGCGGGTCTTCGAGCCAGAAGGTCTGCACCAGCGCGGCCACGATCGCGAGCACCCCCGACAAGGCCACCGGCAGCGCGCGCAGGCTGCGCAGCCGTTCGGTCGCCGCGAGCTGCGTGCGGATCGTGGAGATCTGGTCGATGGCGTCGCGCAGTTCCATGGGCGTGCTTTGCACGAGAAAGCTAAGGGCGGTGCCGGCGCCGTCAACTCCCGCCCGGCTTACCGGGCCCTTACCCGCAAGAAGCCCGATCCGGCGTCTGATGCTCCGAACCGAGAGGTGCCATGAGAACGACGCTGCGCTGGACCTTCCTGCCCCTGCTGCTCGCCGCTGCCGCAGCGGCGCAATCCCCGTCCGTCTGGGTGGTTCCCGGCAGCGCCGTGCTCGGCGCGCCCGGCGACCGCGCGGTGACGATCACCGCCGCCCGCGCGGCGGTGCGCATCCACGATCGCGCGGCGACGACGACGCTCGAGGTCGAACTGCACAACAGCGCCGGCGTGCCACGCGAGGCCGTGCTGCTGCTGCCCGTGCCCGACGACGCCGCGGTCTCCGGCTTCACCTTCGACGGCGCCGCTGCCGAGCCGAGCGCCCGCGTGCTGCCGCGCGACGAAGCGCGCCGCCTCTACGACCAGATCACGGCGCGGCTCAAGGACCCGGCGCTGCTGGAGTTCTCCGGCTCGAGCTGCCTCTCCAGCAGCGTGTTCCCGGTGCCCGCCGGCGGCGTGCAGCACCTGCGCCTCACCTACGATCACGTGCTCGACGGCGACGGCGACCGCGTCGACTACGTGCTGCCGCGCAGCGAGCTGCTCACCGCCGACGTGCCGTGGCAGATCACGGTGGAACTGGAGGCGCGGGCCCCGATCGGCCTCTGCTACTCGCCAAGCCACCAGCTCGACACCACGCGGCGCGGGCCAAACGTGATGACCGTGCGGGTCGCCGCGGCGAGCCAGCGGGATCCGGGCGCGTTCCGGCTCTGCTACACGACCGCCCCGACCGCGCAGCCGACGGCCACGTTGTTCGCCTATCCGGATCCGACGATCGGCGGCGGTTACTTCCTGCTGCTCGCCAGCGCGCCGCGCCCCGAAGCCGGCGCGCCGATGCGCCGCGAGGTCACGCTGGTGCTCGACCGTTCGGGCAGCATGGCCGGCCCGAAGCTCGCGCAGGCGAAGGCCGCGGCGCTGCAGGTGCTCGGCGGGCTCGCCGACGGTGAGGGCATCCAGGTCATCGACTACGGCAACGATGTGCGCTGCGCGTTCCCGCGGCCGGTCGGCAAGACCACGACGACGGCGGCGGCGGCGCAGGCCTGGATCGAGGGCATGCTGCCGCACGGCGGCACCAACCTGCACGACGCGCTGCTCGAAGCGCTGCGCGCGCCGGTGCTGCCTGGCACGCTGCCGATGGTGCTGTTCCTGACCGACGGCCTGCCGACCGTCGGCCCGACCAGCGAGAAGGAGCTGCGGGAGATGGTGGCCGCCGCCAATACGCAGCGCCGCCGCGTCTTCTGCTTCGGCGTCGGCAACGACGTCAACTCGCCGCTGCTCGACCGCATCGCCGAGTCGACGCGCGCCGCGGTGACCTACGTGCTGCCCGAGGAGGACGTCGAGGTCAAGGTCGCCCGCGCCTTCGCCAGGCTCGACCGGCCGGTGCTCGGCGAGCCCAAGCTCGGCGCCAGCGACGCGGCCGGCCTGTCGCGGCTCAACGAGGTGTTGCCGGCGCGTTTGCCGGACCTGTTCGCCGGCGAGCAGCTCGTCGTGCTCGGCCGCTATCGTGGGGATGCCGACCTGCGGTTCGTGCTGCAGGGCCAGGGCCGCGACGGCGAACGCCGCTTCGCCTTCGACCTGCCGGTGCACTCGGCGTCGACGCGCCACAACTTCGTGCCGCGGCTCTGGGCGAGCCGGCAGATCGCCTTCCTGGTCGACGAACTGCGCCAGCGCGGCGGCGAACGGTCGGCGCTCGGCACGCGCCGCGACGCCTTCGCCGACCCGCGCTGCCGCGAGCTGCGCGACGAGATCCTGCGGCTGTCGACGCGCTTCGGCGTGCTCGGTGAGTACACCGCGTTCCTCGCCACCGAGGGCAGCCGCCTCGACGACTGGAACGGCCTGGCCATGGCCTGCCAGCAGGCGCTCGACGGCCGCGCCATGGCGACGCGCAGCGGCAGCGGCGCCGTCAACCAGGGCTGCAACCTGTGGAGCCAGAAGCAGCAGGCCACGCTCAACCCGCGCAACGTCTATCTCGACCAGAACCTCACTGCGGTCAGCACCGCCAACATGTTCCAGGTCTGCGACCGCGCCTTCTACCGGCGAGGTGACCGTTGGATCGACGGCAACAGCGTCGTGCGCCAGCAGGTCGAGCCCGACGAGCGGGTCGCGTTCGCCAGCGAGCGCTTCTTCCAGCTCGTGCGCCGCCTCGAAGGCGAAGGCCGCGCCGGCGTCTTGGCGATGCGCGGCGAGATCCTGCTCGAACTCGACGGCAAGAACATCCTGGTCGGTGCCGCGTCCGGTGCCGACACCACCCAGCCCGTGAAGGAGACGACCCGATGAATCCGCTTCCCTACCTGCTCCCCGCCTTGGCCGCGACCACGCTGCTCGGCCAGGCGCCGTGGCCGCTGACGCTGCCGAAGCAGCCCCCGCTGCCGACCGCCACGCTGACGCCGGTCGCCGCTCCGCGCCCGATCGACCTCGTGCTCTGCCTCGACATCAGCGGCAGCATGGACGGCCTGATCGACAGCGCCCGCCAGCACCTGTGGTCGGTGGTCAACGATCTCGCCCGGCTGACGCCGACGCCGACCCTGCGGGTGGCGTTGCTGAGCTACGGCTGCAACGACCACCCGAAGCAGCGCGGCTGGGTCAAGGTCGAGACCGACCTGACCACCGACCTCGACCTGGTGTCGCAGCTGCTGTTCGCGCTGCAGACCAACGGCGGCGACGAGTACGTGGCGCGCGTCGTCGACACCGCGCTGCAGGAGCTGCAGTGGAGCCAGGACAAGAACGCGCTGCAGCTCCTGTTCGTCGCCGGCAACGAGCCCGCGACGCAGGACCCCGAGCTCGACGCCATGGCCGTGGCGCGGGCGGCGATCGCGCGCGGCATCGTCGTCGACACCATCTACTGCGGCGGCGCCGCCGACCCGATCGCCGACGGCTGGCGGCAGGTCGCGCTCGCCGCCGACGGCAAGTTCGCCAGCATCGACCACGGCGACCAGGCCGTCATCGTGACGCCGTTCGACGAGCAGCTCGCGGCGCTCAGCACGCAGCTCAACGGCACCTACGTCTACTACGGCTCGGCGGGGGCCGCGGCCTGGGCCAACCAGACCGCGCAGGACGGCAACGCGCGGCACCTCAACGTGGCGGCGGCGGCCACGCGCTGCCAGACCAAGGCAGGCGACCTCTACAGCAACCCGGCCTGGGACCTCGTCGACGCGCTGAAGCAGCCCGACTTCGACCTGAGCAAGGTCAAGAAGGAGGACCTGCCCGAAGCGCTGCGCACGCTGACGCCGGAGCAGCTGCGCGCGCACATCGACACCCAGACCAAGAAGCGCGCCGACCTGCAGAAGCAGGTGAGCGAGCTCGGCCAGCAGCGCGACGCGTTCGTCATCGAGCAGCGCAAGCAAGCGAGCGAACGCGGGCACGGCGTGTTCGAGGACGCGATGCTGCAGTCGGTGCGCGAACAGGCGGCGAGCCGCGGTTTCCGCGTGCCGGAGCCGCCGGTCGAGCGCGTCGAGGCGTTCGTGCCGCTGATCGAAGCCGCCGCGCGCGACTACCAGGGCTTCGTGCGCGTCACCGGCGAGCCGAAGCGGGCGCCGACCGACTGCCGGATCCCGGGGCCGTTCGCGCGGCTGTCCAAGGCCGAGCAGCAGCACGGTGGCAAGCTCTACCTGCTCTACGTGCGGCAGGTGGTCGACGGCGACTACGTCAAGCCGGGCCAGCCCGCCGACGTCGGCCAGACGCTGGTCAAGGAGGCGTGGCAGCAGGTACAGGGCAAGCCGACCGGCCCGACCGCGGCCAGCGCGCGCTATCCGTTCGGGCTGACCATGCAGGAAGCCGGCGCCGACTACCACGCCGGCGACGCCTACGGCCTGTTCGTCATGCACAAGCTCGCCGCCGACACGCCGGGCACCGACCAGGGCTGGGTCTACGGCTCCGTCGATGCGCAAGGCCGCGTCACCGCCGCCGGCCGCATCGCTTCGTGCATGCGCTGCCACCAGGATGCGGACGAAGACCGCCGCTTCGGGCTACGCTGACCAACCGTGAGCTCGACTCGCACCATCCTCGTCGTCGAGGACGACCCGGCCATCCGGCGCGGGCTCGTCGATTCGCTGCAGTTCGCCGGCTTCACGGTGTTCGCCTGCGCCGACGGCGAAGAAGGGCTCCGCACGGCCCTGTCGGCGGCGCTCGACCTCGCCATCCTCGACGTGATGCTGCCCAGACGCGACGGCTTCGCCATCCTCGCCGAGGTGCGGCGCGCGCGGCCGACGCTGCCGGTGATCCTGGTCACCGCGCGCGGCGCCGAGCAGGACCGCGTGCACGGCCTGCGCATCGGCGCCGACGACTACGTGGTCAAGCCGTTCTCGAGCAAGGAGCTGCTGGCGCGCGTCGAGGCCGTGCTGCGCCGCAGCGCCGAACGGCCGCTCGACGTGCAGCGTGTGCAGGCGCTCGGCCGCCTCATCGACTTCGAGCGCCGCGAGGTGCAACGCCCCGACCACAGCCGCGTGGCGCTGAGCGAGCGTGAGGTCGAGCTGCTGCGCTATCTGGTGCAGAACCGCGGCCGCGCCATCTCGCGCCAGGAGCTGCTCGAACGGGTCTGGGGCCTCGCCGGCGGCGACACCGCGACGCGCGCGATCGACATGCACATCGTCAACCTGCGCGACAAGCTCGCCGACGCGCCGCAGCAGCCTGCCGTGGTGCTGACCGTGCGCGGCAAGGGCTACATGTTCGCCGCCGAGGCGCGGTCGTGAAACGCCAGCACCGCCGCACCTGGTATTGGTTCGCCGCCGGGGCCTGCGGCCTGCTCGGCGTCGTCACCGTGCTCACGGTCATGCTGCGCCGGCTCGACGACGGCGAGATCGCCGCGCGGCGCAGCGCGGCCCAGAACGAGCGGCTGCGGCTCGCCCTCTGGCGCATCGACTCCTGGATGGCGCCGCAGCTCGCCGGCGAGGCGGTGCGGCCGGCCGGCGACTACACGCCGCTGCCCGCCGCCGACATGGCCTGGACCAACGCGTTCCACCCGCTGGAAGGTGGCGAGGTGGTGGTGATGTCACCGCTCGTCGGCAGCGAGTCGCCGCTGTTCCCGCTGCACTTCGAGGTCGCCGCGGGCGCCCTGACGAGCCCGCAGGTGCCGGTCGGCAACGCCCGCGACGCCTGCGAGGCGCGCGGCGTCGACCACGGCGTGATCGAACGCGCGGTGGAACGGCTGGCGGCGCTTCGTGCGCGCCTGCCGCTGCCGGTGATCGAGCAGAAGGTGCAGCTCGCCGAGGCATGGGTGGGTTCGTTCGGCTGCAACACGATCTCGCGCGACGCGACGCCGGACCAGCAGCAGGGCGTGCAGGAGTACTCGAACCGGCAGGTGAACATGCTGCGCAACGTCTGCCAGACGGCGACGCGCAGCTTCAACCTGCCATCGTCGACCATCGAGCAGCCCGGGCCGCTGGTGCCGGTGTGGCTCGACGGCGAGCCGGCGACGCTGGTGTTCGTGCGCCGCGTGCGCGGCGACCGGCCGCGCGTGCAGGGCTTCGTGGTCGATTGGCAGCGCTTCGCCGACGAGGCGCTGGCGACGATCGCCGACCTGCTGCCGCGCGACGCGACCGCGCTCGTGCGCTGCGAGGCCCCGAGCGAAGCGCTGCAGCCGTCGATGCTGGCCTCGGTGCCGGCCCGGCTCGAACTGCGCCGCGACTGCGTGGCCGCCGTCAGTGGCCTGCCGCTGCTGTCGATCCTCGCCGTCACCTGGGGCGTCGCCGGTCTCGGGTTGCTGGGGCTCGGGCTGACGCTGCGCGCCGCCGTCGGCTACGGCGACCGCCGCGCGCGCTTCGCCTCGGCGGTGACCCACGAACTGCGCACGCCGCTGACCACGTTCCGCATGTACAGCGAGATGCTCGCCGACGGCGTCGTGCAGGACCCGGCCGCGCGGCAGGACTACCTGCGCACGCTGCAGCGCGAGTCCGACCGGCTGGCGCGGGTGGTCGAGAACGTGCTGGCGTGGTCGCGGCTCGAAGAGGGGCGCTTCGCCAGCCGGCGCGAACGGGTCGCCGTCGGGGCGATGGTGTCGCGCATCGTCGGGCCGCTCGAACGGCGGTTGGCCGAGGCCTCGATGCAGCTCGTGCTGCAGATCGACGAGTTGGCGCGGGATGCGGTGCTGACCACCGACGAGGACGCGATCGGGCAGGTGCTGTTCAACCTCATCGACAACGCGGCGAAGTACGCGGCCGCCGGCGAGCCGCCGGAGGTGACGCTGCACGTCGCCAGCAGCGGCGGCGGCGTCACGTTCACGGTCGCCGACCACGGACCGGGCATCCCGGCGGCGCTGCGCGAACGGGTGTTCGCGCCGTTCGACCGCGGCGCGGTGCCGATGTCGCAGAACGACGTGCCTGGGGTCGGCCTCGGCCTCGCGCTGGCGCGTGGCCTCGCCCGCGACCTCGGTGGCGAGCTGCGGCTGGTGGAGTCGGCGCGCGGTGCCTGCTTCGAGCTCGCACTGCCGGTGGGGTGACGAAGCCGCTCAGCGCGCCTTCTCGAACTCGTCCCCCGGCGTCCACGTCGGCTTTGCCTCGGCGTCCGCGACCCGCAGCAGGCACTCCAGCACCAACTGCAGGTCGTCGGCGGCGCCCTGGAAGTTCCACCACGGCGCGATCTCGTCGCTCGGCTGGTGGTAGTGCACCGTCGTGTAGCTGGCCTTCATGCGGCGGCGGTTCTCGGGTTGGTCGACGAAGTCACGCCCGGCCTTGAAGTAGGCGGCCGGCACCCCGATGCGCGCGAAGTTGAAGTGATCGCTGCGGTAGAACAGCCCGAGGTCGGGCGTGCTGTCGGGCTCGATGCGGCGGCCGTGCGCCTTCGCCACCTGCTCGGCGAGCGCGGTCAGCGAGTTCTTGCCGTAGCCGATGAACTCGACGTCGTTGGTCTGCCCCCAGACGTTGAGCCCGTCGATGTTGAAGTTGGCGACGAGCTGCTGCTTCGGCACGCTCGGGTTGGCGGCGAAGTACTCGGAGCCCAGCAGCCCCGATTCTTCGGCGGTGACGGCGACGAACAGCAAGCTGCGGCGCGGCCGCTGCGGCAGGCGGCCGATCGCCTGGGCGACCGCGAGCAGGCCGGCGCAGCCCGAGGCGTTGTCGACGGCGCCGTTGTAGATGCTGTCCCCGTTGCGCTCCTTGCCGATGCCGAGGTGATCGAAGTGCGCGGTCACGACCACGTACTCGTCCCGCAGCTTCTCGTCGCTCCCGGGCAGCACACCGACGACGTTGCCCGACTCCATCGTGCGCACCGTGTTGTCGATGGCGAGGTCGAGCGTGACACCGAGCGGCACCGGCGCCTGATTGCCGAGCTGTGCCCGTTGGCGCAGCGCGTCGAGGTCGTGACCGCCGGCGGCACACAGCTGCTTCGCCACCGCCTCGGTGCACCAGGAGCGGATCGCCAGCGTCGGTTCGTCGGCGCGGAACGGCAGCCAGAAGTTCTCGCGGCCGTGGTTGGCCTGGATGACCTGGAAGGGATAGCCAGCCGACTCGTTGGTGTGGATGACGATGGCGCCGATGGCGCCGCGGCGCGCCGCCTCTTCGTACTTGTAGCTCCAGCGGCCGTAGTAGAGCCGCGACTTGCCGGCGAAGCGCTCGGGGTCGTCGCGCGGGTCGTCGTTCATCACCAGCAGCACCTTGCCGCGCACGTCGACGTCGCCGTAGTCGTCCCAACGCTGCTCGGGGGCGGTGATGCCGTAGCCGACGAAGACGAGCTCCTGGTGCTGCCAGGCGGCCTTGCCGTCCGCATTGCCGGCGACCGCGGTGTAGTCGTCCGGGGCCTGGAACGTCGCCGTGCCGTTGGCACCGGTCGCGGTGAGCGGCTGGGTGACGTTCGCGGTGATGCCGAGGATCGGCACCGGTTGCATCCAGCTGCCTGCGGGCATGCCGGGTTCGCAGCCGGCGGCCTCGAGCTGCGCGGCGAGGTAGCGGCGCGCGAGCCGATCGCCGCGTGTGCCGACGCCGCGGCCTTCGAGCAGGTCGTCGGCGAGGAAGTGCACGTGCGCCCGCAGTTGTTCGACGGCGATGCGCGGTGGCGGGGTCTGCGCGGCGAGCGGGAACGTGAGCAGGGCGGCGGTCAGCAGGGAGGAGCGCATGGCCGCGCGAGGCTACCGTGTGGCGGGCGGGCTGTCGCCGGCAGTCGCCGGCTTGCGGGCGACGAACACCTCGATGGGGACCGGTACGCCGATCTCGGGCGCGAGCAGTGTCAGGGTGCGGCAGGTGAGGCCGGCGTCGGCGAGCCGCGCCTCGAGGTCGTGGCCCCAGTCGGTGACGACCAGCGCGCCGCGGCGCGTGGTCGGATCCGCGTGGAACTGCGCCGGCTGCAGGTGCCGCCAGCCGTTCGTGGTGAGCTCGGCGCGCGCGCGTGTCGCCCGGGCGGGGTCGCGCGGCACGGTGAAGACGAAGGTGCCGCCGGCTCGCAGCGTGCGCGCGATCTCGAGCAGCGCGCGTGCGGGCGTCGGCACGTGCTCGAGCACGTCGAGCGTGACCACGAGATCGAAGGTGTCGGCGGCGAACGGCAGCGCCGTCAGGTCGGCGACCGTGAAGGCGCCGAGCCGCGCCCCGGCCGGGCGGTCGGGCAGGTGGTAGGAGGCGATGAACTCGCGGCAGCGGGCGGCGAAGAACTCGTAGGTGGCGAGGCTCGGCGACGATTCATGCACCTGCGCGGTGGTGAGTTCGATGCCGAGGCCGGCGAGCGTGTGCACGAGGGCGCGTTGGCGGGCGACGCTGCCGCAGCCGGCGCACATCGGCGTCTCCCGCGGGCCGCCGGCGATGGGGAAGAAGCGGGCCGGGCCGGCGCAGATCGGGCACCGGCCGGGCTGCGCGGTGCGGGCGCGGCGGCGCCGGCGCCAGCGCTTCCACCACGATTGCGCGCGCAGCGAGGCGGGGGACCAGCGCAGCGCGGTCAGCAGGGCCCGGATCATGCGTCGAGCAGGAACGACAGATCGCGCGGGGGCACGAACTCCTCGGCGGCCTGGTCGCGGCGGAACAGGCGCGCGTTGGTGGTGCCGCGCAGCTCCATCCGGCTGCCCTCGACGCGCAGCATGCAGCCCTCGCGCAGGCCGAGCACCGGCGTGGGGTGCTCTTCGAGGAACTGGCGCAGGCGTTCTTCGCGCGTCTCGCCCATGTGCTTGCTGTTGGGGTCCGGATCGAGGTAGTGCGGGTTGATCTGGAACGGCACCAGCTGCAGCGCGGTGAACGACGCCGGCTGCACGATCGGCATGTCGTTGGTGGTGCGGATCGACAGCGTCGCCACGTTGGTGCCGGCGCTGCTGCCGATGTAGGGCATGCCGGCGAGCACGCGGCGGCGCATCGGCTCGAGCAGGTGGTGGCGGTAGAGGCTGTCGAGCAGGCGGAAGGTGTTGCCGCCGCCGACGAAGATCGCGCTCGCCTGATCGAGCGCGGCCGGGCCGTTGCCGCATTCGTGCGCCGAGATCAGGTCGTGGCCGAAGGCCTGGAAGGCCGCGCGCGCCTTGGCCGTGTAGCCGTCGTGGTCGAACAGCGCGTAGGGCACGAACAACACCCGTTGTCTCGTTCCGAGGAAGTCGCGGATCTCGGCGGCGCAGTGGGCGAGGTAACCGCCGCCGTGCATCGTCGAGTTGGAGATCAGCAGCAGGCGACGGCGCGTGAGATCGTCGGAGGTGCGGTCGGGCATCGCCGCAGCATACGGCGCTGGCGGCGAGCTTCCTGGAGGCCGGATGGAGCGGGGGCGGCGATCGGTCGGCGCCACCGTTTGCCGGGTTCCGGCCCAGGTTCCTCAGGGGGAGCGGTGGGAGTCGGACGAAGAACACCAGACTCCACGTGCGACCGATCCGGAGTCGATCCGGAAGGTGCTGGCGGTGGTGGGGCTGTCGGCCGAGGTGTCGGGGGCTCTGCCGGCGAGGTCGCCACCCCGGCAGCGGGAGATGGAGTTCGACGGGTAGGCGGCGGGGCCGAGGAGCGCGTGCTGCTGCCGGGGGGGCGGCGGTGGTGCGGGGGGGCGGACCAAGGGGCGAGCATGCCGCGGGGTCGGTGGCGAGGGCGCAGCAGATTCGCCGGACCTTGCAAATGGAACGTGGAGCTTCCAGAACACGAGGACAGCGATCGAACGCGAGCGGCTGCGTGCGAACATCGAGGCGGCGCTGCGGCGTGCTCCGGTGGTGGCCCTGCTCGGCATGCGACAGGTCGGCAAGAGCACGTTGGCGCGGGAGATCGCGGCCCGGCGGCGTGGCCCGGTCCACTTCTTCGATCTCGAAGACGATCGCCACCTGGCGAGGTCGCGTGAGCCGGTGGCGGCGCTCGAGCCGCAAGGTGGCGTTGGCCGACCTGAAACTCGACCGGCTCGTCGTCGTGCACGCGGGGGCCGCGAGCTTCCCGCTCGGCGACGGCATCCAGGCGGTGGCGGCAGCCCGCCTGCTCGAGGACGTCGATCCCCTCTGAGCGCTCACGCCACGACGGACGGGGCTTGACTTGTAGTTAACCGCACGGTTAAATACGGTGCATGGCCACCGTCGATACGCTGAGCAGCACGCTCGCCGCCCTCGCCGATCCGACGCGGCGCGCGATCCTGGCGCGCCTGCGCGCCGGCGACGCGAGCGTCGGCGACCTGGCGAAGCCGTTCGCGATGTCGCTGCCCGCGGTCAGCAAGCACCTCAAGGTGCTCGAGCGCGCCGGCCTGCTGACACGCAGCCGCGCTGCGCAATGGCGGCCGTGCGCGCTGCGCCCCGAGGGGTTGCGCGCCGTCGCCGACTGGATCGAGGACTACCGCGCCCTCTGGGAGGCGCGCCTCGATCGCATGCAGGCCTACGTCGAGGAGCTGGCGCGGCGCGAGGGTGCCGCCGCCCCCGCGGCGAAGGCGTCCCGCACACGAACCCGTCGCAAGCCCTGACCCGTGCCCGCTGCCCGCCCACTGTGATGCCCCGACCCGACGCCCACGTTCCTCCCGACCGCCTCATCGAAACCGTCCGCATCGTCGACGCGCCGCGCGAGCTGGTGTGGAAGGTGTGGACCGATCCCCGCCACCTCGCGCAGTGGTACGGGCCGACCGGCTTCACCACGACGACGCAGGTGCACGAGTTGCGCGTCGGCGGCCAGTGGCGCTTCACGATGCACGGGCCCGACGGCCACGACTACCCGAACCTGATCACGTTCCTCGAGCTGCAGGCCCCCGAACGCATCGTCTACAAGCACGGCGGGGAGGTGGACCTCGAGCCGGTGAACTTCACGACGACGGTGACGATCGAGGCGCTGCCCGGCACGCCGGCGCGCACCAAGGTGACGCTGCGCGCGGTGTTCCCGGACGCGAACGCGCGCGACTTCGTGATCCGCAACTACAACGCCGCCGAAGGCGGCAAGCAGACGCTGGCCCGCCTCGCCGCGCTGGCCGAGTCGCTGGCCGAGTCGCTGGCCACGGCGGGCGCCCCCGGCGGCAGCGCACCGTTCCGCATCACGCGCGTCGTGCGCGCGCCACGTGAGCTGGTGTGGAAGGTGTGGACCGAACGCGAGCACCTGACGCAGTGGTTCGGGCCGAAGGGCTGCGTGCTCACCGTCGAGGAGTTCGCGCTGCGCCCCGGCGGCCGCGTGCTCTACACGATGCACTGGAAGGCTGCGGGCGCGATGCGTGGCAAGTGGACGATGCGCGAGGTGCAGCCGCCGGAACGGCTCGTGTTCGTGACGTCGTTCGCCGGCCCGGACGGCGAGACGGTGCGCGCGCCGTTCGCCGACCAGTGGCCGCTCGAGATGCTGTCGGTAGTGACGTTCGAGCCGCACGCCGGCGTCGGCAAGGGCACGGTGATCACGCTGCAGACGACGGCGCCGGGCGCCAGTGCCGCAGAGCAGAGGGTATTCGGCGACGGCCACGCGTCGATGACGGGCGGCTGGGGCGGCACCTTCGAACAACTCGAGGTCTACCTGGCGAAGCTCGGCTAGGCCGCGCGCTCGCGCGCCGGCCGCGGCGCCGGCACTCGCCCAACGCTGCGGGAGCGGGAGCACGACGGTCTGTTCGGCGCGACTGTCGCGCACGGCGAACGACGTCGTGGCGGGGCGGCCGTCGTGGCCGCGCACGGTCGCCGTGTAGCTGCCGGGCGGCGGAGCCACAACGGGTCGACGATCCAGGCTCGGGGGACCACGGGGACCTCACGACGGCAGTGACCGGGGGCTGTGCAGCGGTAGCCGATGCCATGGGCGCGTCAGCCCCCGCCGACGGTTCGCCGCCCGGGGCCGGAAAATCCCCGGCGAATCGGTGAAGGTGCGCCCCTACCCGGATCTCGAACGGGTCGCATGGACACTGAAACCGACTTCGACGCCCTCGACCGCGCCCTGTCCCGTGCGGCGGAGCGCCATGTGCCGCCTCCGCTCGACCCGCGCCGGCTGCGCAGCCGGCGGGCCCGGCTCGAACTGGGGTCTGTCGTCTGGCTGCTGTTGGTGCTCGCCATCGTGGCGGCGGCCGCCATCGACCGGCCGTGGTGGCTCGCCGTCATCCTCGCCGGCGTGCTGCTGCCGGGTGCGATCGCGCGCGTGGTCGCGCGCCACCGCGAGGTCGCGGCGCTCATCTCGGTCGGCGACTTCGCCACCTACGAACGCAGCTACTTCGCCGCGCAGGCGAAGCACCAGCGCTCGGCCGTGCTCATCGAGGCCGCCGCGGCCGTCGTGTTCGCGATCGTGGCGTGGCAGACCGGCGAGGCCTGGCGCTGGAGCGTGCCCGCGGTGTTCGGCGCCCTCGCGGCGGGACGCGCCGTCACCGTGCTGCCGTACGTCGAACGCGCCAACCGCGACGCCGGCGGCGAACCGCCGCACGGCTGGACCGTGCAGGTGCTGATGCTCGTGCTGTTCCTGCTGTTGCCGCTGCTGCTCGTCGCCGGGCTCGCGCGCCGCGGCTGGCGCCGCCTCACCGGGCGGCGTGGAGGTGCCCGGTGATCGACGCGATCACCGAAGCGCGCCTGCTCGCGGCGTTGCGCGGCGACGACCGGGCGGCGCACGACGCGGCGATCGGCGAACTGCATGCCCGCACGGCGCGCCCGCTGTTCCAGCTGTGCCTGCGCGTCGCCTGTGATGCGACCGACGCCGACGACGCCGTGCAGGAGACCTTCGTCGACGTGCTGCGCGGCGTGCGTTCGTTCCGCGGCGAAGCGAAGCTGTCGACCTGGTTGTTCCGCATCACGATCCGCGCGGCGACGCGCGTGCGCAACCGCAGCGCGGCGCGTCGCCACGCGGTGACCGACGCCAGCGAGCTGCCCGGCGACGACGATCCGGTCGCGCGCGCCAGCGACCGCGAGAACGCCGCGCGCCTGCTGGCGGCGATCGACCAACTGCCCGCCGCCCAGCGCGCCGTCGTCGGCCTCGCCGCGATCGAGGGCATCGCCCATGCGGAGATCGCCGACGTGCTCGGCATCCCGGTCGGCACCGTCGGCTCGCGGCTGCACGAGGCGCGCGACCGGCTGCGCGCCCTGCTGGCGGAACGGCGCAGCCCGGGCTGAGCCGCACCTGCCGCCGGCGCGGCGCCGCGCGACAGTGCGGCGACGTAGGACCTGCTCGTCGCACTGGCGGCCGTGGCGCGCGTCGGCGCGCCGGACCTGGCCCCGCCGGGCGTGCGGCTCGTGCAGAACACCGTCGCCGTCGACTGGCCGACGCCCTCGGCAGCGTGCTGGCTTCGCTGGGGCTGTCGGCCGAGGTGCCGGGGCTTCTGGCGGCGAGCTCACCACCGCGGCAGCGGGAGCTGGAGTTCGAGGGCTGGGCGGCGGGGCCGGAGTAACGGGTGCTGCTGCCGGGGGGCGCGCCGAGGTGCGTGCGGGGAGCGGTCTGGGAACGGTGATCAGAAGGCGGGCGGACGGGCCAGACGGCAGGGCCTGCGGGGCTACTGGTTGCCCAGATGCCAGGCGACGGCGTTGCTGAGCACGATGCTCATGGGATTGGCGCCCGGCGCGAAGGCGTAGCCTTGCACGAAGAGATCGGCGCCGAGCAGCGAGTTCTGGTCCGGGATCGCGAGCGAGAAGCGGAACGACGTGGCCGTCAGGGGCGCCGCACCGAGCCCGAGCAGATCGGTCGACTGCAGCAGGGTGCAGCCCGGCATGCCGATGCCGGCGAGCGCGAGCGGCAACGCGGTACCGCCCATATCGGTGTCGCTGAAGCCCAGGGCGACGCCGACCAGCACGCTCGGCGCCTGCTCGAGGTCGGCGATGGCGGTCTGGCCGAGGCGTGGAGTCGCGGCCGGGAGCGGCAGGAACTGGAAGGCCGGTGTGCCGCAGCCGGTGCCAAAGGCGGTCGCCGTGGCGGGCACTACCGGCGGGATCTGCTCGTGCACGGCGAGGTAGCTGTCCATGCCGGCGAGGTTCTGGCAGGCGATGGCGATGTCGTTCCAGCCGTCGCCGTTCCAGTCACCGATCACGCAGGACTTCGGGTTCAAGCCGGTGGCGAGGGCCTGCGGGGCGCTGAACCCGCCGCCCACCTGCCCGAAGAAGATCTGCGCGCCGCCGTAGCCGACCACCACGGCGTCGATCCTGCCGTCGCCGTTGATGTCGCCCAGGGCGGTGTCGAGGGCGCTGTTGACAGCCTGGGCGTGGAGCAGCGTGAACTGGCCGTTGCCGAGCCCGCGCCAGACCTTGAGGTTCTGCCCCGCGGTCACGATGTCGTCGACGCCGTCGAGATCCAGGTCGGCGACGCCGCCCGAGGTCATGGACTCGGAGGCGGCGATGCCGTTCGACGAAGCGAAGGAGCCGGCGCCCATGCCCGACGCGTTGTTGCGGAGGACCATCGCCCCGGTCGAGTGCAGCGCGACGAGGTCGAGCAGGGAATCGCCGTCGAAGTGGCCGGCGTAGATACGGGTGCCGACGAGTCCGTTGGTATTGGCCACGTAGTGGAACGTGCCGAACGTGAGGTTGCCGTTGCCGTGGAACCAGTCGACTGCGTAGCCACCGCCCTGGCAGATGGCGGCGAGATCAGGCAGTCCGTCGCCGTCGAAATCGCCGGCGACCGCGTCGACCGGCGGCGTGCCCAGCGTCGATACGCTGCCCGCATACGTGAGCCCGCCCTGGTGATCGTTCCGCCAGAGGCGAATGCCGTGTTGGGCCCAGCCGATGCTGGTCGCCGCGAGGTCGTCCCAGCCGTCCATGTCCCAATCGCCGCAGCCCAGGCCGCAGGCGACATAGGAGATGACATCGAACGAAGTGCCGAAATCCGACTGCCCGTCGCCGAACAGGATCTCCACCTTGCCGGCGTTGTAGCCCTCCATCGTGACCGCGATATCGAGGTTGCCGTCGTGGTCGAAGTCGGTGCTCACGCAACGTTGGACATTCTCTTGGGCCAAGCCGAAGTCGACGCGCGGCAGGAACGAGGCCGTCTGCGCGCACGCGGCGATCGACAGGAGGAGCGGGGGTGAGAACCGGCGCGCAAGACGCCACGTGGGGAGAGGGGAGTGCAGCATGGGCAGGGGGTTGGCGGCGCGCTCGCACGTGCCGTGCCATCGTCGGGCGGCCCTCGGACGCCGTCCCCGGCCGCATTGGCGCGGCTGGTGGCCGCGCACTTGCGCTGCCGAGTGTTGGCGCCCATGCAGTCCTTGCCCGGTGCCGCGTAGCTGTTGCACGGTGCATGGCCTCGCGCAGGTCGCGCCGAACCGCGTCGGGTCGTGCATGCGGAGCGGCGAAGCCCGCGCCGCATGTGCTGCACGACGAGGGCGCCGTCCTCGGCACCCAGAACCAAGTGGTCAGGTCGCCCACCTGCGAGCCCGCGGTCCAGGGTGTTCACGGCGCTGCAGCCCCGCGGGCGATGATCTCGGGCGTGATTGGCAACATCGCGTTCCAGTGATGCTCGCGGTCGCATGGGACCCACCACAGCGTGATCCACCCGCGCTTCGGCAGCTTCGTGCTGCTCGACACCGTCTTGCTTGTGGCAGCGGTCCGCGAGTACGGCAGGAAGCTCGACGGTGCGCCTCGACGCGGGGAATGCGCTGCTACGCATCCGTGGGCCCAACGGCGCACGCGCACGGCCTTTCCCGACCTTGGGGAGGGGGTAGGATATTCGCGCACGGGACGTCCCGTGAGTCCTCCCCTTCCACTTGCCCGAGCAAACTCCATGCTTCGCAGTTCGCTTGCTTCCGTCGCCATGCTGACGCTCACCGTCAGCGCCAGCGCCCA
>JAEUHT010000277.1 GCA_016793265.1 Planctomycetota bacterium
GTGGCGATGCGGCGGCCGCGGAACTGTTCGGGCGTGCTGATGCCGGCCGCCTGTCGCACCACCAGCGCGGCGCCGCCGTTGGTGGCGCCGGCGAGCACCCGCACCTCGTCGCCGCGGGTCCGCGTGTAGGCGTTGAGCGCCGGGTTGGGGCCGACGTAGGTGGCGTCGAGCGCGCCCGTCATCAGCGATTCCATTGCGCTCGGGCCGGCGTTGAAGACGTACCACTCGACGGTGACGCCGGTGCCGAGGTGTTGCTCGAAGATGCCGCGCTGCTGGCGCGACAGCGCGTGGGCGACGAGGCCGTGGGCGTGGGTGACGTTGGGGAAGTGGCCGATGCGCACGACAGTGCGCGCCTTCTCGGCGGCCGGACCGGACCCGGTGGGGGTGGAGTCCTGGCCGCAGGCGGCCAGGAGGGCGGACACCAGCACGCCCAGCAGGCGGCGCCAGGTGTGGGGCCGGGAGCCGGGCAGGCGGACTGGCGTCGAGCGCGCCGCGGCGATTCGCTTCAGGTCGTGCATGGTGTTTACAAAGCCCATCGTATTGGTAGTGAATGAAGCAGGCGACGGCTCACCGCACGTCGGCCAGGGTCGTGTGTTCGAGGCGGTCGGCGACGAAGTCGCGGATCTCGCGGAAGACGCGCAGCAGGCCCTTCTCGCCCTCGATCGGCGTCGACTCGTAGAAGTACTTGCTGACTGATTCGGTCGGGGCCAGCGCGCCATCGAACAGGCGCACGACCTCGGCGAGGTGGATGCGATCGGCCTTGCGGGCGAGGCAGTAACCGCCGGCCTTGCCGCGCTGGCTGCGCACCAGCTTGGCCAGCCGCAGGGTCAACAGGATCTGCTCGAGGAACTTCGGTGGGATCTGCTGGGCCTCGGCGATCGTCTGGGCGGGGATCCAGCCGTCGTGCTCGCGGCGGGCGAGGTGCACGAGGGCGAGCAGGGCGTACTCACTGCGGTTGGTCAGGCGCATCGAACGCCAAACCATACCATGTCGATAGGAGTTTGGGCTGGGCATTCGCCGGCGGCGGCGGAATCCCCGGTGGCACGCGGCCTGGGCCGGCGCCGTCGCAGCACAACCGCGGCCCGGGTCAGCGCGGCTGCTTGGCCCGGTACTCGATCGCCGCGTGCACGAAGTCGCGGAACAGCGGGTGCGGCTGCAGCGGCCGCGTCTTGAACTCGGGGTGGAACTGCACGCCGACGAACCACGGGTGGTTCGGCACCTCGACGATCTCGACCAGGTCGAGCTTCGGGTTGCTGCCGGCGAGGATCAGGCCCTTCTGCTCGAGTTGGCGCCGGTAGGCGTTGTTGAACTCGAAGCGGTGGCGGTGGCGTTCGCTGATCGCCGTGGTGCCGTAGGCGCGGTGGCTGTGGGTGCCTTCCTTGAGCGTGCAGTCGAAGGCGCCGAGCCGCATGGTGCCGCCCTTGTCGTTGTGGCGCTTCTGCTCCTCCATCAGCGAGATGACCGGATTGGCGGCGTTGGGGTCGTACTCGGTGGTGGTGGCGTCGGTGATGCCGAGCTCGCTGCGGGCATACTCGACGACCGCGGCCTGCATACCGTAGCAGATGCCGAGGAAGGGGATCTTGTGCTGCCGGGCGTAGCGGATGCTGGCGATCTTGCCCTCGAAGCCACGTTCGCCGAAGCCGCCCGGCACCAGGATGCCGTCGACGCCCGCCAGCAGCTTGTCGGCGCCTTCGTTGGCGACCTGCTCGGCCGAGACCTTGCGCAGCTTGACCTTGCAGGCGTTGGCGATGCCGGCGTGGCTCAGCGACTCGTAGATCGACTTGTAGGCGTCGTGCAGCTCGATGTACTTGCCGGCGACGGCGATCTCGACCGTGTGCTCGGGGTTCTTGACGATCTGCAGCAGGCGGTGCCAGTCGTTGGTGTCGACCGGGTGCCGCGACTGCAGGCCGAGGTGGTTGAGGATGCGGTGGTCGAGGCCCGAGTCCATCAGCATCAGCGGCACCTCGTAGATCGAGAAGGCGACGTCGCGCTCCTCGATGACCGCCTCCGGGCGCACGTTGCAGAACAGCGAGATCTTCTTCGCCATCTCGCTGTCCATGGCGATCTCGGTGCGGCAGACCAGCACGTGCGGCTGGATGCCGATCTCGCGCAGCTTGCCGACCGACTGCTGCGTCGGCTTGGTCTTCAGCTCGCCCGACGCGCGCAGGAACGGCAGCAGCGTCAGGTGGATGAACATGCAGTCGTTCGGCCCCTGCTCGAGGCTGAACTGGCGGATGGCCTCGAGGAACGGCAGGCTCTCGATGTCGCCGACGGTGCCGCCGATCTCGGTGATGGCGACGTCGGGCGGCGGCTCGCCGGGGCTCGGCGCGGCGCCGGCCTTGATCGCCATCTTGATCTCGTCGGTGATGTGCGGGATCACCTGCACGGTCTTGCCGAGGTAGTCGCCGCGGCGCTCCTTCTGGATCACCGACTTGTAGATCTTGCCGGTGGTGTAGTTGGAGTCCTTGTTGACCCGGGCGTGGGTGAAGCGCTCGTAGTGGCCGAGGTCGAGATCGGCCTCGGTGCCGTCGTCGGTGACGTAGACCTCGCCGTGCTGGAACGGCGACATCGTGCCGGGGTCGACGTTGATGTAGGGATCGAGCTTCTGCATCGACACCCGGAAGCCGTGGTGTTCGAGCATCCAGCCGATCGCCGCCGAGGTCAGGCCCTTGCCGAGCGAAGAGACCACGCCGCCGGTCACGAAGATGTACTTGGTCATCGTTGCTTGTCCGCCGCTTGCAGGGCGCGCCGCCGCCCGAGGAATGCGTCGTAGTCAGAGCGCGTCTCGATGCCCCATGGGTCCGAGCTGGCGTCGAGCACGTGCATCGGGATGTCGTTCTCCAGGAATCGCAGCTGTTCGAGGCTCTCGGCCTCGGCGAGGCCGCTCGACGGCAGCCCGGGCACGCGCAGCAGGGTCGCGCGGACGAAGCCGTAGACGCCGATGTGGCGGCGGATCGGGAAGTCCCCTGCCTTGACGAACGGGATTGCGGCGCGGCTGAAGTAGAGCGCCTTGTGATTGCCACCGCGCACGACCTTGACCACGTTGGGGTTCTGGATCGTCTTGGCGTCGGCGAGCGGCGCGCACAGCGTGTTGCAGACGGCGTCACCACGCAGCAGTTGGTCGACCAGCGCTTCGAGGTCGCGCGGCTCGACCTCCGGCCAGTCGCCCTGGATGTCGAGCACGGCGCGGCATGGGATCGTGGCGGCAGCCTCGGCGCAGCGTTCGCTGCCGGTGCGGCAGGCCTCGCCGGTGCGGACGACTTCGAAGCCGTGGCGGCGGGCGGCGTGCTCGACGCGGTCGTCGTCGGTGGCGACGACGACGCGGTCGATGTTGCGGGCCAGCTTCGCCTGTTCGCAGGTGTGCAGGAACAGCTCCTTGCCGCTCTCGGTCAGCAGCGCCTTGCCGGGCAGCCGCTGGCTGCCGACGCGCACGGGGATGATGGCCAGGGCGGCAGTGGATCGACTCATCGTGGCGCTCCGGTCGAGCTTTGCAGGCGGCGGCGCGCGGCGGCGGCGTCGTCGCGGGCGCGCGAGTTCTCGTCGCGGAAGTCCGGGCGTTCGCCGCTGGCGCTGTGGGTGGCGAGGCTCTGGTTGTAGAGCTCCAGGAAGTAGGCCTTGGCCTCGACCACGGCCTGGTCCGCCGGGCTGTCGCCGAAGCGGCGGCGCGTCCACGTCCAGCGGCGGCCGTCGATCTCGACACGCAGCACGTCCTGGGTGCCAGGGCCGGGTTCGCTGCCCTGCATCGTGAACAGGCCCTTGGCCGCGAACACGTCGAGCAGCGCCTGCAGCGAGCCGTCGGCGACGACCTTGAGGCCGGGGTCGGTGCCGCTGGCGCTGTAGACGACGCTGCGGGGCCCGGCGGACTCGTTCTGCAGCGTCAACACCAGACGCGAGCCGGGTTGTTCGTAGCGCACCGCGGCGCGGCTGCCGGCGGCGACCACGGCGGCGCGCGGCAACTCGGGCGCGCTGGCACAGCCGACGATGCCGCACGCTGCGACGAGCAACACGGCGAACGGGGCTCGTACTGAGGCGGGCATGCTCAGTGCGCCGAGCTTAGCGAGGCTCTGGCGAAAGAAAACGACGTGGTGATCTCGCCGCGGCCGCTGGCCACGCGGGGGCTGTGGAAAACGATTCGACTGCGCCTCCGTGCGCATGGCCGCGCGGTGAGCCCGGCGTGAAACTCCGGGGTGGGTGGGGCGCACGGCGCAAGTCGCCTTACTGTCGCCGCCACCTCGCATCCAGGCCGGAGCCGTCGACTGCCGAAAAACCCGGCAGCCGGCTGCTGCCGGCCGCATCCTCCCGCCTCGCCCCGCCATGGCCATCCGCCCGTTCCAGAAGCTGCTCTGCGCCAATCGCGGTGAGATCGCGATCCGCGTCTTCCGCGCCTGCACCGAACTGCACATCCGCACCGTCGCCGTGTTCAGCGACGAGGACGCCACCAACCAGCACCGCTACAAGGCCGACGAGAGCTACCTGATCGGCCGCGGCAAGGGGCCGGTCGCGGCCTACCTCGGCGGCGACGAGATCCTCAGCGTGGCCCGGCGGGCCAAGGTCGACGCCATCCACCCCGGCTACGGCTTCCTGTCCGAGAACCACGAGTTCGCGGCGGCCGTGCGGGCGGCCGGCATCCACTTCATCGGCCCGAGCGCCGAGGTGATCCAGAACCTGGGCGACAAGGTCGCCGCGCGGCGCGAGGCGGCGCGGCTCGGCGTGCCGACCGTGCCCGGCCACGAGCTGCCGCTCGACGAGGTGGCGGCGGTCGCCGAAGCGGAGCGCTTCTTCGCCAGCCACGGCACCATGATCTACAAGGCGGCGCACGGCGGCGGTGGCCGCGGCATGCGCGTCGTCACCGCGGCCAAGGACATCGTGCCGTTCCTGCGCCAGGCGCGCAGCGAGTCGATGTCGGCGTTCGGCAGTCCGGTGGTGTTCGTCGAGAAGTACCTGCCGCGCGTGCGGCACATCGAGGTGCAGATCCTCGGCGACCGCCACGGCAACGTCGTGCACCTGCACGAACGCGACTGCTCGGTGCAGCGCCGCCACCAGAAGGTCGTCGAGATCGCGCCGGCGCCCAACCTGTCCGACGCCGTGCGCCAGGGCCTGTTCGACGATTCGCTGCGGCTGGCGCGCGCCGCCGGCTACTCCAACGCCGGCACCTTCGAGTTCCTGGTCGCCGGCGAGCAGCGCTACTTCATCGAGGTCAACCCGCGGCTGCAGGTCGAGCACACCTGCACCGAGCAGATCACCGGCATCGACCTCGTGCAGGCGCAGATCCGCGTCGAGGAGGGCCACCGGCTCGACAGCAGCGAGATCGGCATCACGCAGGCGTCGGTGCAGCCGCGCGGTTATGCGATCCAGTGCCGCATCACCACCGAGGACCCGCAGAACGACTTCCTGCCCGACACCGGCCTGATCATGGCCTACCGCGCGCCGGGCGGCTTCGGCCTGCGCCTCGACGGCGGCGACGGCCTCGCCGGCACCGACGTGTCGGGCCACTACGACTCGCTGCTGGTGAAGTGCATCACCTACGGCCCGACGCTCGCCCACGCGGCGCAGAAGGGGCAGCGCGCGCTGCGGGAGTTCCGCATCCGCGGCGTCAAGACCAACCTCGCGTTCCTGCACAACGTGCTCGGTCACCAGAGCTTCTTGCGCGGCGAGACCTGGACACGCTTCCTCGACGACACCCCGGAGCTGTTCGAGATCAAGCTCGGCAAGGACCGCGCGACGAAGGTGCTGACCTACCTCGCCGACATCATCGTCAACGGCCACCCGACGGTGCGGCCCGAGCAGCGGCTGTCGCCGGCGACCGCGGTGGCGGCGCCGGTGCCGCCGGTGCCGGCTGGCGCGGCGCCGCCGGGAACGGCGCAGATCCTCGCCGAGGGGGGCCCGGCCAAGGTGGTCGAGTGGATCAAGCGGCAGCACCGGCCGCTGCTGACCGATACGACGATGCGCGATGCCCACCAGTCGCTCTTGGCGACGCGGGTGCGCACCAAGGACATGCTCGCCGTGGCGCACGCCACCGCGCACCTGTGCCACTCGCTGTTCTCGCTGGAGACCTGGGGCGGCGCCACCTTCGACGTCGCCTATCGCTTCCTCAACGAGGATCCGTGGGACCGCCTCGTGCAGCTCAAACGCGCGATCCCGAACGTGCTGCACCAGATGCTGCTGCGCGGCGCCAACGCGGTCGGCTACACGAGCTACCCGCAGAACGTGGTCGAGCGCTTCATCGACGAGGCCGCCGAGGCCGGCATCGACGTGTTCCGTGTCTTCGACAGCCTCAACGACCTCGACTCGATGGCGGTCTCGGTGCAGCGTGTGCTGCGCACCGGCAAGATCGCCGAGGTCGCGGTCTGTTACACCGGCGACGTCGACAACCCGGCGCGCACCAAGTACGGGTTGCCCTACTACGCCGACCTGGCGAAGCGCTGCGAGGACCTCGGCGCCCACATCCTCTGCGTCAAGGACATGGCGGGGCTGCTGCGGCCGCAGGCGGCGCGCATGCTGATCACGAGGTTGCGGGAGGTGACGCAGCTGCCGATCCACCTGCACACGCACGACACCTCGGGCAACGGCGTCGCCACCTACATTGCTGCGATCGAGAGCGGCGTGCACATCGTCGACACGGCGTTGTCGCCGATGGCCGGCCTGACCTCGCAGCCGAGCATGAACGCGCTGATCGCGGCGCTGCGTGGTCACGAACGCGAGACGCAGCTGACCAACCGCGTGATGCAGCCGCTCGCCGACTACTGGGAGGCGGTGCGTGAGTTCTACGCGCCGTTCGAGTGCGGCCTCAAGAGCAGCACCAGCGAGGTCTACTACCACGAGATCCCGGGCGGCCAGTACTCCAACCTGCGGCCGCAGGTGCAGTCGCTCGGCCTGTTGCACCGATGGGCCGACGTGCGCCACGCCTTCGCGGTGGTCAACCAGCTCTGCGGCGACATCCCGAAGGTGACGCCGAGCTCGAAGATGGTCGGTGACTTCGCCATCTTCCTGGTGCAGAACGACCTGCTGATCATGCGCGGCGAACTCGCGGCGTCGACCGAGGCGACCCGGCAGAAGGTGCTGCTGGAGGCGCGCCGGCTCGACTTCCCGCAGTCGGTGGTGCAGTACTTCCAGGGCCAGCTCGGCCACCCGCCGGGCGGCTTCCCGGAGGACCTGCGGGCGGCGGTGTTGAAGGGCCTGCCGGTGGTCGCGGGGCGGCCGAGCGACGGCATGCCGCCGTTCGACTTCGACAAGGCGGCGCTGCACGTCGGCGATCGCACCGGCCGCGCGCCGGCGATGCGCGACGTGGTCAGCTACGCGCTCTACCCGCGCGTGATGGACGACTTCTTCGCCTTCCAGAACCGCTGCGGCGACGTCTCGCTGCTGGCGACGCCGACCTACTTCTACGGCCTCGACATGGGGCAGGAAGTCTGGATCGAACTCGAACCCGGCAAGACGCTCGTGGTGTCGCTCGACGCGCGCAGCGAGCCGGACGAAGAGGGCAACGTCACCGTCTACTTCAAGCTGAACGGGCAGAACCGGCAGGTCGTGGTGCCGGATCGATCGCTGGTCAAGGACGTCGAGGCGCGGCGCCGCGCCGATCCGTCGGTGCCGGGCGAGGTCGGCGCGCCGATGCCGGGCCGCGTGATCGGCCTGCTGGTCGGCGAAGGCCAGAAGGTCGTCGAGGGCGAGCCGCTGCTGACGCTCGAGGCGATGAAGATGGAGACCGTGGTGCGCGCGCCGGTGGCCGGCACCGTGCGCGAGCTGTGCACCGCCGTCAAGGCCCAGGTGAAGGCACAGGACCTGCTCGTCGTCATCGACGTGCGCAAGTGACGCGGCCGCGGCGGGGGTGCGGCGATCGCCCGTCGCCGCGGGTGCGCGACCGGTCGGCCGCCGGTCACTCGGCGGCAGGCGCGGGGGGCGTTGGCGGTGCCGGCGGCGCCGGTGGGGGCGCGACCTTCTGCGCCCCGAGCGCCATCAGGCGGCCGAGCAGGGCCGGGGACGCCTGGATCTCCATCAGGCAGCCTTCTTCGGTGTAGAACTCGGACAGCACGGTGGCCTTGGCGCGGATCTCGGCGACCAACGCCCCGGCGTGGTGCGGCAGCAAGATCGCGACGCGGTTCTCGACCGTGGCGAGGTGCGATTGGATCGCGCCGAACAGCTCCGGCAGGCCATCGCCGGTCAGCACCGAGCACGCCACCGCCCGTGGGTCGAGTTGCCACAGTGGTGCCAACGTCGAACGGTCGGCGACCCGGTCCACCTTGTTGAGCACGGTGACGCGCGGCAGCAGGTGGGCGCCGAGCGTCTCCAGCACCTCATCGACGGCCTGCAGCTGGTCGACCGCCTCGGGCGAACTGCCGTCGACGAGCACCAGCAGCAGGTCGGCGTGCAGGGCCTCTTCGAGCGTGGCGTGGAAGCTGGCGACGAGCTGGTGCGGCAGCTTGCGCAGGAAGCCGACGGTGTCGGTCAGCAGCACGGTGCGGCCGCCGGGCAGCCGCCACGGCCGGGTACGGGTGTCGAGCGTCGAGAACAGGCGGTTCTCGGCGAGCACCCCGGCGTCGGTGAGGCGGTTGAGCAAGGACGACTTGCCGGCGTTGGTGTAGCCGACCAGCGCGATGGTGAACAGGTCCGGGCGCGCCTGCACCTCGCGCACCTTGTGCTCCTCGACGCGCTTCAGCTCCTTGGTGATGGCGGCGATGCGCGTGCGCAGCAGGTTGCGGTCGACGTCGATCTGCTTCTCGCCGGCGCCGCCGCGCACGCCGATGCCGCCGCGTTGGCGTTCGAGGTGGGTCCAGCGCCGGCGCAGGCGCGGCATCTCGTACTGCAGCGCGGCGAGCTCGACCTGCAGCTTGGCCTGCGGCGTGCGCGCGTGCATGCCGAAGATCTGCAGGATCAGCTCGCTGCGGTCGATCACCGGCACGCCGACGGCGTTCTCGATGTTCCTGGCCTGGTTCGGCGTCAGCGAGTCGTCGCAGATGACGGCGCCGCTCTGCGCCAGCTTGACGACCTCGGTCAGCTCCTCGAGCTTGCCGCCGCCCATGTAGGTGTGCGGGTCGGCGTGGCGACGGTGCTGCACCATGCAGCCGGCCGGGAT
The DNA here is from genome assembly GCA_016793265.1 of Planctomycetota bacterium. Classification (GTDB taxonomy): domain Bacteria; phylum Planctomycetota; class UBA1135; order UBA1135; family UBA2386; genus JAEUHT01. The sequence goes on from JAEUHT010000277.1 coordinate 9,074, forward strand.
GAAGTCGGCCGTCTCGGCGAGCAGCTGCAGCTCGTTGAGCGCTTCGGCGGCGGTGCGCGGATCACCCATCGGCACCAGCCCGAACAGGATCGCTTCGGTGCCGTGGCTGGCTTGGGGATCGAGGGGTTGGTCGCTCTTCACGCGGGGCGGTCGGTCGGTGGGTGCAGCGGGCCGAGCGTCGTGCGCACGGTGCCGTGCTCGGTGCGGTCGAGGTAGATCCGGCGGCAGAAGCCGGCATCGTCGCGCTCCGGACGGTCGCTGCGGAAGTGGGTGCCGCGGGATTCGGCGCGCGCCAGCGCACCTTCGGCGACGAGCGCCGCCACCGTCAGCATGTTGGCGAGCTCGCAGGAGCTGCGGCTCGGCAGTGGCGTGCGGATCAGGTAGTGGTGCCAGAAGGCGATGCGGGCGCGGGCGTCCTCGAGCCCGGCACCGTCGCGGCGCAGCCCGACCTGGCGCCACATCATGCTCTTCAGCGAGTAGAGCAGGTCGTCCTGCAGCAGCCGCGGCGGTTCGGCGGCGGTCTCCGGGCCGGCGGCGGCACGCGGCAGGCCGGCGTGTGGTTCGCGCGCGGTCGCGGCGGCGGCGCGGCCGGCCTTGGGGCCGATCACGGCCCCTTCGAGCAGCGAGTTGCTGGCCAGGCGGTTGGCGCCGTGCAGACCAGATGCAGCGACCTCGCCGACGGCGAACAGGCCCGGCACCGTGGTGCGACCATCGCCGTCGGTGACGGCGCCGCCGAGGAAGTAGTGGGCGCCCGGGCGCACCGGGATCGGGTCCTTGGCCAGGTCGATGTCGAACGTCGAGCAGATGCGGGCGATCGACGGGAACAGCTTGTGCGGGTCGGCGGTGACGGCGCTGAGGTCGAGGTAGACGTGGGTGTCGTTGGTCGCCACCATTCGATCGAGGATGGCGCGGCTGACGACGTCGCGCGGCGCCAGCTCGGCCATCGGGTGGGCCAGGTGCATGAAGCGCTCGCCGTTACGATCGCGCAGCACCGCCCCGGCGCCGCGCACGACCTCACTGATCAGGAAGCGCGACGCGCCGGCGATGTAGAGCGTGGTGGGGTGGAACTGCACGAACTCGCAGTCGGCGAGCCGGGCCCCGGCGCGGAAGCACAGGGCGTGGCCGTCGCCGCTGGCGCCGGTCGGATTGGTGGTCTCGCGGTAGATCTGGCCGGTGCCGCCGGTGGCGACGATGACGGCGCCGGCCTCGACGGCGAGCTCGAGACCGGGCGCAGCGCCGCCGTTCTGCAGGCAGGTGGCGCCGACGCAGCGACCGTCGGCGAGCACGAGGTCGCGCACGAACACGTGGCTGCGCACGGTGATGCGCGGATGCAGCTGCAGCGCCACCGCCACCGCCCTTTGGATCTCGCGGCCGGTGGCGTCGCCGTGGCTGTGCACGACGCGCGCGAAGCTGTGGCCGCCCTCACGCGACAGCTCGAGGGCGCCGTCCGGGTCGTCGGAGCTGCGATCGAAGCGGGTGCCGAGCTGCTCGAGCCACGCGATCGCGGCGGGAGCGCCGAGCACGACCTCGCGCACCACGTCGGTGTCGGCGACGCCGGCGCCGACGCGCAGCGTATCGCCGATGTGGGTCTCGACCGAGTCCTCGGGCAGCTGCACCGCGGCGATGCCGCCCTGCGCCCACGCCGTGTTCGAGTCGGCGATGTCGTCCTTGGTCAACAGCAGGACCTCGGCGCCCGCTTCGGCGGCGTGCCAGGCGGCGGCGGCCCCGGCGATGCCGCCGCCGATCACCAGCACGTCGGTGCGCAGCAGCGGCGTCGAGCGCAGGTCGAACGGCGCCAGGCGTGGTGGGAACCGCGGCGTCGCGTTGGGCGCTTTCATCGGCGCGCTACTGCGCGGGGGCGTTGGCGTCGGCCGGCTCGGTGACGGGCTCCGGCGGCACGACGGTGTCGTTCTTGTCCATCCAGACCAGGATCGGCGCGGCGATGTACACCGACGAGTAGACGCCTGCGATCATGCCGACGAGCATGCCGAAGGCGAACGACTCGAGGTCGCTCTCGCTGCCCCAGTTGACCAGGAACTGCGCCAGCACGGTCAGCATGGTCAGCAGCGAGGTCAGGATGGTGCGCGACAGCGTCTGGTTCAGCGAACGGTCGATCAGGTGGCGGATCGGCTCGTTGATGCCCTGGCGCGCGTTCTCGACGCGGTTCTCGCGGATGCGGTCGAAGATGATGATCGTGTCGTTGACCGAGTAGCCGATGATGGTCAGGAAGCACGCGATCATCGACATCGAGATCTCGACGTGCACCCAGCCCATGTGGTTGACGAAGACGACCACGCCGAAGGTGACCAGCACGTCGTGCACCAGCGCGATGACCGCCGCGAAGCCGTAGCGGTACTCGTGGAAGCGCACGCGCAGGTAGAGCACGATCAGGCCCCACGACAGGATCAGGGCACCGATCGCCGCGTTGCGCAGGTCGTTGACGAGGCGACCCTGGATCTCCTGCGCCTCCGGGAACGGGTCCGACAGCGACAGCGGCTTGTCGTTGACGTCCTTGATCGACTGCAGCGGGTCGAGCAGCAGGCCGGCGAACTGCCATGGCCGCACACTGGTCTGGGTCGTCCACTCCACGACCAGGTCGGTGGCCTGGGCCGCGTTCTCGTCGCCGAGTGGGGTCAGCGTGCAGCCCGGCAGCTTCTTGAGCAGTTCGGCCTGCGTCTTGGCGACCTCGACCGGGCTCTGCAGGTGCACCGAGACCTGCGCGATCTGCAGGTTCGCGTTGTTGCCGGTGTGCTTGTTCGCCATCGGGTCGCTGAACGCCGGCTGCACGAGCTGGCCCTGGAAGATGCGCTGCAGGCTCTTCACGTAGGGTGGCGTGTACGCCGGCGGCGGCTCCTGCTCGGCGGCGGCCGCCGCGGCGCGCGCCTGGCGGTCGGCGGTGCGCTCGGCGTCGATCAGCTCGCGCTGGGCGTCGGTGAGCTTGAGGCGCACGTTGAACTGGCGGTAGCTGCCGCCGTCGGCGTCGCCGACGGTGTTCACCGTGGCGTTCGGGTAGGCCTGATGGAACTCGGCGTCGGCCACGAGCGCCTTCTCGACCGCCTTCTTGTCGGAGCCCTTGGCGAACACCATCTGCAGGTTGGCGCCGCCCGTGAAGTCGGTGCCGAGCATGACGTCGCGCGGGGCGACGAACAGCGCGTAGGAGATGCCGGCGGTGATGACCACCAGGCTGAACAGGATCGCGCGGCCCATCAGACGCGAGAACTGCACGTTCATGCCGTCGAGCCAGCGCCGCGGCTGCCAGGTGTCGAGCAGCTTGCGTTCGAGCGCGTAGTGGAACAGCACGCGGGTGACGAAGAACTGCGTGAACACCGTGGCGACGATGCCGACCATCAGCGTCACGGCGAAGCCGCGCACCGGGCCGACACCGACGTTGTAGAGCACGATGCCGACCAGGAAGGTCGTGATGTTGGAGTCGAGGATCGCCGACATGGCGCGCTCGAAGCCGGCGCGCACGGCGCGCAGCAGGTCCTTGCCGCGCTGCAGTTCCTCGCGGATGCGCTCGTAGATGAGCACGTTGGCGTCGACGGCCATGCCCATCGTCAGCACGATGCCGCCGAGGCCCGGCAGCGTGATCGTGGCCTGCATGAACACCATCGCCGCGTACAGCAGCAGCATGTTCAGCAGCAGCGTCACGCAGGCGATGGTGCCGGCGATGCGGTAGTAGACCAGCATGAAGCCGAACACGAGCACGCCGCCGGCGAGCAGCGAGATCAGGCCGCGCAGGATGGCCTCGCGACCGAGCGTCGGCCCGATGCTGAGGCGGCTCTGCAGCTGCGGCTCGACGCGCAGCGATCCCGTGCGCAGCACCTTGACCAGCTCGTCGACTTCCTCCTGCGTGAACTTGCCCTCGATGATGCCGTTGCCGGGGATCTTGCTACGGAAGGTCGGCGCCGACTTGATGTAGCCGTTGAGGATGATCGCGCTGGCCTTGCCGATGTAGCGCTCGGACCACTCGGCATAAGCACCGGTGCGGCCGGCCTTGATCGCGTAGCTGACGGCGAGGCCGCCGTCGCGGCCGGAGCTGGCGCCGACGCCGGCCGGGTCGAGGTCTTCTCCGCTGAAGTGCTCCTCGTCCATGTTGATGGCGACGAACTCGACCAGGAAGCGGTCCTTCTCGGGCTTCTTCTGGAAGCTCTCCGGCACGACCCCCTGATTGAAGTCGGCGTCCTCGTAGCCCTTGACCGTGGAGTCCTTCAGGTAGTTGGCGAGCGGCGTGTCCCAGCGCGTCTCCTTGGTGTCCGGGTTGGTCACGCCGCGGATCTGCGACGGATACCAAGCCAGCCGCCCGGACTGCAGCGGGCCGAACTGGGCGTCTTCGTTGAAGCGGCGGACGTTGCGCGGGTCCTCGGCGATCAGCTTCTTGTTCTCGGGGTTCTTGAGCCAGCTCTCCAGGCGGGTCTTCTCCCCCTGCATGTTGAACGTCACCTGACCGTTGACATAGTCGCGGTCGGCGACGATGCGCATCTCGAGCCTGCCGATGTTGGCGATGCGATCGAGCACAAGCTTCTCCTGCTGCTTGTTCTCGAAGTACGGCATCTCGATCAGGATGTCGGTCTCGCCGCTGCGCGTGATCAGCGGGTCGAGCGTGCCGTCGGGGTCGATACGCTCCGCGATGACCGCGATCGACTCCTCCATGATCTTGTCGACCGAGAGCGTCGGCGAGACGAGCTTCTCCAGCACGTCCGCCGGCACCTCGTAGCGCAGCTGGGTGCCGCCCTGGAGGTCGGCGCCCAACGGGGCCTGCATGAACACGGCGCAGGCGATGCCCGCGAGCACGGTCAGGAAGACCAGGAACAACTGACGCTTGGCGTTCTCGAGCATGACGAACGAACTGCCGCTGCGGCTTCAGGAGCGGGAGGAGCCTGGGCGGGCGCCGCGTGACCTGCCCATCGGATCTGTTCGGAAACCGTCGCTGTCAGCAGACCGGAGCTGTCGTGGTGCCGCGCCAGCCGCCCCACCAGAACAGGCAAACGGGGCCTTGCGCACGCTGCGCGGCCCCGCACTCCTGGCTGGTGGTTCCGGCGGGCACGCCGATCACTCGGCGGCCGGCTTGGTCAGGCCGCTGCCCGCGCCCGAGCGCGGCGCCTGCAGCTTGCCGAGATTGGGCTTGAGGCGGGTCGCCTTGCCTTCGCGGTCGCGCAGGTAGTAGAGCTTGGCGCGGCGCACGATGCCGCGGTCGCGCACGCTGATCTCGGTGACGCGCGGCGAGTGCAGCGGGAAGGTGCGCTCGACGCCTTCGCCGGCGACGAGGCGGCGCACGGTGACGCTGCGCCTGGTTCCCGAGCCCTGCAGCGAGATGACGCTGCCGGAGAACACCTGCACACGCTCCTTGTCACCTTCGCGGATCTGGTAGTGCACCTCGACGGTGTCGCCGATGCCGAAGTCGGGGATCGTGGCCTTCATGTGCTCGAGTTCGAGCTGACGCAGGATGTTCATGGTTCGGATTCTCGTGGATTCTTGGGTTCGACGACGCCGGCGGGATGGCCACCGGCGTCGCGCGGGAGACGGTCGTTCTGGGAGGGGGTGAGCTCGGAAGTGGGGCGAGTGGGCACGCGGCCCGACTCGTTGGCCTGCTTCGCCGCGGTCAGCAGACGCGCCTGCTCATGCCGCCAGCGTGCGACCTTCTGGTGGTCGCCGGAGAACAGGATCTCCGGAACCGGCATGTCGCGGAACTGACGCGGGCGTGTGTACTGCGGGTGATCGAGCCACTCGCCTTCGAACGACTCGAGCACTGCCGACTCGGCGCAGCCGAGCACACCGGGGATCAGGCGCACGGCGGCTTCGAGCACGACCAAGGCGGCGAGTTCACCACCGGCCAGCACGAAGTCACCGAGCGAGATCTCCTCCCAGGCGAAGCCTTGGCGGATACGCTCGTCGTACCCTTCGTAGCGGCCGCACAAGAACAACAGCCGCTCTTGTTGGCTGAGTTCGCGCGCGCGCCGCTGGTCGAAGGTGCGACCGCGGGGACAGAGCAGGACCTTGTGGAACTGGCCGTGGGCCTGCTCCACTTCCTCTATTGCTGCAAAGATCGGTTCGGGTTTGAGCACCATGCCTGGCCCGCCGCCGAACGGTCGGTCATCGACCGTTCGATGGGGGTCCAGGGCGCAATTCCGGAAGTCGACGAGGTCGACCCGGAGCTTGCCCTGGGCCTGCGCAATCCCGAGGATGCTCTCGTCCAGATACGGCCGGATGGCCTCCGGGAAGAGAGTCAGGATGGAGCAGTGCACGGTGCCCTCCGCGAAGAAGGGGCGGAGAGCCTAGGGCGGGGCCAGGGGGCGGTCAAGGATCGCGGGGGCCTGGCGTGCAGGTTGGTGGCGCGGCACGGCGCCGGCCAGCGGCACCGGTCGGCCCGACCGCCGGAACCTGGCGTCGGAACCGGCCGCCGCAATCGACGACACGAGGGCGGCCTCGCGGCGCCACCGCCGATACGACGGGGGGCTGGCAGGAACGTGCCGGGGGGGGTTGCTAAGCTCTCGTCGATGTTCACCGGGCTCGTGCAGGCGGTTGGCGAAGTGCGCGGACGCACCTCGGTCGGCCAGGAGCTTCGCCTCGACGTCGACATCCGCGGTCTTCCCGGCACGTTCCGGCTCGGCGATTCGATCGCCTTGTCCGGCGTCTGTTGCACGGTGATCGCTTTGTGCGACGGTATCACCTCGTTCCACCTG
>JAEUHT010000281.1 GCA_016793265.1 Planctomycetota bacterium
GGCGAAGCCCGCGGCGGCCGCCGGCAACGGCGTCGCCGCGGCGGCGGCGGGCATCGACGGCGAAGAACGCAGCTGCGTCAGGAAGCCTGGCAGCACCCGTTCGATGCGTTGTTCGAGCGGCGGGTGCGTCGCCATGGCGCCGCCGAGCAAGCGCTTCATGCCGTCGGCGAACAGCATGTGGCTCGCCGAGTCCGTCTGCGGGCTCCGCAGCGCGGCGCCGAGGCCGCCGATCTTGGCCAGCGCGAGGCCGATGCCGCGCGGGTTGCGCGTGTATTGCACGGCGCTGGCGTCGGCCAGGAACTCACGCTGCCGCGACACCGCGGCCTGGATCAGGTGGGCGAAGAACACGCCGAGGTAGCCGACCGCCATCACCACGAGGCCGACCACCAGCACGGCGGCGGCGCCGCCCTTCTTGTCGGAGCTGCCGCGTGAGTTGCCGACCGCGCGCACCACGATGCGGCCGATGGTGGCGATGCAGAGGATGCCGAACAGCACGCCCATCAGGCGGATGTTGAGCCGCATGTCGCCGTTGAAGACGTGGCTGAACTCGTGGGCGATGACGCCCTGCAGTTCGTCGCGGTCGAGCTGTTCGAGGCAGCCGCGTGTCACCGCGACGGCCGCGTCGCTCGACGACCAGCCGGCGGCGAAGGCGTTGATGCCGGTCTCCTGGTCGAGCACGTAGACCTCGGGCACCGGCACGCCCGACGCGATCGCCATCTCCTCGACCAGGTTGCGCAGTTGTCGCTCCAGCGGGTCCTGGGTGTCGGGCTCGATGCGGCGGCCGCCGAGCAGGGTCGCCACCTTGCCGCCGCCGCTGCGCAGCTGCATGGTCTTGAAGCCCATGGCCGCGAACACGACCACGAGCACGCCGGCGGTGACCGCGACCAGCGCCTCCCAGTGCGGTGCGCCCCGTTCGTCGGCGGCCGCCAGCAGCAGCTCGATCGTGGTGTAGATGCAGCCGATGATGGCGACGATCGCGAGCGCGTAGAGCACCACGAGCTTGCCGGTCGCCTTGCGCGCACGCTCCTGCTGCCCGAAGAAGTCCACCGTCGTCATCGCGTTCACCTGCCTTCGAGTTCGAACAACGTCACGCCGGCGCGCCGGCTCGGGAACACACCGCCGCCGACGTCGTGGAAGCGCCGCTGCAGCCGCCGCCGGTACCACGCGCCCGGACGCAGGTGCACGGCGCCGTCGGTGCGCTTCCGGTCGCAGTTCTGCCGCCAGTCGAGCGCCGTCAGCGCCTCCAGGTAGAGCGCGCCCGCGGTCCAGCGGCCCAGGTTCTGGATCGCGCGCGCGGCCTCGTGGTCGTCGAGGTACTGCAGCACACCCTGGCAGACGACGAGATCGAAGGTGTCGCGGCCGCACGCCGCCGCGGGGTCGAGGTCGACGATCGAGCCGTGCGCCCAGCCGTGCCGTCGACACAGGTGCTCGCTGTACTCGACGCCGTGGTAGCGGGCCTTCGGGAAGTGCGCACCAAGCGCCGTGCGCCAGTGGCCCTTGCCGCAACCGACGTCGAGTACGTGCCGCACCGGCAAGTCGAGGTAGCGCATCCAGGCCGCCACCAGCGCCGCGAGCTTCTTCACGCTGGCGAGGTCGCTGACGCGCGTGTGCGGGTCATCGTAGAAGCGCCGGTAGTAGTCGGCGTCGAAGCGGGTGCAAGTGCGGCGATGGCGAGGTTCCGGTGCGGTCGAGGCCATGCGGGTGCGGGATCGTCCCCGGGAACCGGGTCGGTTGCCACCCCGCAGGTGCCGTCGTCACGTCGGCCGCGGCGGCGTGCAGCACCAGCACCGCTGCCGCCTTTTCTGCCCAGGGGTCGTCGGCCACCTTGATCGATGCGCACGCACCTACCTAGAATGCTCGCCCCCTAGCGTTCCTGACTCCCTGCCCGGGACGTGCAACGGGGTGCGCGGACGGTGCGTGACCACGTTCGTCGCCTGCAATCGGTCACGTGGAGTTCTTGTGCCCAAAGAAGAAGCGATTGTCCTGGACGGCACGGTCGTCGAGACCCTGGCCAATACGAAGTTCCGCATCCAGGTGGATGGCGGTCACACGGTGCTCGCGCACATCTCCGGCAAGATGCGCAAGCACTACATCCGCATCATCCCTGGTGATCGGGTGACGGTGGAGCTGTCGCCCTACGACCTGACCCGCGGCCGCATCACCTACCGCGCCTGACGGTCGTCGTGTCCGCCTCCGCGAACGTGCGTCCGGCGGACCCCGCGGACGTGCCGCAGATCGTGCGGTTCATCCGCGACCTCGCGCGCTACGAGCAGCTCGAGCACCAGCTCGACCTCGACGCGGCGCGTCTGCGAGAACATCTGTTCGGCCCGGCACCGAGCTGTGGTGCCCTGCTGGCCGAGGTCGCCGGTGTGGCGGCCGGCTTCGCGCTGTACTACACGAGCTACTCGACGTTCCGCACGCGGCCGTGCCTGCACCTCGAGGACCTGTTCGTGGCGCCCGAGTTCCGCGGCCACGGCCTCGGCCTCGGGCTGTTGCGCGCGGTCGCCGCGGTGGCCGTGCGTCTCGGCTGCCCGCGCCTCGACTGGAACGTGCTCAACTGGAACACGCCGGCGATCGGCTTCTACGAGCAGCAGGGGGCGCTGCTGCTGCCCGACTGGCGCGTCTGCCGGCTCGAAGGCGAGCGGCTGGCGGCCGTCGCCGCCGCACGCTGATCGCGCCCGGTGGCGCGGTTCAGATCCCGGCCTTCTTGGCCAGCCACTCGCGCCACGGCGCTTCGAGCTCCTCGACACGGCGGCCCATGGCGCCGTCGAACGCCGAGCTGCTGTCGCCCTTCTTCTCGGCCAGCGCCTGGCGCACGAACCGCAGGAACGGCGCCCGCGTCGCCGGCGAGTTGTCGGGCTCCAGCAGCCAGGCCACGAACATCGTCGCCGCGCTCCAGTTGACGGCCGTGTTGTTGTCGTCGGTCAGGTAGAAGCTGCCGTACATCGGCAGGTGCAGCAGGTGCGTCAGCCGGTAGCCGCGGCTGAGCGCGGTCAGCGCCTGCAGGTCCTGCGCCCGCAGGTCCCCCGGGCGCGCGAAGCCGGCCGGGCCCTGCATGCTGAACTCCATCACCATGCCGAGGCCGATCTCCAGCCACGGGCAGACGCGGTCGCGGTCGTTGCCGCGGTCGGCCTCGCCGATCAGGCTGCGGTAGAGCAGGCCCTGGGTGCCGACGAAGAACAGCCGCTCGGGCCGCAGCGGCGCCGGCCCCTGGTAGAAGGTGTGGCCGACATCGCCGTGCGGCGGCGGTTCGTACCACGGCACCGGCCGGAAGCCCCACTTCGGGAACTGGTCGCTGTTGCGATGCGCGAACACCTCGACCGGCAGCAACGTCTCCTTCAGCTGCAGCTCCTTGCCGAAGCGGTCGTAGAAGGCCACGCCGAGCTGTTCGAGGTCGAGCAGCGCGTTCACGTTGGTGGCGAGGCCGCCGTCGCAGCGCAGCGAGAAGCGCTCGCCGCGCAGCAGCAGCGGCGCCTTCGCCAGCGCGGCGTCGAACTGTTCCTTCAGCAGGCGGCGGCCGTCGTGTTCCCACAGCCAGCCCTTCGCGCTGCGTTCGTGGCCGAGGAATTCGTGCAGCGCCGTGTTGTCGTCGTCCTGCAGCACGAGCGCCATCGCCTGCAGCCGCGCCAGGCCCGTGAGCCCCTGCGCGGCGGCCCAGTCGACGAGGTAGACCTGCGCCTTCGGCGAGTCCTTCTGGCGCAGGCGGCGTTCGCAGAACGTGCGCACGCGGTCGCCGACGAGGTCGATCGAGGTGAGGTCGCCGCGTTGCAGGCGCAGGCGCTTGCCACCCTGCCGCAGCTCGATCTCGGCATCGGCGAACGGTTCGACGACGCGGCCGTGCAGCACGTGGCCGTCCTTGCGCGTCAGGTGATCACGGTCGTCCTGGGCGCGCAGGTCGGGCGGCGACAGCGTGGCCACGGCGAGGGCGATGGCGAACGGAGCAGCGGCGCGGAACATGGGACACAGCGTAGCCGGCGGGCGGCGGGCGCGCTGGGCGGGGCAGGAGCTCAGCGCGGCGTCAGCAGGCGGCGGTAGTGGCGCGTGCCGATGGCGGCGCCGAGCACGCCGACGAGGCTGCCCCAGGCCAGGGCTGCGCCCGCGAGCAGCGGGGCGTACGGCCGCACCACGTGTTCTTCGAGCCGTCGCTCGCGCGCGAAGTGGTCGAGCCAGATCCAGCCGAGCCAGCCCGGCGCGGTGACGAGGTCGAAGGCGAACACCAGGAGGATCGCGGCGACGAAGTTGCGGGCCCCCTGCAGCACGTGGCCACCTTCGTCCGGTCGCATCAGCCGCGGCCAGGTGCCGAGCGCCGCCAGCACGCCGAGCGCGGCGCAGGTGCCGCCGATCGCAACCGCGAGGAAGGTCGCGAGCGTGCTGCGATCGGCGCCGAGCAGGTGCCCGCCGGCGACCGCGACGACCAGCAGCGGCCACAGCATGAGCGTCGCGATCGCCGCCAGCTTGCCGCGCACGAGGCGGCCCGGCGGCGTCGGCGACGCCATGTAGAGCGACCACTGCGGTCCGTCCCACACGGCCATGCGGCCCATGTGCGCGTAGAGCACGAGCATCACGGCGACGAACCACAAGGCCAGCATGGCGCCGAGGGTGGCCACACAGTCCGGCAGCCGCGGGTTGGCCAGGATGCCGCCGATCAGCAGCCGGCGCTGGGCGAGGCCGAACACCAGCAGCGGGAACAGCACGAAGCCGAGCAGGGCACCCGGTTGCTGCAGGAGCTGCGCGAACTCCTTCTTGCGCACGGCGCCGGCGGCCCCGGCCGGCCAGCGGCGGCCGAACCGCGCGCCGAAGCCGGCCGCCGCCTCGAGCTGCCGTTCCCACGCGCGTGGGTGTTGTCGCGCCGCGAACAGGAAGATGCCGAGCGCGGCGGCGAGCCAGCCGACGGCGCCGGCGGTGGCGCGCCAGTCGAAGCGGCCGGTGGCGACGGCGCTCAACATCGCCGCGGCGGTGTCGACCGTCCACGGCAGGCCGCCGGCGTCGCGCGCCGCGGCGGCGATGTCGTGTACGCGGGCCTGGCTCGGCGTGAACAGTGCCAGCAGGAACCAGGCGAAGAAGCCGAGCGACGCCAGCGTCATCACCACCGTCAGCACCAGGCGCAGCGCGCGGCCGGCGAACCAGCGCACGAGCGCGACCTGCACCGCCAGCAGCGTCGCCAGCAGCGGCATCGTGCAGCAGACGATCGCCAGCGGCAGCATGCACCAGGCCAGCAGCGGCGCCGGGCTCTGCCGCAGGAAGGCGCCGACGAACGGGCCGGTGAGGGCGAAGGCCCAGGTCGACGACACCAGGCTGGCGCGCAGCAGCGCCTGCAGCGGCGCGCGCACGGCCGCCTGCGGCGCCAGCCGCCACAGCAGCAGCTCCGGCGCCTCGAACAGCTGCCGCTGCGCCAGCGACAGGCCGTACCACGTCGCCACCAGCGGGCACGCCATCAGCCCGTAGCCGATCAGCGCCTGCAGCGAGCCGCCGCGCGTCTCGCGATGCAGCATCGCCAGCAGGTCGGGCCGGTCGACCAGCGCGTCGGCGACCCACCACGACATCAGCGCGAACAAGGCGAGGCCGACGAAGGTGCTGGTGGCGACGCGGCGGCCGTCGGCGGTCGTCAGCAGATTGCCGAGCACGCGCAGGTCGGCGGCGACGAGGCCCATGCCGTCAGTCCCCGCCGCCGGCCGTCGACAGGAACACGTCCTCGAGCGAACGGGCGCCGTGCTGCTGCCGCAGCTCGGCGACCGGGCCCTCGGCGCACAACGAGCCGCGGGCGAGGATGCCGACGCGGTGGCAGATCTGCTCGGCGACCTCGAGCACGTGCGTGCTGAGTAGGATCGTGGTGCCGGCTGCGGCTTCGGCCAGCAGCAGGTCCTTGAGCCGTCGTGTGCTGATCGGGTCGAGGCCGGTGGTCGGTTCGTCGAGCAGCAGCACGCGCGGCGCCGTCGTCAGCACCGCGGCGAGGTGCACCTTCTTGCGCATGCCGTGCGAGTAGCCGCGGCAGAGCTCGTCGGCGACCTCGCTCAGGTCGAGCGTCGCGAACAGCCGTTCGCAGCGTTCGTCGCGCTGGCGGCGGTCGACGTGCCAGAGGCTGGCGACGAGCGCGACGTACTGGCGGCCGGTCAGGTAGTCGTAGAGCGGTGGGGTGTCGGGCACGAAGCCGAGCAGCTGGCGCAAGGCGGCGCCGTCGGTGCCGTGCTCGAGCCCGGCGATGCGCAGCGTGCCCTCGCTGGGGCGCAGCAGGCCGGCGAGCAGCCGCAGCGTCGTGGTCTTGCCGGCGCCGTTCTGGCCGAGGAAGCCGTAGAGTTCGCCCTCTGGCACGCGCAGCGACAGCCCGCGCAGCGCCCACTTCTTGCCGAAGGCGCGGCCGAGGCCGGTGGTCTCGAGCATCGGCGCGCGGTCGTTCACGGCGCCTCTGCTCCGCGCGGCGCGAACACCGCCGTGACCGGCACATGGTCGCTCGGCTGCGGCCGTGTGCGTTCCTCCTTGTGCACGATCACCTCGCGGCAGCGCGCGGCGAGGCCCGGTGAGCTCAGCACGTAGTCGATGCGCAGGCCGTCGTCCTTGAAGGCGGCGCCGGCGCGGTAGTGCCACCAGGTGTAGATACCGCCCTCGCGGTGGAACTGGCGCAGGTTGTCGGTGAGGCCGAACGCCATCACGTTGCGCAGCGCCTGCCGTTCGCGCGTCGAACACAGGATGCGCTCGTGCCACCACGCCGGGTCGTGCACGTCACGATCGTCGAGCGCGACGTTGAAGTCGCCGACCACGACGAGGTCGTCGTGGCTCGCGTAGGCGGCGTCGAGGTGGGTCCGCAGGCGGCGCAGCCAGTCGAGCTTGAACTCGTACTTGTCGGTGCCGACGTCCTGGCCGTTGGGCACGTAGAGGTCGAGCACGCGCACGCCGTGCGCGGTCGCCGCCAGCACCCGCCGTTCGGCGTCGGGCGCGTCGTCGGGCAGGCCGGGCGCCACCGCGGTCAGCGTATCGGTGGCCAGGATGGCGACGCCGTTGTAGCCCTTCTGGCCGGAGATCGTGACGTCGTAGCCTTCGTCCTCGAGCGGACCGCGCGGGAACAGGTCGTCGGTGACCTTGGTCTCCTGCAGGCAGAGGATGTCGGGCCGGTGCTGGCGCAGGAAGTCGACGACGTGGGTCAGGCGGGCGCGCAGGCCGTTGACGTTCCAGGTGGTGACTTTCATGGCGCGGCGGTGGGCGCAGCATTCAAGCGCGCGGCGCCGGCTGCGGAAGGGTGCGCTGCGGCGAATCCGCCCGGTCGCCGCCGCCCTGGCGCTTGCCGTGGCTGGCGGCGCGCAGTCTGATGCCGCGATGCACCCGTCCTGTCGTCTCGCCGTGCTGTTGCTGCCGCTGTTCCCGATCGCGTGCGTCTCGCCGGCGCGCCTGGTGTCGACCCGCTCCGATCAGGTGGTGTCGGTGGCGGCCGCCGCCGACGAACTCGCGCGCGCCGACGTCATCGTGCTCGGTGAGGATCACGAGTCCGGGCCCGTGCACCGGATGCACCACGAGCTGCTGGCGGCGCTGCACGCGCGGCGGCCCGAGCTCGTCATCGCCATGGAGATGTTCGAGCGCGACGTGCAGCAGCAGGTCCTGCTCTACCTGAACGGGCTGATCGACGAAGGGGACTTCCGCGCCAGCGCGCGGCCGTGGCCGAACTACGCGTCCGACTACCGGCCGGTGATCGAGTTCGCCCGGCAGAACCGGCTCATCGTGCTCGCCGCCAATGCGCCGCGGCCGTTGGCCAAACAGGCCGCCGAGCAGGGCGTGGCTTCGGTGCTCGGCGACCACGACGTCGCCCGCGAGACCACGGCGCCCGAGGACGATTACTACGACGCCTTCGTCGAGGCCATGCACGGTCACGTCGGCGCCGGTGGCGACGGCGCCATGCAGCGTCTGTATGCCGCGCAGTGCCTCAAGGACGACACCATGGCCGAGACCATCGTCGATCACCTGCAGGCGTCGGCGAAGGACGTGCTCGCCGATGCGGCGAAGCGCCCGCTGGTGGTGCTGATTTGTGGCCGCATGCACAGCGACCATGGCCGCGGTGTCGTCGCCCGCATCAAGAGCCGGCTGCCGGGCGCCGACGTGCGGGTGTTGTCGAGCGAGCTCGTGGCCGACCTCTCGGCGGGCATCTACCGGGCGCCGCGCACCATCGGCGACTTCGTGGTGGTGGCCGAAGGCACGCCCGATGCCGAGGACGTGGTGGCGAAGCCGATCGCGGCACAGCCGAAGGTCGATGGGGCGCCGGCGTTGCCGCCGCATCATCCGCCGGTCGCTGGAGCCAAGCCCGAGGGCGGCGCGGCGCCCGCGCATCCGGCTGCCGGCGGCGCGAGCAGCGGCGGTGACGACGCCGACGCGCCGCAGCCGGCGCTCGGCCTGATGGCGGACTACGGCTACCAGGGCGGCGACGGCGTGCGCGTCGAGAACGTGCGCGACGGCGGCCCGGCGGCCGAGGCCGGCATCGAGTCGGGCGACCTGATCCGCGCGCTCGCCGGCGAGCAGGTGGCGGACTTCCAGTCCTACGCGGAGGTGCTGCGCACCCTGAAGGTCGGCCAGCTGGTCACCGTGCGCGTGCGCCGCGAGGGCGCCGAGGTCGACCTGCAGGTCAAGGTCGGCGCCCGCAGCCGCTGAGCCGGGATCGCTGCGCAGAGCGGCCCAAAGGACCGGGCGACGTTCCGCACGCCGGCCGGGGAGCAGGCTACGCCGTTATCCTGAATGGCGCCGGCGGAGGGTGTCGTTATCATGTTCGCCCCAACTCGCCGTCGGCACCCCGGCGGCGACGCTTCGCCCGAGAACCCGTGACCAACACCCTCCAGATCACCGACATCCCCGTCCCTGGCTACGAGCGCGTCGTCCGCGGCGTCGACAAGGCCTCCGGACTGCATGCGATCATCGCCGTGCACGACACCACCCTCGGGCCGGCCCTGGGCGGCCTGCGCATGTGGCCGTACGCCAGCGAGGAGGAGGCGATGTTCGACGTGAAGCGCCTGTCGCGCGGCATGACCTTCAAGTCGGCCGTCGCCCACACGGGCCTCGGCGGCGGCAAGGCCGTCATCATCGGCGACCCGAAGAAGCTCAAGTCCGAGGCGCTCTACCTCGCGATGGGGCGGCTCGTCGATTCCCTCAACGGCAAGTACATCACCGCCGAAGACGTCAATACCTCGGTCCAGGACCTCGAGATCATCCGCCGCGCCACCAAGCACGTGACCGGCCTCGAGCGCAAGGACGGCGGCAGCGGCAACCCGTCGCCCTACACCGCCTACGGCGTCTACCTCGGCATGCGCGCCGCGCTCGGCCGGGTGTTCGGCAGCGACTCCGCGAAGGGCAAGACGATCGCGATCCAGGGCGTCGGGGCGGTGGGCTCGGCCCTCGCCAAGCGCCTGATCGACGACGGCGCCAAGGTCTACGGCGCCGACCGCAACAACGAGCGCCTGCAGCAGTGCGCCAAGGAGATGGGCGTGATCCCCGCCACCGAGGCCGAGATCATGACCATGAAGTGCGACGTCTTCGCGCCGTGTGCCCTCGGCGCGATCCTGCACGACGACTCGATCCCGAAGCTCAACACCCCGATCGTCGCGGGCGCCGCCAACAACCTGCTGCTGGAGCCCCGGCACGGCAAGGTGCTCGACGATCGCAAGATCCTCTACGCCCCGGACTATGTCATCAACGCCGGCGGCATCATCAACGTCTCGGTCGAGTTCCACCCGGGCGGCTACGACGAGAAGGTCTCGCTCGGCAAGATCGAGCGCATCCCGCAGGCCCTGAAGGAGCTGTGGACGATCGCCAAGGAGGAGCGCATTCCGCCGAGCGACGCCGCCGACCGTCTGGCCGAGCGCATCGTCGCCGACGGACGCGGGGCCAAGAAAGCCACCGCCTGCGCCACCCAGCCGCGTCGTCCGGGCGGCGGCTGCGGCTGCGGCTGAGCCGCCGCGGCCCCTCTCGGGGCCCAGTACTCCTGAGGGGGGCAGTACAGCAGCGCGGCCGCCGAGGCGGCCGCGTGGGAAGTGTGGAACGGGGGGCAGGTGGTGATCCTGCCGGTCGCGGTCAGACGTCCGCGTCGTCACGCTGCGGGCGTTCGCCGCGCGGGCCACGACCCGGCATCGGGCCGCGGCGTTCCTGTTGGCCGCGCGCCTGCATGCCCGGACCCCGCGGGCCGTCGCCCGCATGCTGGCGCTGCTGCAGGCGTTCGCGCAGCATGCGCAGGCGTTCGATCACCTGGGCGCCACGCTGGCCCGGCTGGCCCTGACCGCCGCGCATGCCCTGACCGCCGCGCATGCCCTGACCGCCGCGCATACCGTGCATCGGCGCGAGCTGGCCACGGTGCATCAGGAACTGCGGGCGCAGACCCTGCGCGAACTGGCCCTGACGGCGGCCGGGTGCGAAGTCCGGGCCGCGCTTGCCTGGGCGCTGCTGCCGTTGGGCCTGCTGCCCCCTCTTGCCCGGCTTCGCCTTCTTCGCCTGACGCAGCGGGCGCTGCCCCTGGTCCCCTTGCTGCCGCTTGCCATCGACCTGCGCCATCAGCCGGCGCAACTCCGCGTGCATCGCCTGCAACTGCTGCTGCATGTGCTCGAGCTGCTGGTGCACTGCGGCGCGCTCGGGCCGGGCCTCAGGCCGCGGCCCTTCCTGCTGGGCCGGGAGCATCGGGACGAGCGCGCAGAACAACGAGATCAGGTGTTTCATGGTCCTCACCAAAAGGGGCTGCTTGGAAGGCGGCGGGCTACGCGTCCCGCCGCGTGGCTCCCACACCGCCGACGTGCGCAGTCGGCTGCCCGGCTCATCGGCTCGGCGCGCGTCGTCAGAGGCAGCGAGTGTGCCCGTCACCAATCGCGCCCATGCCATGGCGCGAACCCTGGCACGAGCAGGCGGCGCCGGTGGCCAGGCTCGCCGGGCTCGGCGCCCACGGCCTCAAAGGTGTGGCGGCCGCCCTGGCGCGGGGGTCAGTCCGGCAGCCGGGTCAGCACCTCGGCGCGGTCTTCGTGGATGAAGATCGTGTGCTCGAACTGGGCGATGCGCACGCCGGGCCGTTCGCACAACGGTGGGTATTCGTCGACGAGCCCCTTCTTGCGCAAGACCTTGAGGGCGTCGTCGCCGCGCCGGGTGTCGCCGAGCCAGCGCTCGAGGTCGCGCCGCGCGAACGGCAGGCCGTGGCTCGCCAGCATCGCCCGCTCCAACTCGGCCGGCAGGCCGTCCTTCGGCCGCACGTCGCGCTTGAGCATGAACACCTCGGGGGCGCCGTCGACGTCGATGTAGCCCTTGCCGTCGCTGGCGAACGGCTCGCAGGCGATCGTCATGTTCGGCTTCAGCTTCGGCGCTTTGCTGTCGGCGTAGTTCGGCACCGACGGCGCGCAGTGGATCGTGTAGCGCGCGACGCCGTGACCGCAGAGGTTGCGCACCGGCTTGAAGCCGAGCGATTCGATCGTGGTCTCGACCTGGCGGCCGACCTCGGTCAAGGACACTCCGGGCCCCATCACCGCGATCGCGTTCTCCAACGCCATCTGGCTGGCGCTGCACAACAGCGAGCCCTCGCCGTCGCGCAGGTCGACCGTGGTGGCGTTGTCGGTGACGTAGCCATCGACGTGCACGCCGCAGTCCAGCTTGACGATGTCGCCCGGCTGCACGACCGTCTGGTCCCCCGGCGGCGAGCAGTAGTGCGCGGCGATGTGGTTGCGCGACGTCTGCGCCGGGAACGCCGGCTCGCCGCCGAGCTCGCGGATCCTGGCCTCGACGGCGCGCTGGATGTCCTCGAGTCGGGCCCCCGGCACGATCATCGCGCGGCCGTGCGCGAGCGCCCATGCCGAGATGCGGCCCGACAGCCGCAGCTTGTCGAAGTCGAGCTTCACGAGATCACGCCGAGCGCCTTGCCGACCTTGGCGAAGGCGGCCACCGCCATCTCCAGTTGCGGCAGTTCGTGCGCCGCGCTGACCTGCACGCGGATGCGCGCCTTGCCCTTCGGCACCACCGGGAACGAGAAGCCGATCACGTAGACGCCCTCGTCGAGCAGGCGCCGCGCCATCTCGACCGCCAGCTTGGCCTCGCCGAGCATGATCGGGCAGATCGGGTGTTCGCCGGGCACGATCGCGAAGCCGGCCTTGGTCATCGCCTCACGGAAGAACTTGGTATTGCGCGCCAGCTTGTCGCGCAGCGCCGTGGTCGCCGACAGCTTGTCGAGGCAGGCGATGGTGGCGCCGACGATGGCAGGGGCCAGCGTATTGGAGAACAGGTAGGGGCGGCTGCGGTTGCGCAGCAAGTCGATGATCTCGCGCTTGCCGGTGGTGAAGCCGCCGGCGGCGCCGCCGAGCGCCTTGCCGAGCGTCGACGTCATCACGTCGATGCGGTGCTGCACGCCGTGGTACTCGGGTGTGCCGCGGCCGGTCGGGCCGACGAAGCCGGTGGCGTGGCTGTCGTCGACCATCACCATCGCCTTGTACTTCTCGGCGAGGTCGCAGATCTGCGGCAACTTGGCGACGTAGCCGTCCATCGAGAACACGCCGTCGGTGACGATCAGGCGGCTGCGCACACCCTGGGTCGCCTGCAGGTGCTGTTCGAGCTCCGCCATGTCGCCGTTCTGGTAGCGCAGGCGCTGCGCCTTGCTGAGCCGGATGCCGTCGATGATCGAGGCGTGGTTGAGCGCGTCGCTGATGATGGCGTCCTCTTCGCCCATCAGGGTCTCGAACAGGCCGCCGTTGGCGTCGAAGCACGACGAGTAGAGGATCGTGTCCTCGGTGCCGAGGAAGCGGCTGATCTTGCCTTCGAGGGTCTTGTGCGCGTCCTGCGTGCCGCAGATGAAGCGCACGCTGGCGAGGCCGAGGCCGTGCGAGTCGATCATCGCCTTGGCCGCCGCCTTCAGCGTCGGGTCGTTGGCGAGCCCGAGGTAGTTGTTGGCGCACAGGCACAACACCTGCTTCTGGTTGGCGCGGATCAGCGCGCCCTGCGGGCTCTCGATGACACGTTCCTCCTTCCAGAGGCCGGCGTCGCGGATCTCGGACAGCGCCTGTTGCAGGCGCTCACGGTCGTGGTCGAACATGATGGGATCGCTCCAGGTCCCGGCCGGGTCCGGGGGCCGGCGGCCTCGTCGACGAGGTGCCGAACCCGCGGTGGCGGGCGGCGCATTCTGCGGCTAGAACCACTCGCGCGCCACAGATGAACCGCCCGCCGAAATCACCCGCCAGCCTGCTGCTGCCGCTGTTCGCGCTTGCAGCCTGTGGCGCGGCACCGGTGCAGAATCCGCCCTACGCGCCGCGGCCCGTGGCCGAACTGGGGCGCTGGCAGGTGTTCGCGGGCGAACGGCTGGTCGGCCGCGTGCGCAAGTTGGTGATCGAGGACCCGAGCGGTCCTCTGCCGTTCTTCCGCATCGAGGACGCGCAGGGGCGCTGGGTCGGTCACGCCACGGCGAATGGCCGTTTCTCTCGGCGCGTGCCGTTCGCGGAGCAAGAGCAGGATCTCGGCATGTGGCCGATGGCGGAAGGTGTCGCCGAACTGCTCGAAGCCGCGGCTCCGGTGCGGCTCGAAGCCGTCGCCGTCGACGCCGATCTGCGCCGCGCGCGCTGACCGTCAGTTCGCCGCCTCGTCGCGGTAGACGACGCTGTCGTCACCACCGAGCAACAGGATGCGGTAGCTGCGTGCGAAGCGCGGGCCGGCGACCGTGGCGACGGAGCTGTCCTGGTCGCGCCACAAGCAGCCCCACAACAGCCAGCCGTCGCGGTCCTTCTCGATCACCTTGCCGTCCTGGTCGTAGAGGGTCTTCTGGCCGCCGCCGATGCAGAACACCGGGCCGGCGGCAGCGAGGTGTTCGAGCGTGTAGCCGGCGGGATCGGGCGCTTCGCTGCGACGGAAGCTCGTGAAGTCGAACCACAGAAGCGGGATCCAGGTGCCCTGCGCCAGCCGCTCCGGTTCGCCAGCGGCGCGCGCCGGCGCCAGGTCGGCGATCAGCTTCGCCACGTCGTAGCTGCCGTCCGCCGCGCGCGCCGCTGCGAAGTCGTAGGTGCTGCAGGCGGTGAGAAGGAACGCCGCGGCGGCGGCGCAGGTGAGGCGGAGCTGCTGGAGCATGGTCTGGGCGGGCAACAAAAAGGCGGCGCCGAGCGTGTTCCGCAGCGCCGCGTGCCGACCTACAGTCGCGCCCTCGCATGGCAGAAGCAAACGCACCCCTCCCCGCGCGGCCGGTCGCCGACAGCCGCGTCGAGATGACCGAGATCGTCTTCCCCAACGACGCCAACCCGCTCGGCAACGCGATGGGCGGTCGCGTCATGCACTGGATCGACATCTGCGCCGCCGTCGCCGCCGGCCGCCACGCGCGCACGCCGGTCGTCACCGCCAGCGTCGACAACATCGATTTCCACAACCCGGTGCCGGTCGGCAGCACCGTCGTGCTGCTGGCGTCGGTCAACTTCGCCGGGCGCACCTCGATGGAGGTGGGCGTGAAGGTCTGGCAGGAAGAGCGCGCCACCGGCGCGCGCAAGCACGTCGTGTCGGCCTACCTGACCTTTGTCTCGCTCGATCCGGCGAACAAGACGCCGCGGCCCGTGCCGCCCGTATTGCCAGAGACGCCTGACGAAGTTCGCCGTTTCGAGGCGGCGAAGCAGCGTCGCGCTCTGCGGCTGCAGGGGAGAAAGTAGGAACGGGAGCGACCGGGGGCCCGGGCCGCGGCGGGGCACCCGGACCGGCATGAGGGTCCGGGCACACAGTGCAGAATCGGCCGCGCCGGCGGTCGGAGGCCCGCCGGGCGCGGACAGTGGGCATTGGACGGCCGCGGCGGCCGGCAGGTTCCGCCAGTGAGCCGAGGACCCCGTTGGCTTTGCCCCGGAGCGCTCGCTAGAGTGCTCCCCCCCATGTTCGAGGACTTCGCCGAGAAGACGGTTCTGGCCATCAAGAAGGCCGAAGAGCTGGCCCAGCAGCTCGGCGACGAATCGGTCGCGACCGGGCACGTGATCTACGGCCTCACCGTCGATCGCAGCGTGTGCCTGCACCACATCTTCCAGGACCTCAACGTCGACCCGGACATGTTCTCGGGCTACGTGCAGAGTCTGCCGCGCGAGCCGCAGGTGCCGAACGGGCCCTACAATCGCCACGTGCACACCGTGTTCGGCCGCGCCAAGGACGCCGCCCAGCAGCTCGGCAGCAAGAAGGTCGAGCCCGAGCACCTCGCGCTCGCGCTGCTGTCGGTCAAGTCCGGCTCGTGCTACGAGACGCTGAAGGAGTTCTCGATCGACCCCGAGTACGTGCAGACGCTGATCCTGCAGGCGATGGGGTTGGACCCGGAGATGGTGCCGGAGTGGTTCTAGCCCGGCGTGCGCCCTGACGGCGCGACTCGATCCGCACGCGGCCGCGGTATCCTCCCGTCGTGGCCGAGCCGCGCACGATCCTGCATGCCGACATGGATGCGTTCTACGCGGCCATCGAGCAGCGGGATCGGCCCGAGCTGCGCGGCAAGCCGGTGATCATCGGCGGCAGCGGGCCGCGCCAGGTCGTCAGCACCGCGAGCTACGAAGCGCGCAAGTTCGGCGTGCACTCGGCGATGCCGGGCGTGCGCGCCAAGCAGCTCTGTCCGCAGGGCATCTTCGTGGTGCCGCGTATGGAGGTCTATGCGGCAGTGTCGGCGCAGGTGCGCGCGGTGTTCGACCAGTTCACCGACTCGGTCGAACCGCTGTCGCTCGACGAAGCGTTCCTCGACGTCACCGGCAGCCGGGCCTTGTTCGGGGACGGCGCGACGATCGCGGCGCGCATCAAGCGCGAGGTCAAGGCCGCAACCGGGCTGACGGTCTCGGTCGGTGTGGCGACGTCGAAGTACGTCGCCAAGGTCGCCAGCGACCTCAGGAAGCCCGACGGCCTCGTCGTGGTGCCGCCCGGCCAGGAACGGGAGTTCCTGGCTCCGCTGCCGGTGTCGCGGCTGTGGGGCGTCGGGCCGACCACGCAGCGCCAGCTCGAACACGCCGGCCTGCGCGGCATCGCCGACGTGCAGTCACGCAGCGAAGCGCAGCTGGTGGCCGCCTTCGGCAACAGCCTCGGCCCGCACCTGTTCGTGCTCGCCAACGGCCTCGACCCGCGCGAGGTCGAGAGCGACCGGGCCGCGCGTTCGATCGGCCACGAGCTGACCTTTGCCCGGGACCTGCGCGATCGTGACGAGGTCCTCGGCGTGCTGCTGCAATTGGCCCAGCAGGTCGGCCGCCGGCTGCGGCAGGCGAACGTGCGCGGCACCGTGGTGCGGCTCAAGCTGCGCTACCCGGACTTCACGACCTTCGTACGGCAGCGCAAGGTCGCGCCGACGGCCGACGACCTCGAGTTGCACCGCACCGCCAGCGAACTGCTCGACGCGGCCTGGGATCGCCGCACCGGCGTGCGCCTGCTCGGGGTGACCGCCGCCGGGCTGGTCGACGAGTCGACGCCGGTGCAGGGCGGCCTGTTCGCACCGGCCGTGCAGAAGCGGGACCAGCTGCTGAAGGCGATGGACCGGATCCGCGACCGCCACGGCGAGGGCGCCGTTCGGCACGGGGTCGAGGCGCGCCGCAGCAACCCGTGGGGGCCGGATTCCTAGCCGCCGCGGGGCCGTGGCGGGTGGGGTCGGCGGGGGGTGGGGCGCGCGGACCCGTGCTGGGATTTGCACATGGAGGCGCCGCCGACTAGCATTCGCGCCCTCTGGCATAAGGCCAGCCCGCTCGATTCCCGACGTTCTCCAGGTTGGCGCAGCAGCGCCTTCCGCGATCCCAAGCCTGCGCTCTTCTCGTTGAAGGCGAAGACCGGAGCGATGAACACCGGCGGCAACTCGGCTGCTCGTGTGGATCCTGTTGTGACGGTTCTTGGTTCCGGCGGTGAAGGTGATCTGATGGGCAAGCGACTCTACGTCGGCAATCTCTCGTTCAATACCACCGAAGCGACCCTGTCCGAGGCGTTCAGCCAAGGCAACCTGCAGGTCGCGAGCGTCAGCGTGATGCTCGATCGGGACACCGGCCGCTCGCGCGGCTTCGCCTTCGTCGAGATGGCGAATGACCAGGACGCCCAGGCGGCGATCCAGGCCATGAATGGCGCCATGCTCGATGGCCGCGCCCTGCGCGTCAACGAGGCCGAAGAGCGCCAGCCGCGCTCGGGTGGCGGCGGTGGCGGCGGTGGTGGTGGCTTCCGCGGCGGCCGTGGTGGTGGCGGCGGCGGTGGTGGTGGTGGCGCCGGTGGTCGTCGCGACCGCTGGTGAGCCGTTGAGAACGGGCGCGGGGCTGATCGCCTCGCGCCACGCTGCGACTCCGGCGGCGAAGCCGGCAGCGACTTCGGCAGCGGAGCCGGGCTCCCGATCCGGGACGCGCCCGGCCCAGTTGGTTGCGTGGTCTGCTAGCGCGTGACCGCTGCTCGGAGCGGGTCTGTCCCGGCAAGCCCGACGCGACGGCCATTCCGTCCGACCCCTGGGGTCACATCGTGAAGTAGGCCGCGAGCGCAGACTCCATCGCGTCGGCCAGTTCGTCGAAGATGCGCGCCGCCCGCGTACGTCGCTGCTCTCGGCTGTGGTTCGCCTCGCCGGCGACAAAGCCGAGGAGGCAACCCACGTCCGACCGAGTGCCGATCAGGCGGATGCCGTCTTCAGTGACGGTCGCGGTGACGAGGATGTGCTCGGAGCAAGGGAAGTCGTACTCGCGAAGGAACGCCAGCCCCTCCTGGGTGACGTAGAAGGTGACCTTGCTGCTGGGGTTGCGCGGCGGCATGGCGTGGGATCCTAGTCCAGCGACCCGGTCCGCGTCCGCGGCGTCATCTGTCGCCGCGCGATCCTGGGGGTGCGCCTGCGAGGCGGTGCTTGATTCGCCGTCATCGCGGTCGTTCTTGGACGGCCGACAGCCGCAACGCTCCCGCCCCGATCGACCTCGTCGGTGCGCGTCGCGCGGCGAGCAGGCAGCACGCCCGCGACCGCAGTGCTTCGTCAGCGCAGCAGGTCGGCGAGCCAGTTGGCGGCGAACTGCTCGGCCTCGGCCAGCGTCGTCGGCGCGGCCTGGCGCAGCGCCACGTTCTGGTCGTTGGCGAAGTCGACGATCACGGGCTCGCCCTGGCGGTCGCACAAGGCCAGGTGCACAAAGCCGACGCTGCGCTCGCCCGCCATGCCGATGTCGACCACCAGCGCGTAGTCGGCGTCGGGCGCGTGATCCCGAACGGCCGCGCCGAGGCCGCGCGCGAGGTCCCACAGCACCTTCTGCTCGTTGCTTTCAGGGGCGATCGCGATGTGGGCGCCATCGGCAGGGGCGCTGAGCTTGCTCGGTAGCAGCTTGCCCAGTTGCTCGGCGATGCGGGCACTGCTCTTGGCATCGAAGCCGGCGTTGACGCGCGTCGGCAGCACGGCGATGCGGGCGTCGGTGAGCGACCGCGCGAGCCGGTCACGGCGCTGCCGCATCGCCTGCACGCGCGCCGCATCCGGCGAACCGGAGAGGTCGCGCCAGAGCTTCTGGAAGCGCCCCTCGACCGCCGCGGTGCGTTCGATCTTCCACTGCGCGATGCGGAACAGCCGCTCGGCGACCAGGGTGGCGCAGCCGAGCGGGTCGGGGTCCTTCGCCGCCGTGCGTTCGAAGTCGGCGTCGCCCGGCTTCTGCTCGTCGATGAGCACCGTCTTGCCTGCCTTGTCGACGATGACGAAGCGCACCGCGGTCGGCCCGGTCTCCGGGGTGCCGAGGAACTCGGCGTAGAGGTGGTCGCGGCCGCTGCCGCCGTCCTTGACGAACTGACCGAAGCGCGCCGGCACCTCGGCCCACGGCGTATTGCCGGCGTCGAACGGTGCGGGCGCCACCTCGAGGTCGTCCATGCCGTACTTCTCCAGCACGAGGCCGAGCGCCATCGCCGCGCGCGGCATCGGGCGTTCGAGCACGCGGATCGGGTGCAGGGTCAGCGGCAGCTTGCAGCCGGCGGCCTGCAGGTCCTGCTGGGCCGTGGCGCTGCCGAAGGTGGGCGGGTGGTCGGGTGCGGGGGCGCAGCAGGCGGCGACAGGCAGCAACAGCAGCGCCAGACGGGTGACGGGGAACGCAGCGCGGGTCATGGTCGGTCCTGTAGTGTAAGTAAGCACTAACACAACGAGGTGGCCACGACAAGGTGGCCGCCTGTCGCGGGGATCCTGGGCGCCTGCCCAGCTCTCAGGCCCCGTTCAGCCGAGCAGCTGCCGGCCTACGGTGCGCAGGAGCCCCCTGGGACCGCCGGACTGCAATCACTGCAGCAGCACGAACGCGAACTCGGCGGGGTTCCGGGTGTTCGCCGGCTGGCCGGCCCGCTTCACGTCGAGGTGGAGGATCACCTGGTTCGGCGTGCTCGGCAGGATGGCCTGGATGGTCGCCGCCGCGTTCGCGTCGCCGAGCATCGACGCGTCGATGGCGCTGCGTGTGTTGCTGGCGATCTGCCAGTGGAAGAGCCCCTTGCGGCTCGCGATCACGACACGACCGCTGTGCACCACGGCGCAGCAGTCCATCGACACGAACGGTTGCCCGTCGCCACTGGACGGGTAGGCGATGGGTGGTGCGACGGTGGACGGCGGCTGCGTGTTCAAGGCGAACGCCAGGATGCCGTGCTCCGTGGCCGCGTAGAGCCGGCCGTCGTGCACGCCAGCGATTGCGTGGATCCTGGGGGCGATCGCGCCTGCCGCCGCCTGGTTGACGAAGTGGCGCGCGGCGTTGCCGGTGATCTCGACCACGCGCACGGCTGGCCCCATGGTCAATGTGTGCACGCAGGCCGGACGGCCGGCTGCCAGTGGGGCCGACATCACCGCGCGGTCGTCGCGCACCCAGGCTCCGGCCAGGCCTGGGTTGCCGGCGGCGATGGCGAGGTCATCGACGAGCCCGAAGTTCACGAGCTGCGAAGCCCCCATGTCGAACCAGGCGCAGGCCCCGATCGTGTTGGCGTTCGAGGGGCTGGAGCCGCCTGCCAACACCATGACATCCCGACCATCCCTGCCTGAGAGCACCGCACCGACCCTGCCTTGGACCTCGACGAAGGAGCCGTTCGGCTGGCGCACTCGCAACGCTCCCGAGCGGACCACGCGCCTCACCACCAGGGTGTCGGCATCGAGCTCCAGGACGGCGATCTCGTAGGGCTGCGAAGCGTGCAGTCGGCCGACCGCGACGAAGACCCGGTTGCCGTGGCGCTCGTAGGTGACGGCCGAGCTGACTCCCTTGGCGATCTGGAAGCTCGCGAGCGGCAGGTACGCGGTCTCGGCCCCGCTGGTCGTGTCGAAGCGGGCCAAGCCGAACCCCTGGACTGCGTCGCCGACCAGCGCGAACAAGGCGCGGCCATCGAAGCTGCAGGCGGGCTTCAGGAACACCGGTTCGGTCAGCACCAGGCGCGCGCCGGTTCTCGACCCGTTGTGTCCCGCGCGCCGCATCGGCGATTCGCTGACGACCGTGACCGTGCGCACGACCTTGCGACCGATCGCGCGCCCGTCCTGCTGCTGCGTGAACGGCACCACCTCGAGCTCGAGCGGCCCCGTCGCATTGGCGACGACCTCGACGGTGCGCCTGTTCTCCGTGGCGTGGATCACCCCCCAGTCGGAGCTGAATTCGCGACCCTGCACCCGCAAGAGGCAGCCGCTGGCGGCGAGATAGGGTCCAGCCACCGCGGCTGGTTCCAGACGCACCACGACCGAGAACGGTTCACCTGCGTGCGGCTGCTGCGGCGCCTCGATGCCGGCGACCACCGGCACCTTGGGGTCGACCAGGACCGCGAGTTGGTTGCTGCTTCCAACGGGAGCCGTCGGCGGCTTGACGACCGGCGGCACCTGGGCAGAGACGAAGCTGGTCATTGCCAGTCCGGCACAGCAGGCGAGCAAGGGCAGGCAGACGGAGAGCGCAGAGCGGCACGGCATGGAGAGATCCTCGAGGTGGCCCCGCCGGCCGAAGCCAGCGGCAATGGGCCCGTGCCGAACGGCAGTGGTCACGGGCATGGGGCGGACGGGCGCATCAGACGCCGAGTCGCTCGACCCGACCATGCGCCAACGTGCGAAGCGCGCGGCGATCACCCTTGGTCGATCGGGGGCTGCCGGTGGCGCCGCCCGTTCAGCCGAGCAGCTGCCGGCCGACCGTGCGCAGGAGCCGCGCCCGTTCCTTGGCATCGAGCAGGTCGAGTTCGCGGCCGACGTTGACCACGGTGCCGAGGCCGAGCAGCGCCCACGCCACCAGCTCGGCGTTCGGCAGCCCCGAGAGGCCCTGCGCGGCCCGGTGTTCGGCGACTCGCTGGCACAGGAAGGTCTGGAAACGCGCGTAGGCGGCCCGCAGCGCCGCTTTGATCTCGGCGTCGTCGGTCTCGGACAGGCCCGCGAACAGGATGCGGTAGAGGCCGAACTCGCCGAGGTGGTCCGCTTCGTAGTCGAGCACGGCCTCGGCCGAGCTCTTGGCCGTGTCGTGAACGCCGAGCGTGCGCTGCCAGATCGCCTGCGAGTGCACGACGACGTAGTCGATCGCGGCGATGAACATGCGGCGTTTGTCGGGCCACAGCCGGTAGAGGATCGTCTCCTGCGCGCAGCTCGCCGCCGCCAGCATCGCCGTGGTGGTGCGGCGGTAGCCGTGCTTGGCGAACGTCGCGGCGATGGCCGGCATCAGCTCGGCGCGGCGGTGCTCGCGTTGGTCCTGGCGCGGCATGCGGCGGTCACTCGATCATCCACGCCGGCTGGTAGGCGATGCCGACGTTGAGGATGCGCTGCAGCAGCTGGTCGTAGTCGACGCCGGCGCTCTTGGCCGACTCGGGGAAGTCCTCGCCCGGCGTCAGGTCGTTGTTGACGTTCGCCTCGATGACGTAGACGCGGCCCGCTTCGTCCATGCGCAGGTCGATGCGCGCGTAGCCGGACAGGTGCAGCGCCCGGTAGGTGCGCTTGACGATCTTGACGATCTGCTGCTCGACCTCCTCGCCGAGGTCGCGGGCGCGGCCGGTGCGCAGGCCGACGCGGTCGGCGTAGTCCGGGTCCCACTTGACGCGCGAGGTCGCGATCGACTCGTTGCCCTCCGGCAGCTTGTCGAACCACAACTCCCAGATCGGGAACGTCTCCAGGCGTTCGTTGCCGAGCACGCTGACGGTGAACTCGCGGCCGGCGAGGAACTGCTCGACGACGACGTCGGTCTGCAGCGTGCGGTGCAAGAACTCGACGCGCTCGGCCAGTTCCTTGTCGGTGTGCACGACGCTGGCCTGGGCGATGCCGGCGCTGCCGTGCTGCACGGCCGACTTGACGATCACCGGGAAGGTCATGCGCCGCGGCAGGCGCGCCTTCTTGGTGCGCAGCGGGAACACCGCGAACGCCGGCACCGGGATGCGGTGCCAGGTCAGGATCTGCTTGCTGAGGGCCTTGTCGCCGGCGAGCGTGATGCCGCGCGGATTGCAGCCGGTGTAGGGCTGCTTGAGCAGTTCGAGGTAGCTGACGAAGTGCGCCTCGTAGAGGGCGACGTCGTGGAAGTCGCTGAGGATGTTGAAGACGACGTGCGGCTTCCAGTCGGCGACCGCATCGCGCACCGGTTTGAGCTCGTCGGCGATGCCGAGCTCCTTGACCTCGTGGCCCAGCTCGCGCAGCGTGCGCAGCACGTCGAGCTCCATCTGGTAGGTCCAGGTCTCCTTCGGCGGCAGCTCGGCCGCGTCGGGCGGGGGGACCATGACGTCGTGCATCGCCACCAGGACGCGCAGCTTCCTCATCGTCGGAACCTCGGGGTCTGCCGGCGCGCGAGCGCCAGCGCCGCCATCGTCGTCAGCACCGCGGCGCCGAGCCGGGCCCGGTCGCGCGCGCCGCGCAGCCGCAGGTCGAGTTCGCGGCAGCGCTGCAGCATGGTGTCGATCGCGTGATCGACGAGGTAGCGGTATTGGCCGGTCAGCGACGACACCTTGGCGCGCAGCGAGACGCGCTCGCGCTGCAGGAACGCGGCGGCGGCCTCGCGCCGCGGCGACACGCCGGCGCCGTCGAACACGAGTCTCAGTTCGCGATCGAACCGCCACGGCTCCTTGTCGACGTACGTCGCCTTCTTGCGCCGGTAGTACTCACGCAGCGTGATGGTCTGCTTCGGCAGCGACTCGGGGCGGTCGTTGCTCTTGACCAGGGGCGCGAGGTCGCCGACGTCGTGCAGCATGCGGCCGAGCTGCTGCAGCTTCTTGAGCGCCGGCCAGCCCTCGTAGTCCTTCTGCCACTTCGCCTGCGGTGTCAGCCACACCGCGAAGGTCTCGGCGTAGTCCTCGGCCGGGTGGCTCTGCGCGTAGAAGGCACCGAGGTGCTGCACGAAGTGCTTGCTGAGCGGCCGTGCGCGGTAGGCGGAGCGATAGGGCGCGCTGTAGTTGCCGAAGGTGCGGCGCCAGTCGGCGCGGCGATGCAGGCGGTAGGCGTTGTCGAACGCGTGTGCGGCCTCGTGGCGCAAGAGCTTCATGCACCAGTCGTGCGAACTGCCCTCGGCCTCGAACATCTGCGCGTGCTCCAGCCGCACCAGCCGGTTGTGGGCGAGGTAGAACGGCACCGCGAAGCCGGAGCTGCCCTCCGGCGTGAACCAGTCGGTAGACAGGTAGACGTACGGCCGGAACACCAGCCCGGCGCGGCGCAGCTCGTCGTGCAGGCGGTCGACGCGACGCTGCATCGAGGTGCCTTCGAGCCGCAGTTCGAGGTCGCTGAGGCGCACGTCGAGCAGTTCTTCCGTCGGCAGCTCCGCCCACCACGGCGGGCGCGTTCGGCTGGTTCTCCGGCGACGCTTCGGCACGCGGGCACCATACGGAACGGTGGCGGTGCCGCCCAGCCTGCGCTTGCGTCTCGCCACGGCCGCGGCAGCGAGTCCGCGGCCTTTCGCTCGTCGACGTGGCCGCGCGGGCGGCATGCGAGCGTCGCGGCGAAGCAAGAGCGAACGTCGGGCTCGTGTGCTTTAGCGGGTCGTTCCTGGCCTACGCCACCGCGCCCTCGACACGGAACCTGAGTCGGGCAGGTGTCTCGCCCACGATGGCGAAGAGGGCCGGAGCGCGTGCTTGTTGCTCCTTGTCCCCTGCCCTGCGGGGCGAGGGCGGTCCGCGAGCGTCCCCTTGCCGGATTGTAGATTCTAACATACAATATTACATTATCCAACATGCTGTTCATCGAACGCGAGCTTGCCGGTCCGCTGCGCAAGGCCGCCGCCAACTTCCCGGCGGTCGTGTTGACCGGCCCGCGGCGCGCCGGCAAGACGGTCCTGTTGAAGAAGGTGTTTCCGGACGCCAGCTACCACCTGTTCGAGGCGCCCGACCTCGTCGCCCGCTTCCGCGCCGATCCGGTCGGCTTCCTCGACGGCGTGCATCCGCCCGCGATCCTCGACGAGATCCAACACGTGCCGGAGCTGTTCGCGTACCTGCGCGCGCGCATCGACGCCGAACCCCGTCGGACGGGCCGATGGTTCCTCACCGGATCGCAAGAGGCCGGCCTGATGCAGAACGTCACCGAGTCGATGGCCGGACGTGCGGCGGTGCTGCAACTGCTGCCGTTGTCGTCGCGCGAGACCGACAAGGTCACGATGCTGCGCGGTGGCTATCCGGAGGTGATCGCCCGCCCGCGCGCCGCCTCGATGTGGTTCGCGTCGTATGTGCAGACCTACCTGGAACGCGACGTGCGCCTGGTGACCGCCGTGCAGGACCTGGCGACGTTCCGTCGCTTCCTCGGGCTCGTCGCCAGCCGGCATGGCCAGATCCTCACCAAGTCAGGCCTCGCGGCGCCGCTCGGCCTCAGCATCCCGACCATCACTCGCTGGCTCGACGTACTCGAGACCACGGGGCAGATCCTGGTCGTGCATCCCTACTTCGAGAACTTCGGCAAGCGACTGGTGAAGAGCCCGCGCGTCTTCATCGGCGACTCCGGACTGGCGTGCCACCTGCTCGGCATCGAGTCCGAGGCCGAACTGGCGAAGTCGCCCTTTCGCGGCGAGTTGTTCGAGGGCCTGCTCGCCGCCGAGATCCTCAAGGCCCAAGTGAACCGCGGGGAACGGCGACAGCTCTGGTACTTTCGCGACCACGCCGGACTGGAAGTCGACTTCGTGATGCCGGGGCGCGGCGACAAGCTGCGCTGGGTCGAGGCAAAGGCGACACGAACGCCGCGTCCGGCGATGGCCGAACCGATGCGCAAGCTGCTGGCGAACACCCGGGATCCGAAGCGGGCCAGGGACGAGATGTTCGTCGTGCACGAAGCCCCGCTCGCTGGCACCACGAGCCAGGCCCTCGCGCCCGGGGTCCGCGCCATGCCGTGGCGCGACTTCCTCCGCGATGGGATGAACTGACCGCTCGCACCGTCACCACGCGCTGCCATGCAGTGCGCGTGGCCGGAAGGTCAGAACGAGCCGATCGTGAGCGTCAGCGCCGCGGTGGTGGCGATCGCCGTGATCGCGCCGTTCTGGTCGAGCTCGATCGAAGCCATCTGCTGCTGCAGCGTGGCGCCGACCAGGGCCGGCACGCCCGGTATCGCGAGGGTCGTGGTGACGCCTCCCGCGGTCGGCAGCCGCAGAGTGAGTTCGTCGGGGCTGACGAGCAGAGTGCAGCCAGGCAGGCCCTGCGGCAGCACGGTGCTCACCGGCACCGCGATCGCCGTGTAGCCGAGCATGAAGAGGCCGAGAGCGTTCGGTGGCAGCCCGGT
>JAEUHT010000300.1 GCA_016793265.1 Planctomycetota bacterium
AGCAGGAAGCCCTGCCGACGATCCTCTTGCTCGCGAAACGATCCCATGGCCTCCCTACGATAGAGGCCAGTGCGGCAGGGTTTTGTTCGCCCCTCAATCTTCAGCCGCGGGCTCTCGTCCCGTGGCGCAGACTCCTAGTAGAACGGGACCTCGACGAAGACGTCGGGATCGCTCCAGCTGAGCGGCACGTCGACGTAGACGCTCGCGAAGCCCGCGGCAGAGACTTCGAGCGTCACGACGGCTTCGTCCTGGTACCGATCCGCCACCAGCTGGGCGCGACCGTTGGCGTCCTCGACGAACCCGACCTCGACGTAGGTGAGCTCGTACTCGTCGAGGAGAACGCGGCCGTCGGCGTTGGTCAGGTAGATGTCGGCGTAGGGGCTCGGGAAGGTCACCGCTGCCCATTCCTGATAGGACTCGACCACACGCACCGACACGTTCTCCCAGACGAAGTTGGTCACCGGGTCGTAGACCTCGACCAGGATCGACACCGGGCGAGGGTCCGGCACCCGGGTTGGCGTGTGATGACCACCGCCGCCACTGCCGCAGGCGGAGAACAGGACGCAGAGGCAAGACGAGGGGATCAGGTGGCGGTGGGTCATCGGCGTTCGGGGTTGCGCCCGTTGGCAAGCCATGTGCCAGGGGAACGGGGCATTGGCACGGAGGCGGGCAACTCCTCCGACAGCGGCGGAAACGCCGCCGCGTCCCGAGGACTGATCCCTTGATTGTGGTCGCCGCCGCCGGGGCCCGCCTTGCGGCGGACCTGCTGCGAACTCCTGGCCGACCACAATCGAGGGATCCGTTCCGTCTTGCGCCGGCGACGTACGCAGGGCGGGCTGTGTCGCCAGCAGAACACCGAGCAGTTCCCGAGCCAGGGCGGCCGCGCCGCCCTCTCGCCCGTTCACTTCGCCGGCTGCTGCGGCGCCGGCGCCGCCTTCGCCGCCGGTTCGCCGAACAGCGCACGTTCACACTCCGGGCGATCGAACATCACCGTGTGGTCGTGTTCGACCCCGACCGCCTCGACGAGCCGCCAGCCGAACGGCCAGCCGCGCTGCGCGGCGAGCAGCTTGCCCGACCACCACAAGGCGAGCCCGCGCTGGTGACGGCCCGCGCCCTGTTGCATCGCCTCCTTGCTGTCGTCGAAGTACTCGTCGGCGTGGTCGTCGCCGGTGCCGAGGTAGATCGTCAGCGGCGCCGCCAGGTAACCCCGCAGCCGGTCGTCGTCGGCGAGCGCTGCCGGCAGCCCGCCGAAGCCGTAGCCGAACGGCATCGCCCGCGTCGGCAGCAGCACGCTGCCGGGATTGGCGGCGACGATGCGTTCGGCGCCGAGGTCGTCGAACGCAGCACAGCGCACCAGGAACTGGCCGCCGGCGCTGTGGCCGATCACGTAGAGCTTCGCCGCCGGTTTGCCGGTCGCGAGCCGCACCGCCGCCGTCACCTCCCGCAGCCGCGTGTAGGTCCATTCCGCCGCGGGGGCGGCGTCGCCGTCCTCACGCTGCACGCCGCCACGTTGGTAGGCGCGGCTCGGGAACCGTTCGCGATCGAAGCGCGGGGCGATCACCAGGGCGTCGAAGCGCTTGCCCATGTTGATGGCGTCGTCGCGGTACTCGTCGGCGTTGCGCAGCGTGCCGTGCATGACGATCAGCAGCCGTTCGCCGGACCAGGCCTCGGGGCGGAAGGTGTAGACCGTCAGCAGCACCGGCCCGGCCTGCACCACGCGTTCGCCCTTGCCGGCGGGCACATCGGCGGTGGGGTTGGTGGCGGCGGTCGGCAGCGGCGGAGCCGCGGGCGCGGCGTCTTGGGCCCGGGCGGGCAGCAGCAGGAGCGGCGACAACAGGAACGGCAGTCGTGGGTGCATGAGGGTGGATTACCAGCCGGAGCGGGTGGGTGGCAGGGGCGGTCGGCGGCGCCGCATCGGGGAAACCACCGCGGACACGAGGCAGGGGCGGCGAGCACGGCCTGTCGCCAGCGGTTGCCTCGAAGTCCGCGCGACCGTGCTCCTTCCGGCGGCCCCTCGAGACATGCCGCTGTTGGTTCCACTGGCCCAGAGTTGGACCGGCTGCGGAGCCGGCTCGCCCGCATTGTCGACACCGAGGGCTGACGGCCCGCCGCTCCGGCCCAGCGCGCCGACGCTGGCCTCCTTTGCCCCGGCCCGGCATAGTGCCGCGCCCGCTCTCGCTCCCGCATGCCCCAGATCACCCGTCACATCGGACTCTCGCTCGGCGCCGACATCTGCTGGCCGCTGGCCTTCGAACAGATCCTCGCCGACAGCAAGCTCGACCTGAAGCTCGGCAAGGACTCGGTCCAGTTCGCCTGCGAACGCGTGACGCTCGAGCCGTTCCCGCTCGCCGCGGGCTGCAAGTACGACGTCGTCGTCGATCGGCTGACGCACTGGCTCGCGCTGCGCCGCGAGTGGATCAAGAAGTGCATCCTGATGGACGGCCTCTACGTCTACAACAACCCGTGGTCGGTGCAGAGCTACGAGAAGCACTCCAGCTACTGCGCGATGCTGGCGCTCGGCATGCCGGTGCCGAAGACCATGATGGTGCCGCAGAAGAACTACGAGCCGAAGCCGGACCTCGACTTCACGCTGAAGACCTACGCGCGCCTGTTCGACCTCGGCAAGATCGGCGAGCAGGTCGGCCTGCCTGCGTTCATGAAGCCGTACGACGGCGGCGGCTGGCAGGGTGTGACCAAGCTCGACACCGAGGCCGAGCTGCGCCAGGCCTACGAGAACAGCGAGAAGTGGCTGATGCACGTGCAGCAGGCGGTCGCCGGCTTCGACCTGTTCGTGCGGGCGGTCGGCATCGGCCCGCAGGTGCGGCTGATGAAGTACGACGCCAGCCAGCCGCTGCACGGCCGGTACACCACGGCGCGCGACTTCTGCAGCGCGGAGGAGGAGCAGGTGATGGCGGACACCTGCCTGACCATCAACGCCTTCTTCGGCTGGGACTTCAACAGCTGCGAGGCGCTGCGCAAGGACGGCGTCTTCCATCCGATCGACTTCGCCAATCCGTGTCCGGACAACCAGGTCAACTCGATCCATCACCACTGGCCGTGGTACGTGATGAGCAACCTGAAGTGGGCGGTGTTCTGCGCCGCGACCAGGCGGCCGATGCGGAAGACGCTCGACTTCGAGCCGTTCTACGCGATCGCCAAGCAGGAGCTGCCGTACCGCGAGAAGCTGAAGGGCTACGCGCGCATCGCCCGGGAACGGCTGCAGGCCGACGCCTTCACGGAGTTCGCGGCGAAGCACCTGCGGCCGCTCGAAGAAGCGGCGACGAAGTGGTTCCAGAGCGAGCGCTGCATGGAGGCGATCACCAAGAAGGTGGCGCACATGTACCCCGCCCATGAGGTCAAGGACTTCTCGGCGCGGTTCTTCGAGCTGGTCAAGCAAGCGGTCGCCGACGGCGAACACCTGAAGGTCGCCGGCGCGGCGCCGAAGGCCGCGGTCGCCGGCAAGGAGGGCAAGAAGTGAGCAAGCACAAGATCACCTGGCAGTCGCCGAGCCTCAACGGCCGCGAGATCACCTTCGTGCGGTATGGCGTCAGCGGCACGCCGCTGTTGCTGTTCCCGACCGCCGGCGGCGACGCCGAGGAGCCCGAGCGCTTCCATCTCATCAGCACGATCGGCGACTTCATCCGCGACCTGCGGCTGAAGGTCTACGTCGTCGACTCGATCGCCGGTCAGGCCTGGCTCAAGGAGTGCAAGACACTGGAGCAGGCAGCGAAGGTGCAGAACCAGTTCGACCAGTGCATCTACCGCGAGGTGGTGCCGGCGATCCATCGCGACTGCGACGGCAAGGCGCCCGCCATCTGGACCGCGGGAGCGTCGATCGGCGCCTTCAACGCGCTGGCCTGTCTGTGCCGGCATCCGGACGTGTTCGCGAAGGCGATCTGCCTCAGCGGCACCTACAACATGAACCGCTTCCTCGACGGTCGCATCAACCACGACTACTACGAGAGCTCGCCGCTCGACTTCGTGCCGAACCTCGACGGCAAGCACCTCGAACTGCTGCGGCAGCGCTTCGTGCTGCTCGCGCACGGCACCGGCGACTACGAGGACCCGGACCAGAGCTGGAAGGTCGAGCGGGTGCTGGGGCCGAAGGGCGTCCCGAACCGCGTCGACGCCTGGGGCAAGGAGTGGCGGCACGACTGGGTGACGTGGCGCAAGATGCTGCCGCAGTTCCTCGGCGAGCTGTTGCCGACCTCATAGGCCGGATGGGCGCATCGCCGACCAAAGCGAGGCCGCGGCGCCGGCGTCACCCGGCGCTGCGGGTGACGCTGCTGTTGGCCAGTTGCGTCCTGGCGCTGCTGTTGGTCGAACTCGGCTTCCGCTGGTTCTGGCGCATGCCGCCGATCTTCGCCGAGTTCCAGCAGGCCGGCATGTACGTCGCGGGGCCGGCGGGCGAGCCGATGTTGGCTCCCGGCTACCGCGGCACCCTGCGCATCGGCGCCGAGGCGACCACGTTGGTCCACATCGACTCGCGCGGCCTGCGCGGCGAGGAGGTCGGGCCAAAGCGCGCCGGCGAGAAGCGCCTGCTCGTGGTCGGCGACTCGTTGGTGTTCGGCTATGGCGTCGAGGCGAACGAGGCGATGCCGGCGCGGCTGCAGGTGGCCCTGCGTGAGCTCGGCCTCGACGTCACCGTCGGCAACGGCGGCGTGCCCGGGTTCGGACCGAGCCACGCCGTGCAGCGCCTGCGGTTGCTCGATCCAGCCTTCGACGCCGACGCCTTCGTGGTCTGCGGCTTCCTCGGCAATGACGCCACCGACGAAGCGCTGCCGAAGCGCACCGTCTATGCAGGCCTGATGCTGCAGGGGGCGATGGCGGACCTCGTGCAGGTGTCGTGGCGCACACGGTTGGCGCTGCGGTCGCGCGCGGCCTTGTGGCTCGAGGCGATGATCCTCAACGAACGGCCGGCCTGGTCACCGCTCGCCACCTGGTCGCCGTCCGCCGACGACCTCGCGCGCGTGGCCGGCCTGCCGCCCGAGCCGCAACGACACGCCGGTCTGTTCCTCGATGCCGTCGACGAGCAGGTGTCGTGGCCGTCGGGTGGTCCGCCGGTGCTGCCGCGGCTGCACGGCTACCTGCAGGCGGCCCTGCAACAGGCGAAGCAGGCTGCCGACGGCCGGCCGTTGCTGTTCGTGGTGCTGCCGACCTCGTGGCAGTGTGATGAAGAGAAGCGTGTGGCGACGCTGGTGGGCATGGGCTTCGCGGCCAAGGACTTCCGCCGCGGGCTCGCGCAGCAGCGCTGGCTCGCGGTCGCCGCGGCCGCCGGCGTGCCGGCATTGGACGCGACGCCGATCGTGACCGCCGCCGGCGACAGCAAGGAGCTGTTCATCCAGGACGGCGGCCACCTCAGTGGGAAGGGCAACGACGTCGTCGCGCGCTGGCTGGCGGCGGAGCTGGCGCCGCGACTGCGCTGACGGCCGGTTCCTCCGCGGTCACTTCCACTGGTACGCGTACGGCACCACCACGATGCCGCTCGACGACACCGTGAAGCGCTTGCGGTCGTGCTCGACGTCGTAGCCGATCACGGTGCCGTCGGGCACCTCGTTCCACTTGTCGATGATGACGCGCTTGAGCTTGCAGCCCTTGCCGACGCGCGCGCCGCGCAGCACGATGCACTCGTCGAGCTGGCTGTGTTCGTCGACGTAGACGCGGTTGCTCAGCAACGAGCGGCGCGCCTTGGCGCCGCTGACGACGACGCCTGGGCTCAGCATGCAGTCCTGCACCTCGGCGCGGCGGCCGTCGCCGGGTTCGGAGAACACCGTCTTCGCCGGCGGGTCGTTGTGCCACAGCGTGTAGGTCGGCCAGTCCTGGCGATACAGGTTCAGGTTCGGCTTGACGCTGCACAGGTCCATGTTGGCGTCGAAGTAGGCCTCGATGGTGCCGACGTCGCGCCAATACGGCGGGTCGCCGGCGCCGAGGCCCTTGAAGGCGTGCGCAAAGACCGGCACCTGGTCGATCATGCGCGGGATCACGTGGTGCCCGAAATCGCCGCCTTGGCCCTCGGGCATGGCGTTGTCGGCGCGCAACCGCCGGATCAGCTCCTGCGTCTCGAACACGTAGATGCCCATCGAGGCGAGGCAGAAACCCGGTTCGCCGGGGATCTCGGGCGCGTTCTGCTTCGGCTTCTCGACGAAGCCGGTGACGCGACCGTCGGCGGCGACCTGCAGGATGCCGAAGCTCGGCGCCTCCGCCGCCGGCACCTTGACGGCGCCGATCGTCAGTTTCGCCTCGTGATCGACGTGCTCCCGCAGCATGTCGCGGTAGTCCATCTGGTAGACGTGGTCGCCGGACAACACGACGACGTTCGGCGGCTGCCAGTCGAGGATCGAGTCGAGGTTGTGGAAGATCGCGTCGGCGGTGCCGCGGTACCACTTGCCCACCGAGACGTGGTGCGGCGGCGAGCAGGTGATCCACTGCTCCAGGCGGCGCGGCAGGAAGTTCCAGCCGAAGCGGATGTGCTCCTCGAGCGACCGCGCCTGGTATTGCGTCAGCAGGTGGATGCGACGCAGGCCCGAGTGGATGCAGTTGCTGAGCGTGAAGTCGATGATGCGGTAGCTGCCGCCGAAAGGCACCGCGGGCTTGGCGCGGTTCGACGTCAGCGGCTTCAGCCGGCTGCCCTCGCCACCGGCGAGGATGAAGGTGAGGGTGTTCTTGAGATCGAGGTTGACCATGCGATCCACAGGCTCGGGTTCGGCACGCGTCGGAGTCGGGAAGGATGCAGGGACCACGGCGTCGACAGAAGGGCCAGCTGGCGAAACCGGGGCGAGCGCTGCGCCAAGGATTCGTTGATACGGGTGCTTCGGCTCGTACTGTGGTCCGGCCGCTGCCGCGCTGCACCCCGTGTCGAACCCCGCCGCCCGTCCCGAAGCTCTGCCGCTCGTCGCTGCTGCCGTGCCGCCGCCCGACGCCGAGTGGTTGCTCGTCGATGGCCAGGGTGGCTACGCCTGCGGCTCGGTCGACGACCTCGCGCGACGGCGTTACCACGGCTGGTGGAACGTGCGCCGGCCGGGCTCGGCGCGGCGCTGGTCGCTGCTCGCCGGCGCCGACGAGCGCATCGTCGAGCGCGGCCGCGAGCTGTCGCTGCAGCACGCCCACTGGCACGGCCAGCCCGAGCCGTGGGCGCCGCTGGCGCAGCGCAGCTTCGAGCGCTGGCCTTTGCCGACCTGGACCTTCGTCGCCGACGGCGTGCGCCTCACCCGTTCGCTCGTGCTGCGGCAGGCCGCCGGGGAGGTGCCGCCGTGTCTGTGCGTACGCTGGCAGAACCTCGGCGAACGTGCGCTGCGGCTGCTGGTGCGGCCGCTGTTCGGCTGGTGCGACGTCGATCACCTGCCGCCGGCCGACACCACCTTCGACGGCACGCTGCACGCGCGCGGCGCCAGTTGGGGGGTGCGGCCGAATGCGTCGCTGCCGACCGCCTGGCTCAGCGTCGAAGGCGTCGCCGCCTGCCGCGCCGAGCCGGCGTGGTATCGCGGCTTCGAGCTGGCCACCGATGCGGCGCGCGGCTTCGACCACACCGCCGACCGCTGGAGCCCGCTGGTGCTCGAGCTCGATCTCGCGCCGGGCGCCGACGCTGTGCTGGCGGTGGCGCTCGACGAGCCGGTCGCGGCGCCGCACCTTGCCTTCGCCGCGGCGTTGGCCGCGGTGCCGCCGCTGCTGCCGGCCGCACCACCGCAGGCGCCCGAGTTCGCCGGCCTCTCGGCCCGGCTGACGCGCACCGCCGACGACTTCTTCTACCGCGCCGACGGTGGCCGCCTCGGCGTGCTGGCCGGCTTCCCGTGGTTCGGGGAATGGGGGCGCGACGTGTTCCTGGCCCTGCCCGGGCTCACGCTGGCGCGCGGCCAGGCCGACCGTTGTCGCGAGGTGCTGCTCGGCGCCCTGCCGTTCCTGCGTCTAGGCCTGTTGCCGAACATCTACGGCGCCACGGCCGACGACAGCCACTACGGCAGCTGTGATGCGGCGCTGTGGTTCGCCCTCGCCGTGCAGCGCTTCGCCGATGCCGGTCACGACGCGGCGCTGGTGGACGAACGGCTGCTGCCGGCGCTCGGCAGCATCGTCGACGCCTACGTGCACGGCTCCGACCTCGGCCTCGCCGTCGACCGGGACGGCCTGCTGCGGGCCGGCCGCGACGACCTCAATGCGACCTGGATGGACGCCCGCACCGCGGCCGGGCCGGTGACGCCGCGCGCCGGCCTGCCGGTCGAGATCCAGGCGGCGTGGTACTCGCTGCTGGCCTTCCTCGTCGAGCGTGGCGAGACCCGCTGGAAGGCGCTGCGCGATCGCTGCGGCAAGGCCTTCGTGCGCGACTTCTGGCTCGCCGATGGCGACTACCTCGCCGACCGGGTGCAGCGCGGCGAACCGGACCGCTGCGTGCGGCCCAACATGCTGATTGCCGCCGCGCTGGCCCGGTCGCCGTTGACCACGAAGCAGCGCGCCGGCGTCGTCGCGCGCGCGACCGCCGAGCTGCTGACGCCGTGTGGCCTGCGCACGCTGTCGCCTCACGACCCCGCCTACCGCGGTCGATTCGAGGGTGGCCCCGAGGCGCGGGACCTCGCCTACCACCAGGGCACGGTGTGGCCGTGGCTCGCCGGCTGCTACGTCGAGGCGGCGCTGCGGGCGGTGCCCAAACGCGGCCTCGCCCGGGAACGGCAGCGGCTCGCCACCTGGCTCGCCGGCTTCGCCGCCGAGCTGGAGCGCGCCGGCCTCGACCACGTCAGCGAGGTGTTCGACGGCGACGCGCCGCAGCGCCCCGGCGGCAGCTTCGCGCAGGCCTGGAACAGCGGCGAGCTGCTGCGGGCCGCGAGGTTGTTGACGGAGGGGGCGTGATCGACGTCGTACTCTACTTCCAGGTGCACCAGCCGTATCGCCTGCGGCCGTGGTTGCCGAAGGACCGCATCACGAGGACCGACTACTTCGACCACGGCCTCGACCGCCTCGTGCTCGACCGCGTCGTCGAACGCTGCTACTTGCCGATGAACCGCCTGCTGCTGGAGGCGATCGACCGCAGCGACGGCGAGTTCCGCTGCGCGTTCTCGCTGTCGGGCACCGTGCTGCAGCAGCTGCGCGACTGGGCGCCCCAGGCGCTCGACAGCTTCGTCGCGCTGGCCGACACCGGCAATGTCGAGTTCTTGTGCGAGACCAGCCACCACAGCCTCGCCGCTGTCGCAGATGCCGACGAGTTCGTGGCCCAGGTCGGGATCCAGCGCGACGTGGTCGAGGACCTGTTCGGCACGCCGACGACGTTCCGCAACACCGAGCTGATCCTCGACAACACGATCTGCGCCGCGGTCGAAGGGCTCGGCTTCGAGGCGATGCTCGGCGAAGGCGTCGATCGCCTGCTCGGCTGGCGCTCGCCGCAGGTGCCGTATCGCCCGAAGGGCTGCCGCCGGCTCAAGCTGCTGTTGCGCAGCTACTCGTTGTCCGACGACATCTCGTTCCGATTCTCGAATCGGCAGTGGCCCTCGTTCCCGCTGTTTGCCGATACGTACGCGGGCTGGCTCCACGCGGCGCCGCCCCCGGCCCAGTTCCTCGGGCTCTTCATGGACTACGAGACCTTCGGCGAACACCAGGCGGCGGCGACCGGCATCTTCGAGTTCATGCGCCACCTGCCCGAGCAGGTGCTGCAGGAGCCGGGGTTCCGCTTCCGCACGCCGGCGCAGGTCGCCGCCGAACGCGAAGCCGCGTTCGAGCTCGACGTGCCGACGCCGGTGTCGTGGGCCGACGCCGAACGCGACCTCGGCGCCTGGCTCGGCAACCCGATGCAGCAGGCGGCGCAGCAGGCGATCTACGCACTGCGCGCCGACGTGCTGGCGACCGGTGACGCCGGGCTGATCGCGGCGTGGCGCAAGCTCACGACCTCGGACCACGTCTACTACGCCGGCACGCCGCGCCACGGCGACGGCGAAGTGCACGCCTACTTCAGCCCGCACCGTTCGCCGCACGCGGCGTTCGTGGCGTTGATGACGGCGCTCGACGACCTGCGGCAGAAGGTCGAGCGGCGGCGGCGGGCCCGGCAGCAGGGGCAGCCGCAGCAGCAGCAGAAGCAGCAGCAGCCGACGCGGGGCGCCGCCCGTGCCGCGTCGAACCAGGAAACCATCAGGCAGTGACCATGTCGGAGCGACCGTACCAACTGTTCGAGCTGAGCTGGGAAGTGTGCAACAAGGTCGGCGGCATCCATACGGTGCTGTCGAGCAAGGCGGTCACCGCCGTGGAGCGCTTCGGCGACGACTACATCACCGTCGGGCCGCAGCAGCTCGGCGGCACCGGCCACCAGGCGCCGTTCGACGAGGAGCCGGGCTTCGAGCACTTCATCCAGGCGTGCCGCCAGATCGGCGTGCCGGTGCGGGTCGGCCGCTGGCGCATTCCCGGCCGCCCACGCTGCATCCTGGTCGGCTTCTCCGGCCTCTACGAGCAGAAGGACGGCATCCTGGCCGGGCTCTGGGAGCGGCACAAGGTCGACTCCATCGCCGGCGACTGGGACTACACCGAGCCGGTCTTGTTCTCGATCGCGGCGGCGATGGTGATCGAGCGCTGGTGGGACGAGTTCCTGGCTCCGTTCCACCGCCGCGCCGTGGTGCAGGCGCACGAGTGGATGACCGGCGCCTCGCTGCTGTGGCTGCAGGAGCGCATCCCGAGCCTCGGCACCGTGTTCACCACGCACGCGACGATGCTCGGCCGCGCCCTGGCCTCGCTCGGCATCACCGCCGATCCGACCGCCGCCGACAACGGCCTCGGCGGCAAGAGCGCCGACGAACTGGCGCGCGCCCACGGCGTGCAGGCCAAACACTCGCTCGAAGGCGTTTGTGCGCGCAAGGCCGACGTGTTCACCACCGTCAGCGCCATCACCGCCGCCGAGGCCGAGCTGCTGCACAACTGCAAGGTGCACCAGCTGCTGCCGAACGGCATCGACCTCGACGTCGTCGACCACCTCGCCGCCGGCGATCGCAAGGCGACCCGCAAAGAGCTGGCGCGGGTGGCCGCGGCGGTGCTCGGCGAGGACGTCGCCGACGCCGCCTTCGTGGCCCTGGCCGGCCGCTATGAGTTCCACAACAAGGGCATCGAGCTGCTGCTCGACGCGCTGGCGAAGCTGAAGGACCAGCCGGGCCGCCGCATCGTCGCCTTCATCCTGGTGCCGGCCGGCAACTCCGGGGTGCGCGGCGAGGTGATGGAGCGGCTGGCCGGCGGCGCCGCCCACAGCGCGGCCAGCGGTCCGCTCGGCTACTGCACGCACAACCTGTTCGACGAAGAGAAGGACCCGGTGCACGCGCACTGCCGGCGCCTCGGCCTCGACAACAAGGCCGGCTCGCGGGTCAAGGTGGTGCAGATCCCGATCTACCTGCGCCCGGACGACGGCCTGCTCAACCGCGAGTACGAGGCGGTGCTGGCGGCGATGGACCTCGGCGCCTACCCGTCCTTCTACGAACCGTGGGGCTACACGCCGCAGGAGGCGCTCGCCGTCGGCATCCCGACCTTGACCACCGACCTCGCCGGCTTCGGCCGCTGGGCCAACAGCGCCGGGCTCGGGCCGCAGGACGGCATCACCGTGCTGAAGCGCGACCGGGTGCCGTACCCGGACGTGATCGCCGCCACCGCCGCGGCGCTCGACGGCCTCGTCGCCGCCGCCAACGGCGAGCCGCGGCAGCGCGACCGCTGCCGCGCCGCCGCCGGCCGCACGGCGTGGAAGGACCTGTTCGCCAACTACGTCGCCGCCTAC
The DNA here is from genome assembly GCA_016793265.1 of Planctomycetota bacterium. Lineage (GTDB taxonomy): Bacteria > Planctomycetota > UBA1135 > UBA1135 > UBA2386 > JAEUHT01. Next base: position 11,723 of record JAEUHT010000300.1, read on the forward strand.
GACAAGGCCAACGCCGCCGTCGAGGGGCGCAGCGTCTCGGGAGTGGTGCAGTTCCGGTTGCCAAAGCGCGCCCTGCCGTCGCTCGGCTCCGGCACGACGCCGCGGCTGTCGGCGTTCGAGGCGTCGGCGACGCTGCCGGCACCGTTGCGCGGCCTCGAACGGCTGGCGCGCAACTTCTGGTGGGTGTGGAACGAGGGCGTGCGCGGCCTGTTCGAGGACCTGGCGCCGGGCTTCGAGAAGAGCCACGAGTGTCCGATCGCGTTCCTGCAGGGCGTCAGCCTCGACGCCCTGGAGCACAAGGCGAAGGACCGCGACTACCTGCGCCGCCTGCAGGAGGTGCTGGCGCGCTTCGACGCCTACATGGCGGCGAAGCCGCGCTTGTGCGCGGTCGACGCCGGCGGCGCCGGGCCGCAGCTCTCCGCCGGCAATCCGATCGCCTACTTCTCGGCCGAGTTCGGCCTGCACCATTCGCTGCCGATCTACAGCGGCGGCCTCGGCATCCTCGCCGGCGACCACCTGAAGTCGGCCAGTGATCTCGGCATCCCGCTGATCGCCGTCGGCCTGTTCTACCGCTTCGGCTACATGAGCCAGCAGCTGTCGAGCGACGGCCAGCAGGTCGCCGTCGACAAGGAGAACCGGCCGCAGAAGCTCGCGCTCGAGATCGTGCGCGCCGCCGACGGTCGCCAGCTCGAGGTGTCGATCCCGCTGCCGGGCCGCGAGCTGTTCCTGCGCGCCTTCCGGGTCATGGTCGGCCGGGTGCCGCTGATCCTGCTCGACTCCAACCTGCCGCAGAACCGCCCCGAGGACCGCGACATCACGCGCAACCTCTACGGCGGCGACGTCGAGACGCGCATCCAGCAGGAGATCGTGCTCGGCCGCGGCGGCGTGCGCATGCTGCGGGCGCTGGAGGTGCGGCCGGCGGTCTACCACATGAACGAGGGCCACGCCGCGTTCCTGACCCTCGAGCGCACCAGCCGATTGGTGCGCGGCGAGGGCCTGCCGTTCGAGGCGGCGCGTGAGTACGTGGCGCAGACGACGCTGTTCACGACCCACACGCCGGTGCCCGCCGGTCACGACCGCTTCGCCGAGGACCTGCTGCGCCGCTACTTCGGCGACGCCCAGGAATGGGTGGGCCTGCCGTGGGACCGGTTCTTCGGGCTCGGCCAGGCCGGCGGCGGCGGCAGCAGCGAGTTCAACATGACCTACCTGGCGATGAACTTCGCCGGCTTCGTCAACGGCGTCAGCAAGCTGCACGGCCTCGCCTCGCAGAAGCTGCTGCATGCGTTCTGGCCCGGCCTGCTCGAAGGTGAGGTGCCGGTGGCCTCGGTGACCAACGGCGTGCACCTGGCGACCTGGACCCAGCCCGGCATCGCCCGCCTGCTGCGCGAACGTGGCGAGGACGCGCTGCGGCCGGCCGACTTCGCGCGCGCCGAGGCGATCGACGACAAGGCGCTGTGGCGGCTGCGGCAGGTCAGCAAGGCGGTGATGCTGGAGCGTGTGCGTGGCCAGCTGACGCGCTCGTTCCACAACCGCGGCGACAGCCCGGTGGTGCTCAGCGCCATGCTCGCCGGCCTCGACGAGAAGGCGCTCTACCTCGGCTTCGCGCGCCGCTTCGCGCCGTACAAGCGCGCCCACCTGCTGTTCTCCGATCCGGCGCGGTTGCAGAAGATCCTGACGCACAAGGACCATCCGGTGCGCATCCTGGTCTCCGGCAAGGCGCACCCGCGCGACAAACTCGGCCAGGACATCCTGAAGTCGATCGTGCAGATCTCCCGCAGCCCGGACTTCATCGGCCGCGTGGTGTTCGTCGAGGACTACGACATGTCGGTGTCGCGCGCGCTGGTGCAGGGCGTCGCCGTCTGGGTCAACACGCCGCCGCGCAGGGAGGAGGCCAGCGGCACCTCGGGCATGAAGGCCGCAGCCAACGGTGTGCTGAACCTGTCGATCGCCGACGGCTGGTGGCCGGAGGCCGCCGACGGCGGCAACGGCTGGACGATCGGCGGTTCGCAGGTCTACGGCAACCACACCCTGCAGAACGAGGCCGACGCCACCGCCATCTACCGGTTGCTCGAAGAGGAGGTGGTGCCCGCCTACTTCTCACGCGACGGCCGCGACGTGCCGAGCGTGTGGGTCGAGATGATGAAGCACTGCCTCGCCTCGGTGCCGACCGTGTTCAACACCGACCGTATGGTCGGCGAGTACTTCACCGCGGCCTACCAGCCGCTGGCGCGCAACTACTTCGTGCAGCAGGCGGAGAAGAAGCAGCCGGCGCGCGCCGCGGCGAAGGAGTTCCTGCGCGTCAAGGCGGGCTTCGAGAAGCTGAAGATCGTCGCCGCCTCGACGGTGGAGATGCAGGACTTCAAGGTCGGCCAGCACCTCGACGTGCACATGGACCTCGACCTCGGCGCCCTGCTGCCGAACGACGTCATCGTCGAACTGGTCGTCTGCCGCGGCGAGGGCCCGGCCACCGAGACCACGGTGGTGCCGCTGCAGCACCGCGGGCCGAAGAGCGGCACCGTGCACGGCTGGGACGGCGGCTACCGCGTCGAACTGGCCGGGTACTACCAGCACGGCCTGCGCGTGCGCGTGCCCGGTAACGGCCGCCACGACGCCAAGGTGCGCGGGCTCGTGCTCTGGGCGTGATGGCGGCGTTAGGCCCAGAGACTCATGAGCCTCGCGAGGAGCGGTAGTCCCGCGAGGCGCTCATGGGCTTGACTGGAGCAAGGGACTCGCTATGCTCTCAAGCAATGGGCGTTCCACTTCGGTCGCCCAGTTCGGGTCAGCCCAGTTCGGGTCGGCCCAGTTCGGGTCGGCCCAATGGAAGTAGGAGGCCTGACCCATGAGCAATTTGCTCAAGAATGTTCTGACGCCCGCCTTGCTGGCTGGCAGCGTCGTGGCGCAGTTCTCGTGCCCAGACGACGGCTATCTTGCTGGTATCGCCAGCAATGTGTCGGGAACGACCGACAAGGTACTGACTCTGAACATCACGGGAGCTGACAAGGTGTTCACCCTCAACGTGCAGAGGAGGGTCGTCGATGGGGATGGAACGGTGTGGTGGGAGACCATCGAGTCCATTGCGTTCACCGCCAGCAACTGCCCGCCGGTGACGCTTCCTCCGGGGTGCCGCGCATCCATCGGGGATGAGCCTGACAGCAACTCCGACAGCGTTGATGGCACCGCAACCCTCAAGTAGGCGGAGGCTGCGTCAGCTCTCTTGGCTGATACTCACCGCGGCAATCGTCGCGGTGACTGCTCGTCTCGTCGTCGACCCCGAGAGAGGCGCGCCAAGTGAAGCAGGGCCCCGGCATTCTAGCGGCAAGGAAGATCGGCGCCCCGATGCAGCGCCGAGCACCGAGGCGGTTGGCTCCTCGGCAGTGCGGACGGCCTTGGCGAGCGGTGAAGCCGCACCTTCGGCCAGCCTGTACTTCCTTGATCTCGGCACGGCTGCAGCGGTGCGTGAGCTTCCGGTCCGCCTGGCAGGGAGCGACGGGGTGTCGTTCGCCGGCGACACGGACCAATCCGGCGGCCTTGAGGTGCCCCCGGGGCACTGGACGATCCTCGGAGTGGGGGAGCACTACGAACTGGCCTCTGCCGAGACGGATGCTGCGGAGGTCGATGCGGTGGGCGATCAGCAGCGGGTGGTTTGGGTCACGGAGGTTCTCGACTGTCGCATTCACGTGGTCACGTTGGGTGGCCAGCCGATTGCGGATGCCTGCGTGGCCTACCTGGCAGAAGGGCAGATGCGACCGCAGCGCGCGAGGACGGACATAGCCGGATGGGCAACTCTCGCGGCGGTGTCCCTATCCGGTTCTGGCATGGTGACTGTCTGGAGGCACGGTTTCGACGCAGTTAGCGTCTCGACCCACGCAATCGATCCGGCGACTCATGAAATGACGGTCACCATGTCGCAGGAACCTGCGGGTCGAGACCTCACGCTCGAGTGTGTGGATGACCGCGGGTTGCCGGCGACCGATGTGGACGTGCACTGGAGAAGTGATGGACCCGGCAGGTCCTTCCTGTGGCTTGGATCGACGGACGATGCCGGACGCCTGTTTGTTGGCCCAATTGCTGGGCGATTACCTGGGGAGCTGTGGTTTCGTGGCCCTGTCTCTCAGGCTCGCCTTCGCTTCGAGGACTGGCAGTCGTCGGAGCCGTTGCGGGTGCGCCTGTCGCGACCCGTGCGCGGCGCTCTGGTCCTGGACACGCGAGGCGTTCGGATCGACAGCGTGCAGGTGTTGGTCACCGACGCAAGTGCGGAAGGGGCAGCATCGGGGAAGGTGCGCATCGACGCCTGCAGTGGTCGGAGCACGGTTGTCGATGGGTGTGTTCCCCTCGATCTGCCCCGGGATCGGGAGGTCGAGATCCGTTGCAGCGCCAACGACGGAAGGAGTGTCTATCGTCGATTCAAGGCGCTCGACCGGGACTGGCGTCTGCCATTGGCATTCGAGGCTGCCAGCGCTGGGTGCGCGGTCACGTTGATTGCGCACAATGGCGCCATCGGGAAGGTGTTCAGTCGTGGGTGTGTAGTGCCGGCCGAGGTCGTCGGTGGAGCGGTGAAGGTTCACATTGGGCCGGGGCCCGTGAACTTCGAGGTGCAAGGCGCTGGTGATGCTGTCGCCAACCTCGCCTTCGATGGGCGGATCGACGCCGACTGCGTGATCGACGTGCGGTTCCCGTTGGAACAGTGGGTCGAGCTCGTGGTACGGGACACGAATGGGCGACCGATGCCCGACGTGAGGCTGAAGCTGGCGCGAACCACGAACCTGGATCGCACTGTCGTGCCTGGCACGTCGCTGCGGCAGTTTCTCGGCAGGAACAACATCGAGTGTTCCCCAGGGGCTGATGGTCGCGCCCGAGTCCGACTCGTGCAGGGAGAGTACGGAGTCGCACTCAGCAACCTCACGGTGCGCGATCGTGTGCTGGATTGGACACCGACCTCGGGTGCCGCGTTCGTGGTACCCGGGCCCGCTCAGATCATGGTGGTTGGCGCCCGTGCGCGGCGAGTGCTGCTGACATTGGACGCCGATGTCCGCCTGCCGGATCCGTGGTTCCTCTACGCCGAAGACGGCAACTTCCTGGGGGCGTACCATGGCCGCGTGAATGCCATGTGGTGCCCCGACGAAATGCAGGCCCGCGAGATCCGGGCGCCAAGTGGCCCGCCGCTGGTCCGGTTCGAGGTGCCGCCTGGCGTGCGCGAGTTGCTGGTTGCGGTGCGCGGCCTGCACCGCTGACCGCAAGCGGCCGCAGTACCTCGTGGCATCGACGGGCTCGCTGCGCTTCGATCGACACCACGAGGCCCCATGACGCTGCTCACCTTCGTGCTTGCCACGCTCCTGCCGCAAGCACCGCCCCAGGTGCTCGACCTGCGCGCGCCGTCGGTGCCGCTGGTCGTGCACGACCCCTACTTCTCGATCTGGTCGCCGCACGACCGGCCGACCGACGGTTGGCCTGTGCACTGGACCGGCCGGCAGTGGCCGTTGTCGTGCGTCGTCACGATCGACGGCGAGGCCCGGCGCCTGCTCGGCCCCGAGCCCGCCGCGGTGCCGCCGCTGCCGTGGCAGCGCACCGAGATCACGGCCACGACGACTACGTTCCACTTCGCCGATGCGCGCGTCGGGCTGCAGTTCCAGTTCGTGACCCCGGCCTTGCCCGAGGACCTCGACGTGCTGTCGCGGCCGCTGACCTACCTGCGCTGGACGGCGGCGAGCGCCGACGGGGCGTCGCATCGGCTGGAGATCACCTTCGACGTGCCGGCCGTGATCACCGTCGATCGCGCCGAGCAGCCGACGCAGCCCGTGGTGCTCGTGGTCGATGGCCTCGACGTCGCCGGCGTCGGCAGCCGGGAGCAGCCCGTGCTGCAGAAGGCCGGCGACGACCTGCGCATCGACTGGGGCCATGCCTACCTCGCGCAGGCGCGCGGGGCGGGCAGCGTCGGCAATGCCGCCGATGGTTCGCTGCAACTGCGCAGCACGCTGACGGTGACGAATGGCCGCGCGACCTGGCACGACGCGATGCTGGCCTACGACGACCTCTTCGCCGTGCGCTACTTCGATCGCGACCTGCGCGCCTTTTGGCGGCACCAGCTCGGCCGCGACGCGGGGTGGTTGTTGCGCACGGCGTGGCAGGAGCGCGATGGCCTGCTCGGCTTGTGCCGGCGCTTCGACCAGGACCTCACCAGCACCGCCACGGTGCTCGGCGGCGAACGGTATGCCCAGCTGTGTGCGCTGGCCTATCGCCAGTGCCTCGGCGCCAACAAGCTGTGCGCCGACCAGCAGGGCCGGCCACTGCTGTTCCCGAAGGAGAACTTCAGCAACGGCTGCGTCAACACCGTCGACGTCATCTACCCGATGGCGCCGCTGTTCCTGCTGCTCGGCGCCGACCTCGCCAAGGCGATGCTGGTGCCCGTGCTCGATTACGCGGCGTCACCACGCTGGCGCTTCCCGTTCGCGCCGCACGACCTCGGCACCTATCCGCACGCGACCGGCCAGGTCTACGGCGGCGGCGAACGGGACGAGACGAACCAGATGCCGGTCGAGGAGTCGGCCAACCTGCTGCTGCTGTGTGCGGCGGTGGCGCGGCGCGAGGGCAACGCCACGTTCGCGCAGCGTTACTGGCCGCAGCTGACGGCGTGGGCGCACTACCTGGAGGCGAAGGGCTTCGACCCCGAACGCCAGCTCTGCACCGACGACTTCACCGGCCACCTCGCGCACAACGTCAACCTCGCCGCCAAGGCGATCCTGGCGCTCGGCGCCTACGCCCAGCTCTGCGGGCTCGCCGGCGACGCCGACGGGGCCAGCCGCTGGCGCGGCACCGCCGAGGCGTTCGCGGCGAAGTGGATCGCCGCCGCTGGCGATGGCGGGCTGACGCGCCTCGCCTTCGACAAGCCCGGCAGCTGGAGCCAGAAGTACAACCTGGTCTGGGACTCGGTGCTCGACCTGCGGCTGTTCCCGGCGGCGACGATGACGGCCGAGCTCGCCGGCTACCGCGCGCGCCTGAACCGCTACGGCCTGCCGCTCGACTCGCGGGCGACGTTCACCAAGATCGACTGGACGTTGTGGTCGGCGTGCCTGACCGGCCGCCGCGACGACTTCGACGCGCTGGTCGAACCGGTGTGGCGCTGGGTGCACGAGACCCCGGACCGCGTGCCGATCTGCGACTGGTACGAGACCGTCAGCGCGCGCAAGGTGAACATGATCGCGCGGCCGGTGGTGGGCGGCTTCTTCGTGCGCTTCCTGCAGGACGAGGCGGTGTGGAAGCGCTGGTTCCGGCGCGGGCCGCGCGGCGCCGAGGACTGGGCAAAGCTGCCGCTGGCGACGGTGACGACGCTGGTGCCGACGGCCGGGGAGGCTGCGGTCGCCTGGCGCTTCACCACCACGGCGCCTGCCGACGGCTGGCAGCAGCCGGGGTTCGACGACGGCGCCTGGCGCACCGGCGAAGCGGGCTTCGGCACCGCTGGTACGCCGGGAGCGATCGTGCGCACGGCGTGGGACGGCGAGCGCATCTGGCTGCGGCGCACGTTCGACCTGGCGGCGATGCCGGGCCCCGAGACGCAGCTGCTGTTGCACCACGACGAGGACGCCGAGGTGTGGATCAACGGCGTGCTGGCGGTGCGGCTGACCGGCTACACGCGCGCCTACCAGCGGGTGCCGCTGCCGCCGGCGGCGCGGAAGGCGCTGCAGAAGGGCACCAACACCTTCGCCGTGAGCTGTCGGCAGACCGGTGGCGGCCAGTACATCGACGTCGGCCTCGTCGCGGCAAAGCTGCCCGAGTGACGGTGCCGGCGACCGCGGTATGGTGCGCGCCGTGAGCTCCGATCCCGTCGTCACGACCCTGCACGTCGGCACCAGCGGCTTCAGCTACGACGAGTGGCGGCCGGCGTTCTACCCTGACGACCTCAAGAAGGACGCGATGTTGTCGTTCTACGCGGCGCGGCTGGCCGCGGTGGAGCTCAACAACACCTTCTATCGCATGCCGAATACGAAGCTGGTGGCGAAGTGGGCCGAGCAGGTGCCGGCGTCGTTCCGCTTCGCCGTCAAGGCGACGCAGCGGCTGACCTGGACGCAGAAGCTCGTCGACTGCGGCGAACTGCTGGCGCACCTGTTCCGCGTGCTGGAGCCGCTCGGCGACCGGCTCGGCTGCGTCTTCTACCAGGTGCCGAAGTGGGTGCGGCAGGACCTCGGTGTGCTGCGCGAGTTCCTGCGCCAGCAGCCGGCCGGCGTGAAGGTCGCGTTCGAGTTCGCGCACGCGAGCTGGCACGAGGCCGCCGCGCTCGACCTGCTGCGCGAGCACGGCGCCGCGCTGGTCGTCAGCGACCGCGACGACGGTCCGGTGCCGGAGCTGCCCGACACCGCGCCGTGGTGTTACCTGCGCCTGCGCCGCGCCGCCTACGGCGACGACGACCTGCGCGGCTGGCGGCAGCGCCTGCAGGCGAACGGCGCGCGCGAGGCGTTCGTGTTCTTCAAGCACGAGGACTCGTGCGCCGGTCCGGCGCTGGCGGCGCGCTTCCTGGCGCAGGGTTGACCGCAGATCGGCGTCAGCGGGCGCCGTGCTTCGCCATCGCAGCGATCATCTCGACGAGGCGCTGGCGATCGATGGGCTTGGCCAGGAAGCCGTCGCAGCCGGCCGCTCGGCAGGCATCGGCGTCGGCGACCATGGCGCTCGCCGTCAGCGCCACCACGGGCAGGCGATGGCCGTCGGCGCGCAGTCGGGCGGTGGCTTCGAGGCCGTCCATCACCGGCATCTGGATGTCCATCAGCACGAGGTCGAAGCGGTGATCGGCGGGCGCGCCGAGCAGTTCGAGGCCGCGGCGGCCGTGTTCGGCGATCGCGACCTCCATGCCCGAGCGGCGCAGGATGTGGGCGATCAGGCGCTGGTTGTCGGCGCCGTCTTCGACCAGCAGCACGCGCACTCCAGGCGCGGTGACCGCCGGTGCCGGGCTGCTGCCGGCGGTCGCCGTCGTGGTGGCGATCGCCTTCGCCTCGGCCGCGCTCGCGGCGCCGGCGGCGATGCGCAGCGTGAAGGTGCTGCCGCTGCCGGGTTCGCTGTGCACGGTGATGCCGCCGCCGAGCAGCTCGGCGAGCTGCTTCGAGATCGCGAGGCCGAGCCCGGTGCCACCGTGCCGCCGCGTGGTGCTGACGTCGGCCTGCTCGAACGGGCGGAACAGCCGCTGCTGCGTCGCCGCGTCCATGCCGCAGCCCTGGTCCTGCACGGTGAACACGAGCTGCCGCGCCCCGGCATCGAGATCGGCGTGCAGCCGCACGCGGCCGGCGGCGGTGAACTTGACGGCGTTGTCGGTCAGGTTCAGCAGGATCTGGCGCAGCCGCAGCGGGTCGCTGAGCACCACCGTCGGCACGTCGGCGGCGACGGTGGCGTCGAGGCCGACGCCCTTGTCGCGCGCCTTCGGCAGCAGCAGGGCGACGACGTCGTGCAGCACGTCGCGCGGCGCGCAGGCGATCGACTCCACCTGCAGCTTGCCGGCCTCGAGCTTCGAGATGTCGAGCAGGTCGCCGATGATCAGCACCAGGTGCTGCGCGTTGCGGTGGATCGTCGCCAGCGCCTCGCGCTCGAAGTCGAGCCCGGCGCGGTCGGTGATGCGCTCGTGCACCTCCTCGGCGTAGCCGAGGATCGCCGTCATCGGCGTGCGCAGTTCGTGGCTGATGTTGGCCAGGAACAGCGACTTCGACCGGTTGGCGGCCTCGGCGGCGTCGCGCGCGGCGGCGAGCTCACGGTTGGCGGCGACCAGCTCGGCGGTGCGCGCCCGCACCGCGCCGTCGAGTTCGTCGAGCGTGCGCCGCACCTGGCGCTGCAGGTTCCACTTCTCGGTCAGTGCGTTGGCGACCTGCAGCACCTCGATGGTGTCGAACGGCTTCTTGACGACGAGCAGGCGGTCGGTGCGGCCGAGGCGCCGCACGGTCTCGTCCCACGAGTAGTCGCTGAACGCCGTGCAGATGACCATCTCGAGGTCGGGGTCGACGGCCCAGATGCGTTGGATGGTCTCCAGGCCGTCCCAGCCCGGCGGCATGCGCATGTCGACGAAGGCGACCGCGAACGGCTGCCCGGCGGCCTTCGCCTGCTGGGCCAGCTCCAGGCCGATGCGGCCCTGGTTGGCGGTGACGACTACGAAGTCGTGTTGCGTCGGTGCCGGCGCCGGCGCGCCGAACAACGCGGCTTCGGCGGCGAGCAGCGCGTCGCTGGGCCCGGCGGCAGGCGTCAGGATCTTGCGGAAGTCGGCGTGGATCGCCTCGTTGTCGTCGATCACGAGCACGCGGCGGTTGGCCGTGCCCTGGCTGGCGGGCGCGGTCACGAGGCCGCCTCGCAGGCGACGGGCGCCGGCAGCTCGAGCACGAAGGTGGCGCCGCGGCCGAGCCCGTCGCTCGTCGCCGACAGCCTGCCGCCCATCTCGGTGGCGGCGTTGGCGCTGTGATGCAGGCCGAAGCCGTGGCCTTCGCGCCGCGTCGTGTAACCGTGGGCGAAGATGCGCTCGAGCTTCGGCGCCGCGATGCCGACGCCGTTGTCCTGCACGCGGAAGGTCACGCGGTCGTGCTCGCGCGCCACCTGCACGCGCACGCGGCCGTCGGCCACCGCGGCGTCGCGCACGGCGTGGGCGGCGTTGCGCACCAGGTTCATCAGGATCTGCACCACGCGCGAACGATCGAGCGGGCAGTCGTCGTCGCCGATCACCTCCAGCTCCGCGGTGACACCGTGCTGCTGCAGCGAGGCGCGCAGCATGGTGAAGACCTCTTCGACCAGGGCCCCGGCGTGCACGCTCGCGGTGACACCGGCGCAGCGCGCGTAGCTCTGCTGCCGGTCGACGATCTCCTTCATGTGCTCGAGCCGCGCCCACAGGTTGGCGACCTCGTCGCCGAGCTGGCGACGTTCGCGCTGCAGGTGCTGGGCGAGCTGCTCCAGGTAGCCAGGCAGCGCTCGGCCCTGCGTCGTGGCCAGGAAGTCGCCGAGGTCGGCGGCATGCTGCCGCAGCAGGTCGGCGACCCGCGCGACGCCCTCGGTGCGTGAGCTGGCCAGCTGCTGGCGCAGCAGGTCCGCCGAGACGTTGACGCTGTTGAGCACGTTGCCGACGTTGTGCAGCACACCGTTGGCGAGCTCGGCCATGCCGGCGCGCCGCGACGCCTCCAGCAGCTTCTGGTCGAGCTCCTCCTTGAGCGCCTGTACCCGCTGGCGCTCGTGCATCTCCTGTTCGAGCTCCTGCACGGTGGTGGCGAGCGCGTGCGTGCGCTCGGCGACCCGTTGTTCGAGCTCGGCGCGGGCGCGTTCGACCGGCTTCACCAGTTGTGGCGAGAACCAGGCCACGAACGCGGCCATCACCAGGGCGCCGATGATGGTGATCACCAGGCTGGCTTGAACGGGCAGGTCGCGCACCACCCGCTCGCTCTCGATGCCGGCCTCGGCGAGGCTGCGCATGCCGACCTGGGCCCGGCGCAGCGCCTGCTCGAGCTCGTGGGCGCTGTCGTCGAGGAAGGCGAGTTCGTCGGCGATCGCCTGGGCATCGGCCCTCGCCACCGCTTCGGCGACGAGCTGCAGCTGGGTGAGCAGGGCGGAGAGCCCCTGGTCGATGCCGTGCGTGGCCGTGGTGGCCGACCCGGGCGAGACCTCGCGCAACGCCGCGGCGCAGCGTGCCAGTTCGTCGGCGTAGACGCGCAGCACGACGGCATCGCAGGTGGCGGGGTCGCGACTGTCGCGGGCGAGCCGCGCGCGCAGCTGGTCGATCGCCTCCAGGCCGTTCTGCACGCTGAAGTTGGCGGTCAGCGCGCCGGCGACCTGTTCCGAAGCCGCCTGCAGACGGGCGGTGAAGACGTTGCTGCCGATGATCTGGGTGACCTGGAGCAACAGGGCGAACAGGAACCCGAGGATCAGCTTCCCGGTCAACGACACGGGCCTCTCCCTGGGTGGCTGGTCATGGCCACGGCATCGAGCCGGCAGCTGGGCTTGCTTGAGCGGTGGTGGATCCCGGGCGGGTTCCCGCGGTCGCAGCTCCAGCCGCGAGCGCCTTCCTGCCGATGCCATCGGCGCGAGAGGCGCGAGCAACGACCATGACCGCACACCGGATGACGCCGCTTTCCACCTGCGCTGCCGCTGCATTCGCGTGCGTCCAGGCTGTGCTGGCCCAGGATCCGGGCGCGCAGCCGACCTTGGCCGAACTGCGGCAACGCATCGACGACCTCGAGGAGCAGCAGGCCCGCCTGCTGGAGACGGTCGGCGGCCGCGCCGTGCTGCAGGCCTACACGGCGCGCAGCTTCGACTTCGGCGGCGAGGTCTCGTCGTTGTTCACGCACATGCGCGGCGAACACGACGATCGCAGCGGGCACGTGGTGTCGCTGCTCGAGCTCTACCTGAAGGCCCAACTCGACGATCACTTCTCGGTGTTCGCCACACCCGGTTACTACCTGTTCCACGGCGCCTTGCCGGATGATCCGACCACGGCGACGAGCGGCGATCCGGCCTTCACCAGCGCCGACGCCTCGGAAGCCAGGACCTTCCTGTCGCGGCTCGAAGCGCAGTGGCGCCACGGCGACGCGCTGCAGCTGCACGGCGGCGTCGTCGGCTCGCCGCACGGCACCACCAACCGGGAGTACTTCATCCCGGCGCGCACCATCGGGCAGGCCAGCCTGCACACCCGCGTGTTCCTGGCCAACGAGCTGTATCCGCAGCACCTGCACGGGCTGCGCGGCGAAGGCAAGCTGCCGCTCGGCTCGGGCGGTCGCCTGGAATACGACGTCTACGGCGGCGTGCAGGACGACGCGCCGGACCTGCCGGTGGGGGGCGCGCGCCTCGCCTACGTGTTCCCCGAGCTGGGGCTCGGCATGGCGGCCAACTACGGCGCCGGTCGCCGGCCCGGGCGGGCGGGGGAGCAGCTCGTCGCGAACGTGCCGCTGCTGCAGTCGCCGTTCGCGGCCGAGTTCAACGGCGAACGGCGCTACGACTTCGCCGGCGTCGACCTCGACTGGCGGCAAGGCGACTTCATCTGCAAGACCGAGCTCTACTACAGCCGCGAGGTCGGCTACCGGGACCAGCGGGCGGTGTCGTCGGAGTGGACCTGGTTCGTACGGCCGACGCTCGGCCTGAGCTACCGCTTCGACTTCTACGACCGCGGCAGTGACCAGGTGCTGGTGGCGCTGACACCGACGCCGGCGACGTTGCCGCTCGACCTCGGCTTCGCCACCGAGCACGTGCTCGGTGTGTGTTTCGACCCCAACCCGTCCGTGCGGCTGCGGCTCGACTTCCATCACCTGCTGCTGCCGAACCGCAGCGACGAGGTCGATTTCGTCAACCTGAGCTGGTCGGTGAGCTTCTGACCGAGGGACCATGCCGCACCCACTCGCCTGGATGCTCGTGCCGTTCGCGGTGTGGCTCGCGCCGCAGGACCCGCCGTCACCACCGCTGCCGGCACCCGCACCCGCGCCGGCCCCGCTGCCGACGCCGGCGGCGAAGCCGGTCGTCTATGTGCTCGTCGTGAACGCCGGCAACAAGGTCGACCTCGACGAGGCGGCGGCGCGCCAGCTCGTGCGCAAGCTGTTCCTCAAGGACTTGACGCAGTGGCCCGACGGCAGCGAAGCGCGGCCGTACCAGCGCGAAGGCAGCTCGGCGCCGCAGGAGGCGTTCGTGAAGCGCGTGCTCGACATGAGCGCGGCCGAGCTGGCGCGACACTGGATGCGGTTGAAGAACGGCAACGGCACGACGCCGCCGAAGGAGGTCGACACCGACCGCATGGTGTTGAAGTACGTCGCCCGCCACCTGGGGGCGTTCGGCGTGGTGCCGCTCGACGCGGTCAAGGACGTCGCCGGCGTGCGGGTGTTGTTCCGCTTCTGACCGACGAGCGGCGCCGTGTCGTGGCGCCGCCCGGATGGTATGGTGCCGCGCTCCCCCGTCCCGAGGTCCTGCATGGCGGTCCCGTCACGAACGTCCTGGAAAGGGCATCTCAAGCTGAGCCTGGTGTCCGTGCCGGTGAAGGCGTTCACCGCCAATGACACCGCCGGCGAGGTGCACCTCAACCAGCTGCACAAGGACTGCAACAGCCGGGTGCGCTATCAGAAGGTCTGCCCCGAGCACGGCGAACTGAAGAGCGAGGCGATCGTCAGCGGCTTCGAGCACCAGAAGGACAGCTACGTCGTCGTCGACCCCGCCGAGCTCGACAAGCTGCGCACCAAGGCCGACCGTTCGGTCAGCATCGACGGCTTCATCCCGAAGCACGCCGTCGACAGCCGCTACTTCGCCGGCAAGGCGCACTACCTGTTGCCCGACGGCCCGGCCGGCGCGCGGCCGTACGCGCTGTTGCGGGAGGGCATGCAGCGCGGCGACGTCGTCGCGATCGCGCAGGTGGTGATGGCGGGCCGCGAGCAGCTCGTGCTGCTGCGCCCGCTCGGCCGCCTGCTGGTGATGACGGGCCTGCACTATCCGCAGCGCGTGCGCGCCGTCGATGAGTTCGAGGCCGAGGTCGAGGAGCTCGCCTTCAAGCCGGAGGAGGTGGCGCTGACCGACACCCTGATCGGCGCCAGCAAGCTCGCCAGCTTCGACCTCGGCAGCTACTCCGACACCTACGTGACGAAGTTGAAGCGCCTGATCGAGATCAAGGTCGCCGGTCAGGAGGTCGTGCAGGCGCCGGACCTCGAAGAGCCGAAGATCCTCAACCTCATGGACGCGCTGAAGAAGAGCGTGGCCGAGGCGCAGGCGCGGCTCGCCGGCGGTGGGGCGGAGCCGGCCGCGCCGGTGGCGCCGCCGGTCGCCGACAAGAAGCTGGCGCCGAGCAGCGGCGGCCGGCGCAAGGGGCCGCGCAAGGTCGAGGGCGAGTGATCGCCGTGGGGCAGCGCCGATCGTTGCCGTCGCACGTACCGCCGATGCTGGCGCAGAGCGGGCGGCCGTTCGATTCGCCGCAGCACCTGTTCGAGGTCAAGTGGGACGGGGTGCGCGCGGTGAGCTACATCGAAGGCGGCAGGCTGCGAATGCACGGGCGCCGCCGCCGCGACCTCGCCACCCGCTATCCGGAGCTCGACTTCCTCGCCGGCCTGCCGAGCGGGCTCGTGCTCGACGGCGAACTGGTCGTGCTGCAACCCGATGGCAGCGCCGACTTCCGCGCCGTGCTGGCGCGCGAGAACGCGGGCGCGGCCGGGGTCGCCGCCGCGGCGAGGCGCCACCCGGTCGTCTACATCGTCTTCGACCTGCTCTACGAGCACGGCGAGCCGCTGCTGGAGCTGCCGCTGCGCGAGCGGCGCGCCCGCCTCACGCAGGTGGTGGCGTCGTCGCCGTCGCCGCGGCTGTCGTTGTCGGAGGGCGTCGAAGGCCACGGCCTGTCGCTGTTCGCGGCGGTGCGCGAGCGGGGCATCGAGGGCATCGTCGGCAAACGACTCGATTCCCCGTACCGCCCCGGCGAGCGTGGCGACGCCTGGCTCAAGATCAAGCCGGTGCACAGCGTGCACTGTCTGATCCTCGGCTACGAGCCCGACGCCGCCCGCGGCTTCAAGTCGTTGATCATCGCCAGCGACCTCGACGGGGCGCTGCGCTGCGTCGGCAAGGTCGGTTCGGGCATCGGCGAGGTCGAACGTAATGAGCTGCGGCGGCTGCTGGCGGCGCGGCGTTGCGAGCGGCCGCTGCTCGACACCGGCGTCAACGGCGTCTGGGTGACGCCGGGGCTCTACTGCACCGTCAACTACCTCGAACGCACGCCGAGCGGTGCCCTGCGGGCGCCGGTGTTCGTGGCGCTGTTGCCAGAGGTTCTCGCATGAAGGGCGAAGCCGGCGGCGAGCGCACCTTCACGGCCGCGGAGCTCGCCGAGCTGTGCGGCTTGCCCGACAACGTCGTACAGCGCTGGATCGACCGCGAGCTCTTGTTGCCGCAGCGCGGCACGGTGCGGCAGTTCGCGTTCAAGGAGGTCGGCACCGTGCGCACGCTGGCGCAGCTGTGGCGCGCCGGCTGGACGGCGCCGCGCATCGCCCGCGCCTTCGCCCTGGCCTGCACCGTGGTCGGCGATCGGGAGCAGGCGCTCGCCGGCCTGTTGGCCAGCATCGGCCAGCGCCGCATCACCGTGCGTACGCCGGATGGGCGCCTGGTCGAGCCGGGCGGCCAGCTGCTGTTCGACTTCCAGGCCGCCGCCGCCGCCACCGAGTTGCCGCGGCTGCGTTCGCCGCAGGACTGGTTCGCGATCGGCGTCGACGCCGAGGCGGCGGGCCGGCTCGAGGACGCGGTGCGCGCCTACGAGCACGCGCTGTCGGGGCAGAGCGCCGAGACCCACTTCAACCTCGGCAACTGCTACTACGCGCTGCGTCGGCGCGGCGACGCGGCGACGCAGTTCGCGGCGGCGATCGCGCGCGCGCCCGAGTACGCCGAAGCCTGGAACAACCTCGGCATCGTGCGCGGCGAACTCGGCGATCGTGATGGTGCGGTGGCGGCGCTGCGCGAGGCGCTGCTGATCGTGCCGCACTACGCCGACGCGCACTACAACCTCGCCGAGGCGCTGGCCGTGCTCGGCTGCCTGCAGGAAGCCCGGCAGCACTGGCGCGCCTACCTGACGTTCGACCCCAACAGCCGCTGGGCCGATCAGGTGCGGCGCCGGTTGCAGGCGAACGGCGGCTCGTAGCCGGCAGGCCGACCGGCGGCTCAGCCCGAACGCAGCACGGCCTCGAGCGCCGCGATCGCCGGCAGCAGGTCCTGGCGGTCGTCGAGCGCCTTGCGGAACAGGTCGCCGTGCGCCGCGAGCCGCGCCGGCATCGTCTGCATGGTGAAGCGGCGCGGCGACAGGTCCGCCGCTTCGAGCTCATCCCAGGCCAGCGGCGCCGACACCGAGGCGCCGCGCACCGGCCGCACCGCGTACGGCGGCACGATCGTCTGGCTGCGGCGGTTCTGCAGGAAGTCCAGGTAGACCTTGCCGTCGCGTTGGTCCGGCAGCCGTTCGACGGTGGCGATGTCGGGCAGCTCGCGCACCAGCACGCGCGCGACGGCCTCGGTGAACAGGCGGCTGTGCTCGTAGCTGTAGCCGGGCGCGAGCGGCACGAAGATGTGCATGCCGTTCTTGCCGGAGGTCTTCAGCAGCGGGCGCAGGCCGATGCCGCGCAGCAGGCGGCCGGCGGCGCGCGCGATGCGCACCACGTGCGCGAACGGCGCCGCCTTCGGGTCGAGGTCGAGCACGGCCCAGTCGGGGCAGTCGAGCGACGCCGTGCGGGACAGCCATGGATGCAGGTCGATGCTGCCGAGGTTGGCGACGTACAGCAGCGTCTCGAGGTCGTCGATGACGTGGTGTGCGACGAGCTGGCCATCGTGCGGGATCGGCACCGTGCGCAACCAGGCCGGCGTGCCGTCCTTGGCCTCGCGCTGGTAGAACGACTTGCCGTCGATGCCGTCGGGGAAGCGGTTGAGGTGCACGGGCCGGTCGCGCAGGTGCGGCAGCAGCGCGTCGGCGACGGCCTGGTAGTAGCCGATCAGGTCGCCCTTGGTGAAGCCCTCGGCCGGCCAGTAGACCTTGCCGAGGTTGCTGGGCCGGAAGCGGGCGGGGGGGGCGGCCCGGCCGGCGGCGGTGCCGGTGGCTGGTGTCGTCGGCGTCGTCGGCGCCGCCCGCGTGACCACACGGTGCCACGCCAACTGCGGGCCCGGGGCGTAGCCGCTGTCGGCGCGCTTGCCGATCGCCGCGGCGAAGCCGGCGTCGTGCATCGCCCGCAGCAGGGCTTCGCCGTCGCCGGTGACGTGGTCGACGAACAGCACGCGGCCCGGTGTGGTCACCAGCGTGCGCAGCGCCGCCTTGCGATCGAGCAGCGGCAGCGCCCGCAGGTCGTACTCTTCCCACTGCAGCAGATCGAAGGTGTAGAAGGCAGTCGTGGCGTCGCCGTGCTGCAGCGCGCGGGCGGTCGCCGCGGCATCGGGTCGGCCATCGGCGCCGAGCGCGACCAGCACGCCGTCGACGACAGCGCGTTCGCAGGCGAGGCCGCGCACGTCGGCGGCGATCGCCGCCGGCAGCGGCAGCGTGGCGAGCACCTGCTCGCCGTGCTTGACGATGCGGCAGCGCAACCCGGGGAGCTCCAACTCGAACAGCCAGTCCGGGTCGCGGAACGGGCCACGTTCGTGCCCCCAGCGCATCGGCGGCGCGTCGAGCGGCACGTCGGCGATCGGGGCGCCGTCGAGGTCGATGCCGAGCGCGCTGTCGCGGCCGTGGCCGGCGTAGCGGTCCTTGGACTTGAACAACAGCCAGCTGTTCTTCGCCTGCTGCGTGCGCACGAGGTGCCACTCGCCCCGCAGCCGCCGCCCGCGCAGCACGACCTTGAGCTCGCCCTTCTGCATGGCCTCTTCCCAGTCGGGGATCTTGACCAGCGAGTAGGTGCCGCGGTCCCAGATCGTCATCGTGCCGGCGCCATACTGGCCTTTGGGGATGCGGCCGTGGAAGTGTTCGTATTCGAGCGGGTGGTCCTCGGTGCGCACGGCCAGGCGCTTGTCGGCCGGGTCGAACGAGAAGCCGCGCGGCACGGCCCAGGACTTCAACACGCCGTCGCGCTCCAGGCGCAGGTCGTAGTGCAGTTGGCGGGCCTCGTGGCGGTGCACGACAAAGACGTCGTCGCGGCGCGGCGCCGGCGGCGCCGGAGCTGGCTCCGGCGTCGCCGCGAAGTCGCGCTTCTGCCGGTACTCGTGCAGCGGGTCGGCCATCGCGCCGCATGGTAGATCGCCGCCGGTCGTTTGCGACGAGCCGTTCGTTGTGCGGTCGCGCACGGTGTGCGGAACTGCACTGGCGTTCAGGCCCGGTCGCATGGCCGGCTCAAGCCGTGGAATGTGAAGTGGTTGTGGCGGTCGCCCTGGGGCCGGGGCTGCGGGCTCGGGCGCTTCTGGGCGGCGTCGGGGCCGGCTTCTGCGCGGGCACCGCCTTTGCTCAAGACGAAGCCATCGAGCGGCGCGTGCAGCGCCGTGGCAACCGAACTTCGCCTTGCTTGGAACCCCGGGCGAAGTAACGTGCTACGGCTCGACTTGGCTCCGCTCGTCCCTGGAGTAGACCCTGCCGCCGTCCCTGGCGGATCCGCATCCCAATGAAAGCCAATCCAACCCATCGGCCCGGCGCGTCCCCTCTCGCGGGTCGCCGCTTCTCCCAGGCCCTCGTGCTCGCCAGCGGGCTCGCGCTCGTCGGTTGCACGGGCGGTAGCAAGGGCGATCCCGACAACCGCGGCGACTTCAAGGTCGCCAGCATCAGCACCGGTTCGGGCAACGTCTATCCGTACCGCATCCGCACGACGGACTCGTTCGGCAACCCGACCTCGACGGTCGTGAACATCGAGAGCCAGGCGACGCTGCAGCAGTACGTGAACGGCAACAACGGCGTATTGCCGGTGGCGACCCTGCCGACGACGGCGGTGCTGCCGGACGGCAACCCGGGCAACCACTTCCTGCACTTCGCCTTCACGCACAAGCTCAAGGTCGAGTCGATCCTGAGCAATCTGCTCGCCGACCAGAGCAACTCGGGCCTGACGGGATCGCTGACCGTGCTCGCCTACGACCCGAGCACGGAGACGTCGGTGGCGGTGACGGGGCGCGGCTTCGTCAACGGCTACACCTACTACAACGAAGGCGGCGTGCTGCGGCTGGTGCAGGCGGTCGAAGCCGATGGCAACGACGTGCACGTGCTCGACTCGCGCGCCAACGGCTTCCCGAGTTTTGCCGGCGCCGCAGACCTGGTCTCGAAGAAGGCGTTCGTCTTCATCGCCGACACCGACAACGATCTGACCACGCTCGAGACGTTCCCGGCCAACCGGCTGATCCGGCTCGTCGTCACCAACGCCGTGCGCGACAGCGAGAACGACATCCTGCAGCAGGAAGTCGGCGTCGCCACCACGGTCGGTGCGGACAGCAACCCGCCGCAGGTGCTCGGTTACACCACGCTGGCGCCGCAGATCTCGCCGGGCAATGGTGATACCGGCGTCGATCCGACGGGTTCGATCCTGGTGCGCTTCAACAAGCCGGTGCAGCCGGGCCTGGTCGGCAGCTTCTTCGATCCGACCCTGTTCACGCCGCCGACCGGTGGTGTGTCGCTGCAGGTGACGGTCGCGGCGCAGACCTTCCCGGTGCTCTACTACGCGGACCCGGTCAGCTACGGCGATCTGATGAACTACCTCATCAAGCCCGCCTACAACCTGCCCGGCCAGTCGGTCGTCGCCTTCTCGGTGCAGACGACCACGATCCGCAGCCTGACCGGCTCGCTGATCGGGCAACAGGTCGATACGACGTTCACGACCTCGGCCGGCCCCGGCATCGTCAACGCGCCGGTCGCCCCCGAAGCGATCTACGTCGGCATCGCCGGTGCGGAGCCGGGTGTGTCGGTCATCGACCTCAACGGCTTCGGCCAGGGCACCGGCGACATCAACGTCACGCGGTGGCCGCTCAACCCGAACATCGGCGTCGCCGGTGTCGTGCCGACGATGTCGCCGGGCACCAGCAACCTCGACGCCGGTGGCGCGGGGGTGCTGTCGCTGACCCAGGATACGAACGGCA
The DNA here is from genome assembly GCA_016793265.1 of Planctomycetota bacterium. GTDB lineage: Bacteria > Planctomycetota > UBA1135 > UBA1135 > UBA2386 > JAEUHT01. The sequence continues at coordinate 32,189 of JAEUHT010000300.1, forward strand.
GCACCCGCCTCTTGCGCGACCCGATCGTCGGCGACGTCACCGACATCCACCTCGGCGCACCGCTCGACCTGATCTACAACAACGAGAACATCAACGTCAACGCCAGCCGCGCCAACCAGATCAACCAGCTGCTGGGGCAGGCGATGGGCGGCAATACGATCACGCAGCCGCCGGTGCCGAATCCGCCGCGCTTCGTGTTCCCGCCGCCGAACCCCAACCGCGCGATCTTCTGCGAAGAGCCGGCGGTGAAGTCGTCGCTCGGCCCGCCCAACGCGCTCGTCACCGGCGGTCCGCCGGCCGGCTGTCTCGCGGTCGGTCTCAACCTGCTGGTCGCGGGCAACCCGTTCTCCTCGGTGCAGAACGAACTCGGCCTCTACGGCACGACCTTCATGGGTGTGTTCGTCGGTCCGCAGCCGGCGCCCGGTTCGCCGCCGCCGCCGCCGCCGTTCTGCCCGTTCACGTCGCGCCAGCAGGTCGGCCACTTCCTCTACGTGCTCGATCGTGACAACCGCCAGGTCGTCGTCGTCAACAGCAACCGCTTCACGGTGCTCGACACGATCCAGCTGTCGGACCCGGTCAGCATGGCGATGTCGCCGAACATGACGCGCCTGGCGGTCACCAACTTCGCCAGCTCGTCGGTGAGCTTCATCGACATCGACCCGACCAGCTCGACCTTCCATCAGGTGGTCACCGAGACGCGTGTCGAGGCCGGTCCGACCGGTGTCGCCTGGCAGCCGGACGGTGAGGACGTGCTGGTGGTGTCGACCGACGCCAACCTGCTGTCGATCATCAGCGCGCTCGACTTCACGGTGCGGCGCACGGTCGGCGGCTTCCTCAATGCCCCGATCGATATCGTCGCGACCGAGCGCTACAACGGCAACGGCAATACGTCGGGCCTCTACTACGCCTACATCCTCAACTCGAACGGCACCATCGCCATCTACGAGTCGGGTCCGGACGGCGTCAACGGCATCGGCTTCAACGACATCATCGGTTCGGTCACGAACGTGTCGTTCCCGCGCGCTCGCGGCATGATCTACGACATGACCGCCGGGCTCGGCGGCATCTACATCGGGCACACCGATGATGGTGGCCTCGGCCAGGTGTCGCGCCTGACCCTGACCTCGACGCCGTTCGGCGCCCAGCAGCTGAACCCCTCGTCGGGCGGCTTCATCCTGCCGCCGACCTATCGCCAGAAGGAATGGACGGTGACGCAGCGCTTCGGCGGCGCGCAGCCGACCACGCCGGTGCACGACACCATGTCCGGCAACTCGATCGTCGACCTGTGCTTCGACGACATGCTCAACATCGGCGCCGTCACCGGCCAGGCGACGCTGTTCGCGCCGACCTACACGACGACGCCCTACATCCACTCGGGCAAGCACGTGCTGAAGAACAACGGTGGCGCCCTGACGCGCGCCGTGCAGCCGCGCCTGCTGTTCGTGGCGCTGTCGGACGTCGGCAACGTCGACGTGTTCGAACTGCAGACCGGCACGCGGGTGGCCAGCATCTCGGTGCCCGGCGTGCGTGTGGTCGCCAACTACTGGCGGCAGTGAGCTCTGCTGGGTGAGCCCAGCCGAGTGAATCGGCTGGGTTCCGGCGCCGATCGGCGGCGCCGTTGCCGACGGCGCCCCGCGGGTGAGCATCCGCGGGGCGCCGTCTCGCGTACTGCACCCGCTTCCGCCTCTCGGCTTGAGGTTGGTCGCGCGCCGCCGCAGAATCCTCCCCGCGATGCCCGACGCTACGACGATCCAGCGCATGTTCGCGGAGGTGGCCCCCGGCTACGACCGCGCCAATCGCGCCCTGTCGCTCGGCATCGACCTCTGGTGGCGCCGGCAGACGGTGCGCACGGTGCGGCTGCAGCCCGGCGAACGTGGCCTCGACGTCTGCGCCGGCACCGGGGACCTCGCCTTCGCCCTGGCGCGGGCTGGCGCCCGCATGGTGGCCACCGACTTCTGCGCGCCGATGCTCGTGCGCACCGCCCACAAGGGACCCGCGGCGTCGCGGCCGGCGTTCCTCGCTGCCGACACCCTCGCGCTGCCGTTCCCCGACCGCAGCTTCGACTTCGCCACCGTTGCCTTCGGCATCCGCAACGTCAGCGACCCGGTCGCCGGCTTGCGCGAGATGGCGCGCGTGGTGCGTCCCGGCGGCCGCATCGTCGTGCTCGAGTTCAGCCGCACGCGCGTGCCTCTGCTCGGTCGCGCCTACAACTTCTACTTCCGCCACGTGCTGCCGCGCCTCGGCCAGTGGATCTCGGGCAGCCGCAACGACGCCTACCGCTACCTGCACGATTCGGTGATGGCCTTCCCCGAACGCCAGCAGTTCCTCGACCTGATGACGCAGGCCGGGCTCGGCGAGCCGCGTCTGCGTCTGCTCACCGGCGGTGTGGCAGCGATCTACCGTGGCGAAGTCCGGGGCTGACAAGCGTGCGACCGCGGCTGCCCCGGCCGGCCCGCAGGCGCCGGCCGAGGTGGCATGGAGCTACTTCCGCTGGTCGCGCGAGCCCGCGGTCGGGCTCTTCTCGGTGATCCCGCTGTGGCTGCTCTACGAGGGCTGCCGCCTGCTGCTGACACCGTCGGAGCGCAACGGCGCCGAGATCCTGCTGCTGCAGCAGCTCGATCGCATCGGCGCGCGCGCCCACCTGGTGTTTCGCGTCGCCTTCCTCTGCCTCTGTGTCGCCGCCGCGATCAGCCTCGTGCGGCGGCAGGTGCCGTGGCTGCGCGTCGCCATGGTCATCACGCTCGAAGGCACCATCTACGGCCTGCTGCTCGGCCCGATGGCAGCCTACCTGACCACCTCGGCGGCGCACTTCCTGGCGACGCCGTGGGGTTCGCCGCTGGCGCAGAACCTCGTCGGCTCGATCGGCGCCGGCATCTTCGAAGAGCTGGTATTCCGGCTCGGCCTGATGTCGGCGCTGGTGTGGCTGGCGTTGCGCGCGATCCGCGCCTGGGCGCTGCCGGTCTGGCTCGCCGGGGTGTTCGCCGTCGTCGTCAGTGCGCTGGTCTTCTCGTGGTTCCACCACTTCTGCGGGGAACCATGGCACGCCGGCCGCTTCCTGTTCCGCACCATGGCCGGGCTGTTGCTCGGTGTGCTGATGTGGGCGCGCGGCTACGGTGTCTGCGTCTACACGCATTCCCTCTACAACGTCTACTTCTACCTCAACGGCGATGGCAGCTGAGCGAACCAGCGCGCAATGCTTCGCCGTCGGCTTCTCTGGCGGCAGTGGCATCAGCTACGGCCTGCGCCTCGTCGAGGTGCTGTTGGCGGCTGGCCACGAGGTGCACCTGACCGCGACCACGGCCGCGCGGCGGGTGATCGTGCACGAGGCCGGCCTCGCCGCCAGCGTCGAGCAGGTCGACCTCGTCAGCCTGTTCCCGGCGCCGCTGCGACAGCATCTCCGCGTGCATGCGCTCGACGAGGTCGCCGCCGCGCCGGCGTCCGGCAGCGCGCGCTTCGCGGCCACGATCGTGGTGCCATGCAGCATGGGCACGCTGGCGCGCATCGCCCACGGCTTCTCGAGCAACCTCGTCGAACGTGCGGCCGACGTCGCCATCAAGGAAGGCCGACCGCTCGTGGTGGTGCCGCGCGAGACGCCGCTCTCGGTCGTGCACCTCGAGAACATGCTGCGGTTGGCGAAGCTCGGCGTCATCGTGCTGCCGGCGATGCCGGGCTTCTATCACCGGCCGTTGGCGGTCGCCGACCTCGTCGACTTCGTCGTCGGCAAGGTGCTCGACCGCATCGGCGTCGATCACGACCTCGTGCGCCGGTGGCAGACGCCGCCGTCGCCGCCAGCGCCACCAACCTCGCCGTGGGACGAGGGAGAGGGAGCATGAGCCCGGTCGCCGCGCGCGTGCGCACCTTCGCCGGGCTGGTCAAGCTGTCGCACTCGGTGTTCGCGTTGCCGTTCGCGCTGTTGTCGCTGCTGAGCGCGACCGCAGGCGCGCCTCCGGTTCGGCTGCTGGTGCTGGTCGTGCTCGCCGTGGTCGCCGCACGCACCGCGGCGATGGCCTACAACCGGCTCGCCGACCGCCACCTCGACGCGCGGAACCCGCGCACCGCGGGCCGCGAGATCCCGAGCGGCCGGGTGTCGCCGGCGGCAGCGGCGGCGCTGACGGCGGGCGCCGGTGGGGTGTTCCTGTGGGCCTGCTGGCTGTTGTCGCCGCTCTGCTTCTGGCTCGGCCTGCCGACGCTCGCCTGGCTGCTCGGCTACAGCCACGCCAAGCGCTTCTCGTCGTGGTGCCACCTGTGGCTCGGCGTCGCCCTCGGCATTTCGCCGCTGGCGGCCTGGCTCGCGGCCGACGGCGAGTTCGGCCCGCGGCTGTGGGCGCCGTTCGGGCTCGGCCTCGCCGTGGCGGCCTGGGTCGGCGGCTTCGACGTTCTCTACGCCTGCCAGGACATCGGCTTCGACCGCCAGCAAGGTCTGCACTCGATCCCGGCGCGCTTCGGCCCGCGGCGCGCGATGGAGATCAGCCGTCTGTTGCACTCGTTCGCGGCGGTGGGGTTCGCGGGCTTCGGCTGGCTGGTGCCGCTCGGTCCGGCTTATGCCGCGGGCCTCGGCCTCGCGGTCGTGCTGCTGGTGTGGCAACATCGCCTGCTGCGGCCCGACGATCTGTCGCGCATCCAGATGGCGTTCTTCACCGCCAACGGCTTGCTCGCCATGCTGCTGTTCGTGGCCGGCTGCCTCGATCTCTATTGGCTGGCACCGTTGCGCTGATGGCCGTTCCCAACCCGCAAGACGAACTGACCCGGCTCGAACGGCTGCTGGCCAAGGGCCTGCCGCCGGTGGTGCTGGTCACCGGGCCGAGCGACTTCTTCCGCGCCGCGGCGGTCGACCGGCTGCTGACAGCGGTGCCGCCCGACGCCGAGCTGCGCACCGTCGATGCAGTCGAAGAACGCGCCGGCGGCGGTGGCGGCGGTGGCGGCGAGGACGACGATGCCGATGACGACGGCGACGAGGCGGTGGCCGAGGACGGCGGTGCGGCGGCCCTCGCGGCCTGCCCCGAGCTGCAGGACCTGCGCGGCGGCGGCCTGTTCGCGCGGCGCGCCTTCGTCGTCGTGCGGCGCGGCACCAACTGGTGGAAGAAGCACGCGGTGACGCTCGCCGGCCAGGTCGCCCGCATCGCCAGCGGCTGCGGCTTCGTGCTCGAGGCGGCGAAGCTCGACAAGCGCAAGAAGCTCGCCGCCGGGCTGGTCAAGTCGCTCGGCGAGAGCGGCAACGTGTTCGACTTCCGCGACCTCTACGACCTGCCCTACGACCGCACGCGCAGCCCGGTGGAAGGGGAGCTGTGCAAGTGGGTCGTGGCGCGTTCGACGCAGCTCGGGGTCGCGCTGCGGCCCGACGCCGCCTGGCTCCTGATCGCACAGGTCGGCAAGGGGCCGGCCGAGCTGGTCGCCGAACTCGAACGGCTGGTGGACCAGTTCGGTGCCGACAAGAAGCGGCCGCCGCTGTTGCCGGCGGCGCTGCGCGGCAAGGTGACCTGCAGCTTCGAATCGACGCCGTTCGAGCTCGCCGACGCCGTGCTCGGCGACGACCGCCGCGCGGCGTTCCGTTCGGTGCGCGCCATGTTCGATCGCGGTGTGCGCGGCAAGGACGGCAAGGCGATGGACCCGGGTGGGCTGTTGCCGTTCGCGACGAGCTGGCTGTTCCAGCAGCTCGCCAACACCTACGAGGGCCGGGTGTTGCTCGACGACGGCGTCGCGGCGCGCGACCTCGCCGCCCGGCTCGGCGTGCGCCAGTTCCAGGACCGGTTCGTCGCCAGCGTGCAGCGCCACGCGCTGCCGAAGCTGCGCCGAGGCATCATGGCCCTGCATGCCTGCCAGCGCGCGAGCCGCCTGACCGCGGAGTCGCCCGACGTGCTGCTCGACCGCTTCCTCATGCAGTGGTTCGACGGCACGCCGATCCCGACCGCGGAGGAGTTCGACCTGTGATCAAGAAGCTGCCGCCCGAGGTCGTCAACCAGATCGCCGCCGGCGAGGTGGTGGAGCGGCCCGCGTCGGTCGGGAAGGAGCTGCTCGAGAACTCGCTCGACGCCGGCGCCACGCGCATCCGCGTCGAGCTGCGCGCCGGCGGCGCCGAGCTGCTGACGGTCGTCGACGACGGCGACGGCTTCTTGCCCGAGGACCTGCCGCTGGCGTTCGCCAGCCACGCCACCAGCAAGCTGCAGCAGGTCGCCGACCTCGACCACATCGGCAGCCTCGGCTTCCGCGGCGAAGCGCTGGCCTCGATCGGCGCCGTCGCGCGTGCGCGCATCCAGAGCCGGCGGCACGGCGCGCGCGAGGGTTGGGAGGTGCGTTGTGACGGCGGCGTCGAGTCGGCGCCGTCCCCGTGTGGTTGTCCCGAGGGCACGCGCATCGAGGTGCGCGACCTGTTCTTCAACGTGCCGGCCCGGCGGCGCTTCCTGAAGGCGGCCCACGCCGAACGCGCGCGCATCCAGGAGCTGGTGGCGCAGTTGGCGCTGGCGCGCCTCGATGTCGACTTCACGCTGGTCGCGGACGACAAGGAGCTGCTGCGGCTGCCGACCGGCGAATCGCTGCCGCAGCGCTTCCGCCGCGCGTTCGGCGCCGAACTCGGCGACGACGTGCTGCCGGTGTCGCGCAGCTTCCAGGGGCTCGCCGTCGAGGGTTTCGTCGCCGGCCCCGACCGCGCCCGCCGCGACGGCAAGCTCGAGTTGACCTACGTCAACGGCCGCCTGGCGCGGGAGTCGAGCGCGCTGCATGCCGTGCGCCAGGCCTTCCGCGAGTACTTGATGGGGGGGCGCTTCCCGGTCTACGTGCTGCAGATCGTCGTGCCTGCGGACCAGGTCGACGTCAACGTGCACCCGCGCAAAGCCGAGGTGCGGTTCGTCGATTCGCGCAAGGTCGCCGGCTGCCTGCACGAGGCCGTGCGCGCGGCGCTGCAGGCGCGGCACGGCATCGGCGCCGCGCCGCATGGTGGCGGCATCACCGTGGCGCCGGACCTGCCGCGCGCGCGGTCGGGCTTCCCCGCCCTGCCGGGAGGCTTGTTCGGGGAACGGGCGCCGGCGTCGTTCGCGCGCGAGCAGGCGATGTCGCCAGCGCCGACCCTCGTGCGCGAGCCAGCGTCGCCGACAGGGTTGCCGGCGCCGACGGCGGCGTCGACGCCGGCCGCGACCCCACCGTCGCCGAGGCGCGACAACCCGTTCCAGCGCGTCTCCGGGCGCTACCTGCAGGTGCTCGACCTCTACCTGCTGCTCGAAGGGCCCGATGGCCTGCTGGTCGTCGATCAGCACGCGCTGCACGAACGCGTCGTCTACGAACGGCTGCAGCGGCAGCACCATGCGCGCACCGTGCAGGTGCAGCGCCTCTTGGTGCCGGCGGTGGTCGAGGTGACGCCGAGCGAGCTCGCCTGGGTGGCGTCGGTGCAGGAGCAGTTGGAGATCGAAGGGCTCCTGCTGGCGCCGTTCGGCCCGACCGCGGTCGCCGTGCACGGCGTACCGACCGTGCTCGACAAGGTCGACCCGGTGCGGCTCGTGAAGTCGCTGCTGAGCGCCGAGGCCGAGCAGTCCGCGGCGCCGCTGCGCGAGCAGATCGCCGAGCGCTTCCATTCGATGGCGTGCCGGTCGGCGGTGATGAGCGGCGATCGGCTCAGCGACGTCGAGATCCAGGCCCTGCTCGCCGAAGCCGCCACGCTCGAGCACCCGCACAACTGCCCGCACGGCCGGCCGACGGTGTTGACCTTCGGCAGCTTCGAGCTCGAGCGCTACTTCCGCCGCCGCTGCTGAGGGGCAGGGTCAGCGCTTGCGGTCGAAGTCCTCGACCCGCAGCTCGGGCCGCAGGGACGGGTCGATCAGGTCCGTGCGCGTGGCCAGGCGCAGTTTGCCGGTCTCGTCGCGGAACAGGTGCAGCAGCCGGTGCGGCACCAGCATGTCGTCGCGCTCACGTTGGTCTTCGAGCAGCACCCGCTCACCAGCCGTCAGGTCCATCTTGCCGTCGACGAGCGGCGTGGCCTCGATCGCGAGCAGCCGTCCACTGGCTTGTTCGACGTAGATCTCGACGTGCACCGCGGAGTCCTCACCGCCGCGCCGCAGCAGCGGGAACGCGGCGAGGTCGCCGGCGACGACGTCGCAGGGGATCGACTTGCCGCGCGCGACCACGAGCTCCTTGGTGGTCACCGGGCCCGGGTGCTGCAGCGCGCGCAGCTCACGCGCCGGCGACAGGAACCGCAGCAGCTGCTGGGCGAGCTTCAGGTGTTGCTCGAAGGTGTCGAGGTCGGCCTTGTCGAGGCCGCTGAGGTCGCGCGGCTCGCCGCGCACGAGCTGCCAGGGACCATGACTGTCCTGGCCGCGCACCACGGGCGTGCTGGTCTCGTTCAACTCGTAGCGCATCAGCGGCAGTGGCCGGGTGCGGCCCGGCCCAAGCCAACGCAGGAACTGCACCCGCAGGCTCACGGTGGCCTTGTCCGGCGCCTTGGCATCGAGCAGGTGCACCTCGAGGCAGGTGCGGAAGGCGGTCACCTCCGGCACCGGGCCGCGCGGCAGGTGCGCCTGCTCGACGCGCCGGGCCAGGGCTTCGAGGTCGGCAGGCACCGCAGGAGTTGGTTCCTGGGCGGCCAGCACGGAGAGCAGGAACGGCAGGAGGATGGTGCGCATGGGCCTTCAGCGGGCGAGGCGCTCGCCGCGTGCGGGCGACCATAGTCGCTGGGCGACGGCGCGCCAACGCCGGCGCGCGTTCGGCGAGACCGCGGTGCCATGGCCCCTGGCGCACCGGCGGCGGCGCACCTCAAGCGCGGCGGCGCCGCGTGTCGATCCACGGCTGATGCTGCGCCACCTCCTGCTGTCCGCGTTGCTGCTCGTGGGCGCCGCCGGTGCCCAGGAGCGCATCGCCCACATTCGCCTCGACGACGGTCGCGAACTCGAGGGCCGGGTCGTCGAGATGGACCTCGGCAAGCTGCGGCTGCAGGTGGGTGACGAGATCATCGAGGTGCGCGCCGACCGCTTCCGCAGCTGTCGCATCGAGAGCTGCGATCCTGAGCAGCCGGACGCCGTGGCGCCATTGCCGGAGCCGCCGGTGGCGAACGAAGCCGACAAGGCCGAGGCCGCCAAGGTCGGCAAGCCGACCTGGACCGCGCCGCTGCGGGATCCTGAGGATCCCGAAGCCAGCCGGCAGTTGCCGTTCGACCAGCGCATCACCCCACGGTGGCGGCAGCGCCTGCAACTGCTCGACGAGGCCTACCCGTGGCTGGTGCCGGCGGCGCCGCTGCAGTGGGTCAGCATCGGGCTCTTGTTGGCGGTCGGCCTGAGCCTGATCGTGCAGCTCTCGGCGACCGTCGCCGGCGGCGAGGGCGTGCGGCTCTCGCGCAGCACGGGCGTCGGGCTCTGGTATCTGGTCAGCGGCGTGGCGCAGTTCGCCTTGGCGCCGGTGAACCACCTGTCCAGCGTGCTGATGCTGCTCGGCAACACGAGCCTGGCGCTGTTCTGCCTCTGTTCGCTGTTCGGGCTGACCCGGGCGGCGGCGCTGGTTGCGCTCAGCGTGCAGATCGGCTGCGTCATGATCGCCTACGGCGCGCTCGAGCTGATCACCTCGCTGCTGGCTTCGACCGGCGCGATCATGTAGCCGGCGAGGGAAACCCCGACCCGAGGCAACGGTCGCCTCTGTCTCACGCACTCCATCCCAGGAATGCGCGGCCTCGGGTCGGTGGCGCCCGGCTTGACAACTCGCGTGCCAGGAACGGGCGGCCTGGGGCGAGCCCGGACCCACGGCCTGGCGGCGGGCATCGTTGCGGCGGCGAAACAACAAGCCGACGCCGCAGCATTGACGGGCCAGGGAATGGCTCCTAATTACCGGCCCATGCAGACGACTGTGCGCGAGATCACCGCGGCGGGCTTCCAACAAGATGTCGTCGAGCAGTCGATGACCACACCGGTCCTGCTCGACTTCTGGGCAGCCTGGTGCGGGCCGTGCCGCACGCTCGGGCCGGTGCTGGAGCGACTCGTCGAGGCCTACGGCGGCGCCTTCGTGCTCGGCAAGGTCGACACCGAACGGGAACCGGACCTGTCGTATGCGTTCGGCGTGCAAGGCATCCCGTTCTGCGTGCTGGTCGACAAGGGCCGCCCGGTCGATGCATTCACCGGCGCCTTGCCCGAGGCCGAAGTACGCCGCTTCCTGAGCCGGCACGGCATCGAGCCGGCCCAGGCCGAAGCCGAGCCGGAGGCGCCAGTCGCCGCCCCGGACCCCAACAGCCCCGCGGCCAGGCTGCAGCGCGCGCGCGTGGCGGCAGTGCAGGGGGACGTGGCCGGCGTGAATGCCGCGCTGGCCGGGTTCCCCGAGGAGGACGCGCTGTTCGACAGCGCGCAGCGCATCGCAGCGGGCGCCGACTGGCTGCAGGGCAACTACCCGGGCGCTGGTGAGGCGGCGGCGAAGTTGCGGCAAGCGCGCGAGCTGCTGCCGACCGCCGGGCTCGAAGCGGCAATGGACCTGATCCTCGAGTCCGTGGCGCTCGATCGTGGGTTCGCGGGTGGACTGGCGCGGCGGGCGATGTTGTGCTGCTTCGCCGTGTTCGGTGAGGACCGCGAGGAGCTCGACGCCTACCGGCGACGCCTGGCGACGCTTCTTTACTGATCGTGTGAGCTCGGATGTCTGCGCCGACGCCCAGGTTGCCAGCGGCGTAGGCCAGCCAACGAGGATCCTTGTGGGCGGGTGACGTCTGGCCAGGGGCCGGCGACAGGTGGTCCGGTGCGTCCGGGCGGGCTCGGCGACTCGCCCGCGATAGCGATCAGGTCGAGGCGCCGGTCGGCGTTTGCTGCTCGTTGGCAGCCACGTGCATGCGCACGAGCTCGGCCAGCGAACCGGCGCGGGTCTTGCGCATGATGTTGGCGCGGTGCACCTCGACGGTCTTCGGGCTGAGGCCGAGTTCGGCCGCTACTTCCTTGTTGGCGGCGCCGCGCACGATCCGCTCCATGACCTCGTTCTCACGCGGCGTCAGGTGGCGGAAACGACCACGCAGCTGCGCCTCGTCGTCGGCGGAACGCCGGCGGTCGAGGTCGATGCCGATGGCGCGGTGGATCGCCGCCGTCATCTGTTCGAGCGTGAACGGCTTCTCGATGAAGTCGATGCTGCCGAGCTTCAGGGCGGCGACGGCCTCGGATACGCGCGCCATGCCGCTCATGAACACCACTGGCAGCTGGCAGCCGCGTTGGGCCAGCTCGGTCAGTACCTCGATGCCGGTCAGGTCCGGCAGCACGAGGTCGAGCACGATGCAGCCGGCCTGGCCGTCGTCGAGGCTGTCGAGCAGCTCCTTCGCGGTCGCGTAGGCCACCACTTCGGCGCTGAGCACGTCGCGCATGCGCCCGAACAAGGTGCGGATCGAGGCCTCGTCGTCGACGACGCGCACGAGTGGGACGCCATACTCAGGCTGCTGGTGGCCTGGCGAGAGGATGCCGTTCGCCGGCGGTCGTGGTACCAACATCTCGATTCTCCTGTCGGGTTCCTGGGCCCGAACGTCCATGGCATCGGCCCTGGCGTCGCCTCGACTTGAGGCATGACGGGGTTTTCCCGCGGCCTTGCCGCCCGGGCCGCTTGCTCGGGGCTGGTTGCCGACGGTAGGAAACGGCCATGGCCACCGTTCGCCCGCGCCCACACGACCTCGTAGTCGGCTTCTTGTTGACGTGGGCGCTGACCGCCCAGGACCCGGCGGTGGTGGTGCCACGCGACGACGCGCGGCTCGAACAGATCATCGTCGAGCGTTGTGCTGCGGCGCTCGCGAAGGGGGAGCTGGTGCGTGCCGAGCGGCTCGCCGGGCAGCTCGGTGGCGCCGGCAAGCTGGCAGCGGCGTCGACGCCGCTGCGGCAGCAGCGCCTCGACGGGCCGGAGCTGCACGACCTCGTCGCCGCGAGCGTGCGCATCGTCGGCCACTACTACCGCTGCAAGGAATGCGAACACTGGCACTTCTCGGGCGCCTCGGGCTTCTGTGTCGACGCCGACGGCCACGTCGCCAGTTGTGCCCACGTCGTGGCTCCCGATGCGACGATGGCCGAGGCCTATCTCGTGGTGGCGGATCTGGCCGGCAACGTCTGGCCGGCGCGGGCAGTGGTGGCCAGCGATGTCGCCGCCGACGTCTGCGTGCTGGCGACCGGCGCCAAGGGCACCGTGCCGCTGCCGCTGCGCGACCTTGTTCGCGTTGGGGAACGCTGTTGGTGCTTGTCGAACCCCGACCACCAGTTCGGCTTCTTCAGCGAAGGCGTGGTGGCGCGCTGCTACCTGGCGCCGCCGGAGCCTGCGATCCCCGCGCCGCCGGCGACGGGCGCGGCCGCCGGCACCGCCGGGGTCGGGCCCGCCGCGCAATCGACCCTGGCGCCGCTGCCGTGGCTGCACGTGACCTGCGACTTCGCCAAGGGCAGCAGCGGCGGTCCGATCGTCGATGCCATGGGCAACCTGATCGGCGTCGCGCAGTCGACGACGACGGTCGTCTACGACGAGGCGGCCGAACTGGTCGACACCCAGATGGTGTTCAAGACCGCGAGCCCGGCAAAGGCGCTGCAGGCCCTGCTGCCGCCCGCCGCCGCCGCCGCACCGGCGCAGCGCTGACGCCGCGGGCGCGCACAAAGCTGCGACGGAAGGCACGGCCGGCTGGCCTTGGCTGACCCGCCGCCGTATCGTGCTCCGCCCTTTCGTGGCAATTCCTCGCGTCACCATCATCGGCCGCCCGAACGTCGGCAAGTCGAGCCTCTTCAACCGGCTCGTCGGTCGACGCGTGTCGATCGTCGAACCCACCGCCGGCGTCACCCGCGACCGCGTCAGCGTGGCGGTGCGCTACGCCGAGCGGCAGTTCGAGGTGGTCGATACCGGCGGCCTCGGCCTCGTCGACGAGGCGCTGCTGAAGGACCACGTCGAGGCGCAGATCCAGTACGCGCTGGAACTCGCCGACGTGATCATCTTCGTCGTCGACGGCAAGGATGGTCGCGTGCCGGGCGACGACCTCGTGGCGCAGCGCCTGCGTACGCTCGGCAAGCCGATGCTGCTCGTCGCCAACAAGGTCGAGTCGTTCCTCGACGAGGTCGGCATCGCCGAGTGGATGCGCTTCGGCTTCGGCGAACCGCTGCCGGTCAGCGCCAAGGAGGGTTTTGGCATCTCGGTGCTGCTGGACCAGATCGTCGGCATGCTGCCGCCCAAGACCGAGGCGGAGGACGCGACCGAAGGCGACGTGCTGCGGTTCGCCGTGGTCGGCAAGCGCAACTCCGGCAAGTCGACGATCATCAACCGTTTCGCCGGCGAGGACCGCGTCATCGTCTCCGAGCTGCCGGGCACCACGCGCGACGCGGTCGACGTCGTCTTCGAGTTCGGCGGCAAGAAGCTGTTGGCGATCGACACCGCCGGCGTGCGCAAGAAGAAGAGCCTCGAACACGCCATCGAGCTGTTTGCCCACGCGCGCAGCAACGACAGCATCCGGCGCTCGAACGTCGTCGTGCACATGTTCGACGTGCGCGAGCCGATCAGCCAGGTCGACAAGAGCCTCGCCGCCTACAGCGTCGAGCAGCACAAGCCGGTCGTATTGGTCGGCAACAAGATCGACCTGGCGCCGGAGCTCGACCTCAAGAAGTGGGACGCCTACATCAAGCAGCAGCTACCGGGCCTCGACCACGCGCCGGTCGTGTTCTTGTCGGCGCAGGACGGCACCAACGTCGAAGGGCTGCTGGAGCTCTTGTTCGAGCTGCGGGAGCAGACGCGCATCCAGGTGCCGACCGCCAAGCTCAACGCCGTGCTGCAGGAGGCGCGCGACCGGCTGCTGCCGTCGTCGGGCGGGCACTTCCCGAAGCTGTTCTACGGCACCCAGATCGGCACCGAGCCGCTGGCGATGATGGTGTTCGTCAACGAGCCGCGGTTGTTCCGGGGCCAATACGAGCGCTACCTCGCGCAGGTGCTGCGCAACGCCTTCGGATGCCCCGAAGTGCCGATCAAGTTCGTCTTCCGCCGCCGCGACAAGATCGTGCTCGACGATCGTTGAGTCGGCTGGGCGTTGAGTCGGCTGGGCGTTGAGTCGGCTGGGCGCTGAGTCGGTGGGGCGGGGCCAGGGGTCGCCCGGGCAGTCGCCCGCTGCCTTCCATCGGCGCACCGAATCGAGACTGAGCGGCCGGCGCCATCGCACCGGCCGCACGCGCGCAGCCACGTGAATCCTTGTCGCGTCGGTGGAATCGGCCCCAGTTCAGGGCTACATAGCGGTGTTATAGTCCTTCGCCTCCAGCTCGCCTCGCACCGCTCGTCCGCATGAAGGTCACGCTCATCCATCCGCCGGTCTACATCAACAAGAACGGCCTGACCGCCTTGCGGCCGAGTCTGCCGCTCGGGCTCGCCTACATCGCGGCGGTGTTGCGCGACGACAAGCACGAGCTGCACGTCATCGACGCGCTCGGGGCGGCACCCGAGCAGATGCAGCCGGATGGCGACATCTGGCGCCTCGGCCTCACGCCGGAGCAGATCGTCGCGGCGATTCCGTCGGGCACCCAGGCCATCGGCATCACTTCGATGTGGAGCTACAGCTGGCCGATCGTGCGCGAGCTGATCCAGAAGGTGAAGGCCGCGTTCCCGAAGGTGCCGATCGTGTGCGGCGGCGAGCACTTCACGGCCGTGCCCGACCTGTCGATGGAGCAGGCGCCGATCGACTTCCTGGTGCTCGGCGAAGGTGAAGAGACCGCGGTGGCGCTGTTCCGCGCGCTCGAACTCGGCCTCGACCACACCGTGATCCCGGGCATCGTGTTCCGCACCGCCGACGGCAAATGGCAGACGAACCCGCGCCGCGATCGCATCAAGAACGTCGACGAGCTGCCGTGGCCGGCCTGGGAGTACTTCGACGTCGAGGCCTACTCGAGCAATCGCCTCGTCAGCGGCATCTACTACGGCAAGACGGTGCCGATCCTGGCGACGCGGGGCTGTCCGTACCAGTGCACCTACTGCAGCTCGCCCAACATGTGGACGACGCGCTGGTACGCGCGCACGCCGAAGGACGTGCTCGACGAGATCGAGAGCTACGTCAAGCGCTATGGCGCCTCGAACTTCCCCTTCCAAGACCTCACCGCCATCCTCAAGCGCGAGTGGGTGGTCGAGTTCTGCCAGGAGGTCGAGCAGCGCGGCCTGAAGATCACCTGGCAGCTGCCGGCCGGCACGCGCAGCGAGATCATCGACGAAGAGGTCGCCGGCCTGCTCGTGCGCAGCGGCTGCCGTTCGCTGAACTTCGCGCCCGAATCGGGCAGCGAACGTACGCGCAAGCACATGAAGAAGATGCTGACCGACGAGAAGCTGTTCCGCGCGGTGCGGGCGTCGGTCAAGGCGGGCCTCAACGTCGGCGCCTTCTTCGTGCTGGCCTATCCAACCGATGAGAAGGAGGACCTCGAGGCGTCGGTGCGGCTCGCCGCCAAGCTCGGCAAGGCCGGCGTCGACGACGTCTCGGCCGGCTTCTTCTTCCCGCTGCCGAACACCGAGATCACGCGCCAGCTCGAGAAGGAGGGCAAGATCAAGTACGACGACGCGTTCCTGAAGCTGCCGATCTACGTGCACAACACGTACCTCAGCGAGGATCGCAAGTTCAACGAGCACTTCACGGCCAAGGAGCTCACGAAGTGGAAGTACCGCGTCGTGCGCGCCTTCTACACGCGCAGCCTGTTGCTGCGGCCGTGGCGCGGCCTGCGCATCCTGTGGAACACGCTGCGCGGCAAGGAGACCTCGAAGATGGAGTCGTTCGTGCAGGAGACGCTGCGCAAGCTGCGGCTGCGCAAGCGGGCGCCGGCGGCGCCGGTGCGGCCGGCGGCGAACGACGGACGGGTCCCCGCGAAGGGCTGAGCCTCAGCCGCGCCTCTGCGCGAGCAGCTCGGTGATGCGTTCGAGCTGATGCGCCGCGACGGCGTCGGCGTCGAGGTGTTGCCTGGCCCAGGCGTGGGCGCTGCGACCGGCGGTGCCGGCGGTCGCAGGGTCGCAGAGCAGCCGCAGGCATTGCTGCGCCAGCTCCGGAGCCGTCTCGGCGAGGCGGCAGGCGAGCGGCGGGGCCTCGTTGCCGCGGGCCCCCAGGCGGTTGGTCACGACCGGCACACCGTGCGCCAAGGCGACGAGGTTCTTCATGCGCACGCCGTCGCCGGAGTAGACCGGCGACAGTACGAAACGAACGCTCGCCAGCAGGGCGTGCAGATCGGGCACGAAGCCGACCACCTCGACACCCGGCAGTTCGCCGAGCGCGCGCACACGTTCGCTGTGGGCGCCGGCCAATCGCAGCACGAAGTCCGGCTGCTGCCGACGCACCAGCGGCACCACTTCGTGCGCGAGCCGGGCCGCTGCTTCGGGATTTGGCGCGTGCTGGTAATCGCCGAGGAACAGGGCGCGCCCCGGCGCCAGCTCCGGGTGCACGGGTTCGGCGGGCACGACGACGGTCGGCGGTCGCACCAGCACCGGGCGCGCGAGCTGGCTCGACAGGCTGGAGGCATCTTCCGCGGTCAACGCCTGCAGCACGTCGGCCTGGCTGTAGAAGCGTTGCACGTAGCGGCGCCACAACCGGCGGTCGCGCGCGTCCCCGAGGCGGCCGAGCCCGGTATGAGTGTTCGCTGGGCAGCCCGCTTCGTGGTCCGTGAACACCGTCGGCACACCGCGCAGGGCCGGCAGGTACTGCGCCATCTGCGCCATCTCGACCAGGGCAGCGTCGGGGCGCCATTCGGTGACGGCCTGACGGACGAGCACCTCGAGGCGGCGGCTCGCGTGTTTGGCGGCGACCAGCGGGGAGCGACGCCAGCGCCAGAGCATGCGCACGCGGTCGCTCGGCCGCGCGACCCCATCTGGGCGATCCTCCCGCGCGGCGAGTCCGAGCCAAGCCCAGGGCACGGCGGGGGCGGCGGGCTGTCCCGCGTGCAGGGTCAGGCTGACGAGGCCCAGTTCCGCGCGGCGCGCCAGGCCGTCGACCAGGCTCGCCAAGTACGCCCCGCCGCCATGAGCCGCGGAGCGGCACGGCGGGAACGGCGTCACGAGCAACAGGCGCATGGGCCTAGTAGATTACTTGACAAAGGGTTGTGGGGTCCACGGGATGCGGGTCGAGGGCCAAGGAAGTGGCAGAGAACGGCTGCCAGCCAGGGCGGGGGCGTGCGGTGGCTATCAGGGGGCGGCCAACGACGCGTGAGGAGGCGCACAGGCAGTGGCAGTGCCCTCCGTCTTTTGACATAATCCGCGCCACCTACTGAGGGCCTGTCGGGCTGCCTTGCAAGGATGGCGGTTCGACGTAACCGAGCCGATCGTATGAACGACACCGTCAAGACCATCGTAGGCTTGCTGGAGACTGGCAAGCCCGAGCTGCAAGTTGCGGCTGCGCAGATCCTTGGCGAGTTGCGCGCGAAGGAGCCCGCGGTCGCCAGGTGCCTTGGTGCCGGTTTGCGCCGGTCCAATGTGCTCGGGCGCTTCTGTCTGGAGGCATTGGCCAAGATCGCCACGCCGGACGCTTTGCAGATCATTGCCCAGGCGACCGTCGAGAACGAATCGCTCGCCGACCACGCCGCACACCTGCTCACGGAGGTTGGAGCATCAGCCCATGGGGTGCTCGCAGCGATCTACCCCCAAGCGATTGGTGACCAGCGCCAACGCATTCTCGGCATCCTCGCCCGCAGCATCAGCAAGGACTCGGTATCCGTACTCCAGCACGCGCTGTTGGCGCCGGAGACTGCCGAGTTGGCGGCGCGCCTGCTGGGGGATGCTGCCGGGCGGTTCCCGCCAGCGTTGCAGAAGCCCTTTCGCGAAGGCCTGACCAAGCACCTGGAGTCGCCGCTGCCGGAGCTGACCGTGGTCAAGATCCTCGAGACGCTCGCCCGCGTCGATGCCGAGGGCAGCCGCAGCACCTTGCTCGCGTTCACCGACGCCCAGAAGGCGCCAGCGGTGCGTTCGGCTGCGTTCCGCGGGCTGCGGCGCAGCAAGCTGACGGCGGCGCAGGTGCGTGCGTGCCTCGAAGTGCTCGAAGACCAGAAGCAGAAGGACGTGCAGGACGCCGTTCGCGACCTGCTGGTCGAGCTCCCGGAGCTGCCGGAGGGCCTGCTGCCGGTGCTCAAGCGCTTGCTCGTGGCGCGCGCAGCCGAGCAGAGGCTGTTCGCCCTGCGCATGCTGCGGACGGCCGGTGGCGCCGAGATGGCCAAGGTGGCGGTGAAGCTGCTCGATCACGATGACGATCGCTTCCGCGCCGCCGCTGCCGAAGCCCTGGCCAACAACAAGCAGGCTGCCGAGCCGCTGCTCAAGGTGTTGCTGACCAGCAAGAACCTGCAGCTCGTCGACATGGCTGGCAGCATCCTGCTGCGGCTGGCGCCAGCGCTGCCGCCGAAGTTCGCACGTGCTGCGGCGGAGAAGGCCGTCAAGCTGGTTGGTGGCAACACCAAAGTCGCCGACCTGCTGATCGAGATCGCGCTCGCTGCCGTTGGTGCCAAACTCGTCGGCTTCTTCGTCGAACGCGCCGTGCGTTTGCGCCGCGCGCATCAGGAAGCGCAGGCGCTGCACCTGCTGGCGCGTCTGGCCGCGTCGCCGCACGGCGACCACGAAGTGCACTACCAGATCGCGCTGACCAAGCTGCTGCTCGACATGGCGCGACCCGAGGGCGAGGCAGGTGCCGAGGCGCCGGGCAACTCGACCATGGGCTTCTTCGCCGTGCTGGCGCGCAACGGCTTCCCGCTGTTCGATCGCCTGCGCAAGGAGAACGCGGTCACGCCGGAGGCCATGCTGCGCATCGCCACCCACTTCACCGCTGCCGTCGGGCCCGAACGGCGCCTCGGCACCGACCTGCTGCAGCACTTGGCGATGCGTACCAAGGGGCGCGCCGGCGATGAGGCCCGCGTCGTGCTGCGCGCCGTCGGGGGCTGAAACGGGACTGATGGCTTGCGTGGTGCAATGGAGCCGGCCACCTGGGGTGGCGGCCCGCCGCTGCGTTTCGTCGCGTCTCTTGGCGGCTACCTAGCTCCCCGCAACCACTTGCGGAAGGGCGGTGCCAATCAGGCCATCACTCCTGAGGCCGCCTGGCCCATACGCACCCGCTGTCCCGGGGGCAGGTCGAGAAACGTCGCCGCGCCTGGGCCGACGATGGCCACGACCGTCGAGCCGAAGCCGAACTGGCCGAGCTCCTCACCTGGCGACACCGGGCCGCCGGGTTTCGTGACGAGGGTGCCGCCGACGTTGTAGGCGCCGACCATCACCAGGGCCGCGGGCTGGCCGGTCCGCAAGCGGCAGTGGAACACGTGGCGGCTGTTGCGTGCGAACAGGCGGTCGATGCAGCGCACGGCCGGTGGGTTGACCGGGAACAGGGTGCCCGGCAGCGGCACGACGGCCTCGACCTGCCCGGCGAACGCGCTGTGCACCCGGTGGTAGTCGCCTGGCGCCAGGTAGATCGTGGCCTGGCTGCCGCCTTCGAGGGCCGCGGCGAGGGCGCGGTCGCCGAGCAGGTCGGCGAGCTCGTAGTCGTTGCCCTTGATCTGGCTGATGCGGCCACCGCGCACGGGCCCCGTGGTGACGATGCGGCCATCACACGGCCAGACCAGTGCCGTCGAGGCGATCGGTCGGGCTCCGGGCCGCAAGGCACGGCGGAAGAACGCCTGCAGCGAACGGAACTCGCTTGGTGGTGCCGCGGCTTCCTCGAGCGTGGCGCCGTAGCGGCGGGCAAACCAGCCGAACAAGCGCGGGCGCAGTCGTTCGGGCAGCGGCAGGCTGCACATGAAGCCGGTCAGGCGCGACAGCAGCACCTTCGGCAGGGCGGTCAGGAGCAGGCGTCGTACAGCGCTCATCGGTCCGCGCCAACAGTCCGCGGCAGGGGCGCTGCACGCAAGCGCCTTCGCGACTCGTGGCGCCGCGCCTACGTTGCCATCGACGATCGTGTCGCCGCCGCCACCCTGACGTGGCAAGATGGTGCCCATGCTCCTGCGCCTCTCCGTGTTGCTGTCCGGTGTGCTGGTCGCCTGCGGCCAGCCGGCGCCCTCGCGTCCCGGAGCGAACACGCTCGTGCTCGAAGTCGGCGGCGACCATGGGTCGTTGCGGCGGTCGTTGGTCGCGGCCGGAGTCGCGGTCGAGGCCTCGCACCGGCTGCGGCCCGATCCGGCGGCCGCGGCAGCTGACCCCGCCACCGGTGTTGCGGTTGGTCCGTCGGCTGCCCCGCAGGAACCGCCGCCGCGTCAGGAAGGCCCGCCCGCGCCACCGCCGACGCCAGCTCCCGAGCCGGTGGCCCCAGTGCCGCAGCCTGAGCCGGATCACTTTGTGGTCCTCCTGCAGCGCGGGCAGACGCTGATCCACCTGGCCAAGAAGCACCTCGGCAACGGCAATCGCTACCGGGAGATCATGGCCTGCAACGGCTGGAACGAGGCCGACACGAGGCGCCTGAAGGAAGGGCAGGAAGTGAAGATCCCGCGCGCGCCGGCGGCGCGCTGAGCGCAGCTGGAGGCCGAGTCGACCATGGAAGAGGTTCTCCCGCCGCTGCGGCCGATCGGCTTCGTGCGTTGTGAACAGCGGCTGCACCACGAGGCGCCGCGGCAGAGCGGGCTCGGTCGCGGCGCCACCGGGGAGATCCTCGTTCGTCAGGGGCTGCAGAACTGCCTCGCCGACCTGGCGGGCTTCTCGCACCTCTGGGTGTTGTCGTGGTTCCACCTCGCCCGCGGTTTCCGTTCGCAGGTCGTGCCGCCGCGAGACCAGCGAAAGCGCGGCCTGTTCGCGACGCGCGCGCCGCAGCGTCCCAACCCGATCGGAATGTCGTGTGTGCAACTGCTCCGCATCGAGAAGCGGGTGCTGCACATCGCCGATCACGACCTGCTCGATGGCACGCCCGTGCTCGACCTGAAGCCGTACCTGCCGTACTGCGACAGCGTGCCCACCGCCAGCATCGGCTATGTCGCCGGGCTGCCGCCGGCAGCGCACGACCACCGGCAGTGGTGGAGCACGAAGGGGTTGCCGCCGCCGCGGGTCTATCAGGATCGCGGCGACGATCAGCTGCGGTAGTCGGCGTTGATCTGCACGTAGTCCTTGGTCAGGTCGCAGGTCCAGACGTCGGCCGCTGCCTTGCCCACGGCGAGGTCGATGCCGAGCACGATGCAGGTGTCGTTGGCGAGGTGCTGGTGGGCCGCGGGCTCGTTCTCGGGATGCGGCAGCCCGCCGCTGTAGACGTCCGCTGCGCCGACCCAGACGCGCGCCAGTTCGGCAGGGAAGGTCACGCCGGCGCGACCGGCCGCAGACAGGATGCGACCCCAGTTGGGATCGCGCCCCGCAACTGCGGTCTTGACCAGTGGACTCGTCGCGATGATGCGGCCGACGTGGGTCGCCTCGGCTTCGTCGCGGGCCCCGCGCACCTGCACGGTGACGAGCCGAGTCGCGCCTTCTCCGTCCGCCGCGATCGTCCGCGCCAGCTGCTGGCCGGTCTCGAGCAGGCCCTGTTCGACCTTGCCCAGGCCGATGGTGTGGCTGCCGCTCGCCAGCAGGAACAGCGAGTCGTTGGGCGAGGTGTCGCCGTCGACCGTGACGCGGTGGAACGACGCATCGGCGACTCGCTGCAGCAGCGCCGAATCTGCGGGCGTGAGGCTGCCGTCGGTGAGCAGGAAGCCGAGCATCGTCGCCATGTTCGGGTGGATCATGCCCGAGCCCTTGGCGAAGCCGGTGACGCCGCCGGCGCCGACCGTGGTGTGCACGGCCTTGGCGTAGGTGTCCGTCGTCATGATCGCCCGGGCGAAGTCCATGCCACCATCGCGGCTGGCGCGCGCCAGCAGGGCGTCGAGGTGGTCGACGATGCGTTGCCGAGGCAGCGGTGCTCCGATCGGGCCGGTGCTCGCCATCAGCACCTGTTCGATCGGGCAGCGCAGACGGGTCGCCAGCTCGGCGCAGCAGAGGCGCGCATCCTCGATGCCGCGCTGGCCGGTCGCGCAGTTGGCGTTGCGGGCGTTGACGAGCACCGCTCGCACGCGCCCGCCGCTCTTCTCCAGGTGATCGCGGCACACCGGGATGTGGGCGCCGAGCAGTTCGTTGCGCGTGAAGATCGCGCTCGCTGCCACCGCTTGCTCCGCCAGCAAGAGCCCGAGGTCGAACTGCTGGTTCTTCTTGAGGCCGCAGTGCAGTCCCGCGGCACGAAAGCCCGCCGGCAGGGGGATGTGATCGGGAACGGGCGTGAGCTGGACCGTCATGCGCGCGAACGATAGCCAGCGCTCGTACGCAATCGAGGGCTGTGGCCAAGCGCGCGGTCGAGCGCGCGAGTCGCCGGAATGGACGCCGCAGCGGGGCCGGTGTTCAGGCTTCGCGGGTTGGTGAACGACGCGAAGCGGCGTCGTAGGAGCCGTGATCGAGTCGCGCGCGGTCGAGCGCGCGAGTCGCCGGAATGGACGCCGCAGCGGAGCCGGTGTTCAGGCTTCGCGGGTTGGTGAACGACGCGAAGGGGCGTCGTAGGAGCCGTGATCGAGTCGCGCGCGGTCGAGCGCGCGAGTCGATCAGAACCGGAACGGCAGCCGCAGGAAGTGGATCTCGGGCCGCGGCGACGACGGCGACACACTCTGCGCCGGCGCGTAGGTCATGTTGAACGTGATGTCCCACTGCACGTAGCGCGGGTGGTTGGCGGCGATCCAGTTCTGCACGACCGGGTCGCTTAGGTCGCGCACGAAGTCCTGGGCGACGGACGGATACCGCTCGCCCGAGGCGCTGCCCGGGTCGGTGTGGAAGGCGAACCCGAAGCGCACGTTCGCGATCGGCACGGCCGGCGTCGAGGTGTCCGGCGCGTAGGTGCCGCCGAGGCCGTCCGAGCCGCCGGTCACGACCCTGAAGAACTTCGCCCGCACGCGCAGCTTTACGGCGCCGTCCGGCAGCACGGTGGTCTCCGGGTCGACCAGCAGCTCCTGTGCGGTGTGTGAGACGATGCGGTAGCCGGCGAGCAGCGAGTCCGCGCTGTTGAGCAGTTCGGCTTCGTACTGCACGTAACGATCGGCGTCGCCGAGCACTGCGGACTGCAGCACGATCTTGTAGGCGGCCTTGCCGAGGTGGCTGGCGTTGGCGTCGATGCTCGCGATCGGCGTCGCCGAGACCGGCGTCAGGTAGTTGATCAGGATGCCGGTGGAACCGAGCGACTGGAAGTCGATGTAGCCGTTCGGCTGCGTGCCGCTGAACTCGAACTTCGGACCGACCACGGCGCCAGCCGAGGTGTCGATGCCGCGCGGCAGACCGTCGCCGCCCGCGCCCACCGAGCGCCGTTCGGCAGCGCCGAGGTCGAGCCACTTCGAACGTACGCGCGAGGTCGGCTGGAAGGGCACCGGCAGCAGCAGCGGGGCCGGCCGGATGTCGCCTTCGTTGTCGCCGAGGTTGAGCGGCGCGTTGGCGTCGTTGACGTAGGTGCCGGTGCCGGTCGGGAAGCCGCGCCAGCCGAGCAGTTGGCGCTTGGCTTCGCCACTGATGAGGGTGCCGGTGCCAGGCGTGGCGCCCGGCTGGCGGAACTCGATGTTGTCGTCGAGGCGCGTGTTGGTGCCGTCGGACAGGTTCTCGCCCGGGGGCACCATCAACTGCACGATGCCCATGCCGCCGAGCGCGCCCAGCGGTTCGCCATCGTAGGTCGTGCCGCCCATCATCGCCTGCCCGGTGGCGGGGTACTTGTTCTGGATCTGGATCGAGCCGAAGGCGCCCGTCGTGCAAACGCCGCCGTCCGCCGAGATCGCGAAGTCGTAGTCGTCGCGCAGGTAGGGGTGGGTCGCGGTCGCCACGGCCGAGGGCGCGCCGTAGACGAAGCGGTTGGTGGCCGAGTTGCCGTGCGGCTCGATGATGATGCGCTTGGCGGACATCAGCACGACCATGCCACCGGCACCAGCACCGCCGCCGCCAGCTTCACCGCACGAGCCGGCCTGCTCGCCGCCGCCGCCGTGGCCGCCGTCGGCGATGATGTGGCCGGTGCTGCTGATGATGATCTCACCGAGCGCCTTGACGATCAGCGCGCCGCCGCCGCCGCCACCGCCACCGCCGCTGTAGTCGTTGGTGGGGTTGTTGCCGGTCAACGTGCAGTTGAAGGTCGGCGAGGTGTCGCCGCCGCCGCCGCCGCCGCCGCCGCCCATCGGCACGGTCAGTTCGCCGGTGATGCGCAGGTTGCGGGCGACGTCGATCGCGCTGCCCCAGTAGTTGTTGTCGGAGCGCGTGTCGGCGAAGGCCAGGTCGCCAGGCTCGCCGCCGAGCAGGAAGCCGCTGCGGCTGCCGCTGCCGCCGCTGCAGCCGGCGCCGCCGTAGCCGAAGCGCTGCTGGAAGGCCGTGTTCGTGGATGGCGCCACGTTGGGGTTGTTGCCGACGCCGGTCAGCGAGCCGCGCCAGTAGGGGTCGCCCCGCGTCGCCATGGCGCCGCCGCCGCCGCCCGAGCCACCGCCGCTGCCGTTGTAGCCGGAGCCGGTGTAGCAGCCGCTGACACAGGCGACGTAGCCGCCGCGGCCGCCCTTGGCCGCCGCTTGCAGCGGGCCGCGACCCTGGCCACCACGCATGTCGCGTTGCGTCGCCGAAGGCGTGCCATCACCACCGTTGCCGCCGCCGCAGACGCCGGGGCCGCCGGCCTTGGCGTAGCCGGCGCTGTTCAGCGTGTTGACCGCGGCGCCATTGCCGCCGCGCACGGTCAGCGTGCCGGAGACGATGAAGTCGCCCGTGCACAGCCAGACCATCGGGTTCGGGCCGGTGCCCTTGACCGTCACGCCCTGAGGGATGGTGACGTTCTTGAAGTTGAAGACGCCGCCGCTGACCGTGAAGGGCAGGCCCTGCTTCGGCACGATCTGGGTGAACGCGGTGTTGAGCAGCACCTCGGCCGCGGTCGGCTCATACTCGAGCGTGGTCTGCTTGCCTTCGAAGCCGAAACCGGCCTTGACGAAGCCGGGGCCGACTTCGGCCTGGCTCTCGGGGAACGAGGCGCCGAGGTCGATGTTCGTGGTCGAGGTGAAGTTCTCGACGATGCCGTTCCACTGCTGGCCGTAGGCCGGCTCGGTGGTGAAGGTGGCGAAGATGCGGTCGTACGACAGGTTGCCCTGGTTCGACTCGCCGGAGATGTCCTCGAGCGTCGGCTCGACGATGACGCGGATGGTGGCGTTGTTGGGCAGCACGCCGACCGGGCGCAGCACCAGGGTGGCGCCGGTCAGGTCGTTGCGCTCGAGCTCGGCGTCGGTCGGGATCCAGGTGTTGGTGCCGTACTCGGGATCGTCGTACTCCAGGAAGACACGGCCGCGGTCGCTGATGTCGCGCACCAACGGGTTGGTGTCGAAGTTGACCGGCACGTTGAAGTCGTTCGGATTCAACGCCTGGTCGAACAGCAGTCGCACCTCGATCGGCGGGGCGCCGAACAGGCCGAGCGGCACGTTGTTCAGGCTGCTCGCGGTCGACACCTCGAGGCCCTGCTTGACCGGGCCGCCCGTCTTCGGGTTGCGGAACAACTGCGCTGGTGTGGTGCCTTCGCGCGTGCTGAACGTGAACGTGATCGGTTGCGCCAGCGCCTTGCCCTTGGTGTCGCGCAACACGGTGCCGTTGGCGCTGCTGCCGCCGATCATCTGCACCAGGTAGGTGCGGCCCGACTTGAAGCCGCCGTCGTCGTAGGTGTTGTTGGTGGCGAAGCGCGGCACGAACTGCAGGCGGCGGCCAGGGGTGGTGTCCCCGGTCGCGGTGCCGATGAAGAAGCTGCCGGTCACCAGTTCCTGCGTCGGATCCCCGAGCTGGTCGAGCGCCTGGAACGACATCGTCGTCAAGCTCGCCGAGTCGATGTCGACGGCGTTGCTGAAGTCGAGGCTGATCGGGTCGTTCAGGTAGATCGTCGCGCCGGTGGTCGGGTCCGTCTTGAGGACGACGAAGTCACCGCCTGTCTTGGTCTCGCCGACCGCGGAATTGCCGCCGCTGGAGCATGCGCCCAGCGCCGAGAGGATTGCGAGGGTCAACAGGGTGGCGGAGTCGAATCGCTTCATGGCCTTGCTCTAAGTGAACCTCATCCGGTGACGGAAGGCGGGCACCTTCTGGCACGAGGGACCGGGCGCGTTGCCAAGCGAATCGCGGGCCACGCTCCGGGTCGGGAGATGGGGCAGGGTCTGGGGATGGGAGATTGTGGCGGTCGGCCCCGCCTGGTCAAGGTCGGCCCGGATCCCCATGCGGCCGGTCCCGGATTGGGAACGTCGCTGCCGACGGGGGGTTGGGGCGACGCATGCGCCGGAACGCAGGCGCCGGGGCAGGGCCGCGAGGCCGCTCGAGGGCGGCCGGCGGCGGGGGCGTAGCGGCGGCGCAGGCTCATGGTGGGGCAGCGGGCCCATGCCGGGCGCGCCGCGTCGACTAGCCAGGCCGACGCCGGACCGCAACTTCCTGCGCGGTAATGCACGTCCGCCGTGCGGCAACGATCGGCGGCAGCGGCCCTGGGCCACTACTTGTGGTCGGGGGCGACGAAGCCCGGGGTGCGCTGTGGCAGCGGGATGGCGCGCTGGGGCTTGCCGAACAACTTTGCCGGCGACGCCTTCGGATCGAGCACGCGCGTCATCGCGATCTCGTCGCAGGCGAGGAACTTGGGGCAGTGCATGCAGTCGTTGAAGACCTTGTGCGGCAGGTCTTCGTGCTGGCAGATCTTGAAGCCGACCTTGCCGAAGAAGCCCGGCACGTAGGTGAAGGCGAACAGCCGCGGCAGGCCGAGCCGGCGCGCGTCCTGCACGATCGCCTCGACCAGCGTGCGGCCGACGCCGTGGCGCTGCATGGCCGGCGCGACCGCCAAGGAGCGCACTTCCGCGAGGTCGGTCCAGGTGATCGCCAGGGCGCCGCAGCCGGCGAATTGGCCGGCGACCTCGGCGATGAAGAAGTCGCGGATGTTCTCGATCACCGAAGCCGGCGAGCGCGGCAGCATCACCTGCTGCACTGCCAGTTCGTTGACGAGGGTCATGATCGGCCGGGCGTCGGCGACGACGGCCGGGCGCACGGTGACCTGCAGGGGGGTGGTGGCGTCAGTCATGGTCGTGGCCGTCGTCGTCCCCGGCGGCGTGGTCTTCGTCGGCATCGTGGTCTTCGAGGCCGTCGGCCTCGTGGCTGCTCCATTCGCCCATCAGGATCTGCCAGCGTTCGACTTCGTCGCGCACGCGGTCCGGCGCGGTGCCGCCGATCACGTCGCGGCGCCGCAGGATGGCGCCGGCGGCGAGCGCCGTCTTGAGATCGACGTCGAGCTGGGGCAGCAGGCGCTTCGCCTCGCCGGCGGGCAGGTCCTGCAATTCGACGCCGAGCTCGACGGCGCGATTGACGGCGGCGCCGACGATGCCGTGCGCATCGCGGAACGGCACGCCGTGTTGCACCAGCAAGTCGGCGAGGTCGGTGGCGTTGAGGTAGCCGCGTTCGGCCTGCTCGGCGCAGCGTTCGACGTCGAAGTCGGCGTTGCGCACCGCCATCGCCGCCACCATCAGGCAGGCTTCGGTCTCCAGCAGCGCCGGCAACAGCGTCTCCTTGTCGCTCTGCAGGTCGCGGTTGTAGGCCATCGGCAGGCCCTTCACGGTCGCCAACAGCGCCATCAACGCGCCCAGCACGCGGCCGGCCTTGCCGCGCACGAGCTCCATGGCGTCGGGGTTGCGCTTCTGCGGCATCAGGCTGGACCCGGTCGACACCGCGTCACCGAAGGCCAGGAAGCGCGCCTCCTGCGAGGCGAAGAAGATGTAGTCCTCGGCCAACCGTGACAGGTGCGTCATCACCATCGCCGAGGCGAAGGCGAGCTCGCACAGATGGTCGCGGGCGGCGGTGGCGTCGAGGCTGTTGCGGGTGGGGCCGCCGGTGAAGCCGAGCGCCTGCGCCAGCGCGTCGCGGTCGATCGCCAGCGTGGTGCCGGCGAGCGCGCCGCTGCCGAGCGGGCAGCGGTCCATGCGGTGGAAGGCGTCGACCAGGCGTTCGCGGTCGCGCGCCAGCGCCTCGACGTGGGCGAGGGCGTGGTGGCCGATCGTGATCGGCTGGGCGCGCTGCAGGTGGGTGTAGCCCGGCATCGGCGCGTCGGCGTGGGCTTCGGCCTTCTGCACCAACGACGCGCACAGGTCGGTGATGCCGTCGAGCAGGCCGTGGATGCGTTCGCGCAGGTAGAGCCGCAGATCGGTGGCGACCTGGTCGTTGCGCGAACGGCCGGTGTGCATGCGCTTGCCGAGGTCGCCGATGCGGTCGGTGAGCTCGCGTTCGACGAGGCTGTGCACGTCCTCGGCCGGATCCTCGACCGGCACGCCGTGCTCGGCCCAGTGTTCGGCCAGCGCGTCGATCGCCGTGCGCACACGGTCGAGCTCCGCGTCGGTGAAGACGCCGGCCGCGGCCAGC
This sequence comes from Planctomycetota bacterium, assembly GCA_016793265.1. Taxonomy (GTDB): domain Bacteria; phylum Planctomycetota; class UBA1135; order UBA1135; family UBA2386; genus JAEUHT01. Next base: position 60,416 of record JAEUHT010000300.1, read on the forward strand.
GCTTCGCTCCAGGCCAGGTTGGTCTCCAGGTCGGCGAACGCGAGCACGTGGTCGCTCGGCAGGCTCTTCTGGAACTCGGCGAACATCGGATCGAGCGTGCCGCGGAAACGGCCGCCCCACATCTGGCCGGGGTGGCTCACGCGTCGGCTCCCTGCACCTTGGCGGCGACGGCGCCGGGCAGGCCGTAGAGCTTGACGAAGCCGTAGCTGTCGGCGTGATCGAAGGTGGCGCTGTGGCCGAACGTCGCCAGGTCCTCGCTGAACAGGCTGTTCGGCGAGGTCGCCGACAACGCCGTGGCGGTGCCCTTGTAGAGCCGTACGCGCACGGTGCCGGTCACCGGCCGGCTGGCGGCGGCGAACAACGCGTCGAGCGAACGCCGCGCCGGGTGGAACCAGCGGCCGGTGTAGACGAGGTCGGCGTAGTCCGGCATCAGCTTCTCGCACAGCCGCAGGGTGTCGCGTTCCATCGTCAGGGCGCGCAGCGTGCGGGCCGCTTCGAGCACGATGGTGCCGCCGGGCGTCTCGTAGACGCCGCGCGACTTCATGCCGACGAGGCGGTTCTCGCAGATGTCGACGCGGCCGACGCCGTGCTTGCCGCCGAGCTCGTTGAGCTTCGTCAGCAGCACCTCCGCCGGCAGCTCCTCGCCGTTGACGGCGATCGGCACCCCGTGGGCGAAGCCGAGCGTCAGCTCGAGTGGCTGGTCCGGGGCCTGCCGCGGGTCGACGGTCAGGGTCCAGACGTCGTCCGGCGGCGCGTTGCCGGGCGATTCGAGCGCGCCGCCCTCGTGGCTGATGTGCCAGAGGTTGCGGTCGCGGGAGTAGATCTTGGTGCGCGAGGCGGTGACCTGGATGCCGCGTCGGTCGGCGTAGTCGAGCGCGTCCTCGCGGCTGCGGATGTCCCAGTGCCGCCACGGCGCGATCACCTCGAGCTCGGGCGCCAGTGCCTGGTAGGCGAGCTCGAAGCGAACCTGGTCGTTGCCCTTGCCGGTGCAGCCGTGGGCGACCGCGTCGGCGCCGATGGCCTTGGCGTAGTCGACCTGGCCCTTGGCCAGCATCGGCCGCGCCATGCTGGTGCCGAGCAGGTAGCGGCCCTCGTAGACCGTCATCGCCCGCACACACGGCCAGACGTAGTCTTCGAGCCAGGACCTTCGCAGGTCGTCGACGCGGCAGGACACCGCGCCGCTGCGGCGCGCCTTCTCCTCGAGCCCGCGCAGCTCGTCGTCGCCCTGACCGATGTCGCCGCAGTAGGCGTGCACCTCGCAGTCGTAGTGCTCCTTGAGCCAGGGCACGATGATGGAGGTGTCGAGGCCGCCGGAGTAGGCGAGCACGATCTTCTTCTTGGACTTCTTCATGGCTTCGGGCGGCGATGCATGATTATGCATCGAGCGTGCATTCTTATGCATCGTGCACGGGCGCGTCAAGCCTGCGGCGCACAGTTCGTGGGCCGGGTGCCGTCGCGGCTGACGAGCGCCGTTCGTCGGCCGCTCGGGAGCGGGTGGTTCGTTTGCGGTGCGGGGCGGTGGACTACGCCCTGCGGACCGTTGTGGCCCGGCGGAGGTTGCCGCATCGTCATGGCATGTCCGCCGCTCCGACCGACGATCGCACGCCGCCGGCCGGCACGACCCGGGCGTCGTGCCGAGAGGCCGTGCGCGCCTTCCTGGCGCGCACGTTCCTGCTGTCGGATGCCGAGTTCCCGCACGACGACGACACCTCCTTGATGGCCGCCAACGTGATCGACTCGACCGGCGTGCTCGAGTTGATCCTGTTCCTCGAGCAGGCCTTCGGGGTGACCGTGACCGACGCCGAGGCGACGCCGAAGAACCTCGACAGCGTGCGGCGCATCGTCGACTTCGTGCTGCGCCGGTGCGGCGCCGGCGGCTGAGCATGCAGCGTGTCGACGACCTGCTGTGGGCGACGGCAGGGCGCTCGCCGCAGCGCACCGCGCTGGTCTGCGGCGACGAACGGCTCGTCTACGGCGAGTTCGCGGCGCGCGTCGCACGGTTGGCGGCGGCCCTGCGCGCCCGCGGCGTGCGGCGCGGCGACCGGGTGTTGACCTGGTTGCCCAACTCGGTGCCGCTCGCCGTGGTGCTGTTCGCGGCGCTCGCCGCCGGCGCCGCCTTCGTCGTCGTCGATCCGAGCAGCAAGCCCGACCGCCTCGCCGCGTTGTGTGCCGATGCGACCCCGCGGGCCGTGTTCGTGCCGGCGGCCCGCGCGGCGGCGTGCCGGGCCGCGGTCGGCCCGGCGCTGTTGCTGACCGTCGGCGGCGACGGTGGCGACGCCAGCTACGACGAACTGCTCGCCGTGGCCGCGGCTCCGCCCCGGCGCGACCACATCGACCGCGACCTCGCCTGCCTCGTCTACACCTCCGGCAGCACCGGCGGCCAGAAGGGCGTGATGTCGGCGCACCACAACGTCGTCTTCGCCGCGCGCTCGATCCTGAGCTACCTCGGCACCGCTGCCGACGACGTGGTGATCACGGCGCTGCCGTGGGCCTTCGACTACGGCCTCTACCAGCTGCTGATGGCGGTCGCCTGCGGCGCCACGCTGGTGTACGAGCCGTTCACCTTCCCGGCGGCGTTCCTCGAGCGGCTCGCTGCCGAACGCGCGACCGTGCTGCCTGGTGTGCCGACGCTGTGGGCGATGCTGCTCGGCATGGACCTCGCCGCCTTCGACCTGTCGTCGCTGCGCTGCCTGACCAACACCGGCGCCGCGTTGTCGCCGGCGCACCTGCAACGTCTGCGGCAGGCCCTGCCGCAGGCGCGGCTGTTCGCGATGTACGGGCTGACCGAGACCAAGCGAACGCTCTACCTGCCGCCCGAGTGGCTCGATCAGAAGGCCGGCTCGGTGGGCATCGCCATCCCGGGCACCGAGGTCTGGATCGAAGACGAACGGGGGCAGAGGCTCGGCGACGGTGCGGTCGGCGAGCTCGTCGTGCGCGGCGGCCATGTCATGCTCGGCTACTGGAACGCACCGGAGCTGTCGGCGCAGCGCTTCCCGCCGGGGCCGTTGCCTGGCGAACGGCTCTGCCGCACCGGCGACCTGTTCCGCCGCGATGCCGATGGTTGCCACTGGTTCGTCGGTCGTCGCGACGACCTGCTCAAGAGCCGCGGCCAGAAGGTGGCGCCGATCGAGATCGAGCACACGCTGCGCGAGCTGCCCGAGGTCGTCGATGCCGCCGTGATCGGCGTCGACGACGGCACGCTCGGCACCGCCATCGTCGCCCACGTGGTGCCGCGCGCGGCCACGCTCGACGCGCGCGCGGTGCTGCGCCACTGCAAGGCGCGGTTGGAGGACTTCAAGGTGCCCGACCGGGTCGTCTTCCACGCCGCGCTGCCGCGCACCCAGAACGGCAAGGTCGACCGCGCCGCGTTGGGGCGCGACTCAGGCCGGGGCTGAAGGCGGCTCCAGCGGCACCGTGAAGCGCTGCGGCTCACGCAGCAGCTCGGCGAGCGGGCGATCCCACCAGCGTTCGGCGAGCAGCTGCTGGATGCGCGCTTCGTCGAAGCGGTAACCGACCACGCGCGCCGGGTTGCCGTGCACGATCGCGTACGGCGGCACGTCGCGGCCGACGACCGCGCCGGCGCCGATCACGGCGCCATCGCCGATCGATCGCACCGACGGCAACACGACGGCGAAGTTGGAGATCCAGACGTCGTTGCCGACGACCAGCTGCGTGCGGCTGCTGAGGTCCTTGTCGACGGCGCCGAAGGCCGGGTGGAAGAACATGCCGCTCGTCGAACGCGTCGTCAGCGGGTGGTTCTGGGTGACGAGGCGCGCGGTCTCGGCGATCGAGCAGTAGCGACCGATGCGGGTGCCTTCGTCGACGTGGAACACCGACAGCCAGCCGCCGTGCGTGAACTCGCCGACCTCGACGCCGTGGTGCCGTGCGAAGATCTGTCGCAGGGTGATCGAGAACATCGAGCCGCCTTCGCGCCGGTAGAGCAGCCAGCGCAGCAACGCCTTCATCCGCCATGACACCCGCGGGTAGAGCCACAGGCTCAGCGGGCCGAGCAGCCGGGCGCGGCGCATGCGCGGGGTCACGACGTGGCCTCCAGGCGCAGCGGCGGCCGGTGCAGCCGCAAGGCGGTGCGCCGCTTGTGTTCGATGTCGGCCCGCACGCGCTGCACCTGCGTGGCGTCGAGCCCGAGCACCGTGGCGATGCGTTCGTCGGCGACGCCGTGGTCGTGCGCCCAGAGCACGAGGTCGAGTTGTCGCAGCGGCAGCGCGAAGAAGAACTCCTCCTGCGTCTGCGGCAGGCTGTAGGTCTCGGTGCTCGGCGTCGCGTCGACGATGACGGGCGGCACGCCGAGCTGCCGGGCCAGCGCCCACACCTGCGTCTTGTAGAGGTGCGCCAGCAACTGCACGTCGGCGAGGCCGTCGCCGCCGCGCACGAAGAAGCCGAGCTCGTGTTCGAGCCGGTTGGCGGTGCCGAGCACGGCGAAGTTGCGGCTCTCGGCGGCGGTGTACTCGTGCAGCTTGCGCAGCCGCTGCTGCATGTTGGTCGCCGCGGTCAGCTGCAGGTAGGCGTCGAGCGGCAGGCGCCGCCGCTGCTGGCTGCCGTCGGGCATCGCCACCACGAGGTCGAACAGGTTGCCGCGATCCTGCTGCAGCAGGTCGCCGGCGAGCACGATCTTGTGGCGGGTGCCCGCTGGCAGACCGGGGAACACCACGCCGATGGCGCCGTCGATCCGTTCCTGGTTGCCGAGCCCGGCGAGCGCCGGGCCGAGGTCGTGGCACTGCAGTTCGACGCCGAAGCGCTCGCAGGCGAGCCGGGCGCGTTCGGCGCTGGTCGTCGACGAGCCGGGGCCGGGCAGGTGCAGCGCCAGCACGCGCGCCGGGCCGACGGCGCGGCAGGCGAGGCCGAGGCAGACGGCGCTGTCGACGCCGCCGCTGACGGCGACGACGGCGCCGCGGCGGCGCAGCGTGGTCACGAGCTGGTCGCGCAGCCACGCGGCGATGCGTTCGCATTCGCGTTCGGCATCGAGCGCCAGCACGTCGGCGGAGAACGGCGGGCAATTGGTCACGGCAGGATCGGGTGGGGTTGGCGCAGGCACACGTCGACGTCGGGCGCGCGGTCGAGCCGCGGCAGCGCAGCCGGCGAGCGCACGAACTGGTGCTGCAGCAGTTGCACGGTCAAGAGGCCGCAGAGGGCCATGCCCTCGCGTTCGCTGAGCGGCCGGCCGCTCTGCGCTCGCGCCACCAGGGCCGCGGCCGCTTCGGCCTGCAGCAGCGGGTTCGCCGCCAATGCCTCGCGCTGCAGCAGTTCGCCGACGAGGTCGTCGCCGGGCGCGAACAGGCGGTTCGGGATCGGCGCGCGGTAGGGCTGCTTCGGCCGCGCGACGATGGCCGCGGGCAACAGCCGCCGCGCGACCTCGCGCAGCACGACCTTGGTGGTCAGGCCGCGCACCTTGCAGCGGTCGGGCAGCGTGAGGGCGAAGCCGGCGACCTCGGCGGCGAGGAACGGGTGCCGCGATTCGACGCCGTGCGCGAGACCGACGCGGTCACCTTGGCTCGACAGCAGGTACGGCGACAGGAAGGCGACGATCTCGATGGCCATGGCCCGCGCCAGCGGCGAGCTGCGGGCAAAGCCCGGCGGCAGCAGCGCCAGCAGCCGCGACGGCAGGGCCGCCGCGCCGCCGCCCGTCGCCAGCACGCGCGTCGTCCAGGCGTTGTTGCGCCAGCGCAAGGCGTGGGAGTAGAAGGCGTCGTCGACGTCGGCGAGTCCCGGGGCGAAGAACGCCTGCCACATCGCACCCTGCCGCACCGCCGCGTCGGCGACGAAGTCGTGCACGCGCGCGAGCAGCGCCGGCCGCGCCGTGGACTGCGGGCAGCGGGCCCAGAAGCGGCGCACCCGCTGCTCGAGGAAGATGCTGTAACCGCCGAACAGCTCGTCGGCGCCTTCGCCGCTGAGCACGGCCTTGATGCCGAGTTCGTGGGCGCGCGCGCTGAGCTGGAACAACGGCACCGGTGCCGTGCGCAGCAGCGGCGCTTCGCCGTGCCAGACCACCGCCGGCAGCCAGGCGCGCAGGTCCTGGTCGGCCGAGACGACCTCGTGGTGCACGCTGCCGATGGCGTCGCGGACCCGATGCTGGGCCGCCCCTTCGTCGAACGGCGCCGCCGCGAAGCGCACGCCGAGCGTGGTCAGGTTGGGCGACGCGCGCGCCGCCAGGGCCGCGAGCAGCGACGAGTCGAGGCCGCCGCTCAGGTAGACCGCGACCTTGGCGTCGGCGACGAGGCGCTGGCGCACGGCGCGGTCGAGCCGTTCGTGCAACACATCGGCGGCCGCGGCGAGCGTCGGCGGCGTGTTGGTGGGCACGAACTCGGGGCGCCACCAGGTGTGTGTGGTACGGGTGCCGTCGGCGTCGAGGCGCAGGGTCGTTCCGGGCGGCAGGCAGCGCACGCCGACGAACGCGCTGCCGGGCGGCAGCACCGACCAGTTGACGAAGGCCTCGCTGATGGCCTCGGCGGCGAGCGCGGGTCGCACTCGACCGCCGGCGAACAGCGCCTTGGCCTCGGAGGCGAACACGAGGCCGCCGTCGACCTCGGCGTAGAACAGCGGCACGACGCCGAAGCGGTCGCGCACGAGGCGCAGTTCGCGGCGCCGCGCGTGCCAGATCGCCGCCGCGAACTGGCCGTCGAGTCGCGGCCAGACGTCGTCGCCCCATTCGGCGAACGCGTGCAGCAGCACTTCGATGTCGTTGTCGGTGCGGAAGTGGTGGCCCCGCGAGCGCAGGTCGTCGCGCCAGCGGCGATGGTCGTAGAGTTCGCCGTTGCCGACGATCCACAGGTCCTGCCGTGCGTCGGCCATCGGCTGGGCGCCGCCGTGCGGGTCGATCAGCGCGAGCCGCGTGTGCACGAGGCCGAGCTCGCCGTCGAGCAGCAGGCCATGGCCATCGGGGCCGCGGTGGCGCAGCGCCGCCGCCATGCGACCGAGCTCCTCCCTCGAAGGGGCCTCGTGGCTCGGGCTCGCGCGGACTCCGGCGATTCCACACATGGGTCGCTTCCACCGGGCGCGAACCTGGCGCGCCATGTGCTCTCGAATAGAGCCGTCTGCCGCACTTGGCGATGCGTTGCAGTGGGAAGCGGGCCGGGGCTGAGTGCGCACCCGCGGGCTCGCGGCCGCTCAGTGCTTCTGCACGGTCGCCAGGAAGTGGGTGAGCCGGCCAGCGAGCTGGCGCCGTTCGTAGTCGGCGAGCTGCGGCGCGAAGGCGGCGGCGCGCAAGTCCCCGCGGCGGCATGCGGCATGCAGTGCCACCACGGCGGCGGCCAACGACTCGGGGTCGCACGGGTCGGCGAGGAACGTATGCGGCGCGCTGGCGACGAGATCGCGCGCGTCGCCGGCGGGCAACGCCGCCAGCAGCGGCCGGCCGCTCGCGAGGTACTCGTAGGTCTTGCCCGGCACGATGCGCGCACGCCGTCCGGCCGGCAGGCCGTGCAGGGTCAGGAACAGCGCGTCTGCTTCGCGCAGGCAACGCACGGTCGCGGCGTGCGGCAGGTAGCCGGTGAGTTCGACCAGGTCGGCGACCCCCGACTCGGCGACGCAGCGTCGCAGCGCCGCATCGGGGCGGCCGACGATGACGAGGCGCACTGCCGAGCCGGCCGGATCGCCCCGTTCGCGCAGGTGGCGCAGCGCCGCCAGCAGAGGGGCCGGGGTGCGGCCGCGCGGGTCGATCGGCTCCGGGCGGTGGCGCAGCCAGCCGAGCAGGCGCCGCAGCGGCCGTTCGCCGGCGTAGAGCTCGCTGCACAAGAACGAGCCGCCGTGCACGAGGCGCAGCACGGGGCTTGGTTCGACGACCGGCGCCGGGCCGGCGAAGTCGAGCGCGTCCCAGCCGTTCGGGATCGCAACCGTACGTTCACGGAGCGAGGGCATCGCCGCCACGATCGCGCGGCGGCTCTCTTCGCAGTTGGCGATCACGCCGTCGGCCGCGGTGAGCGCCGCGCGCATGCCGGCGAACGCCCGCCGCCAGTGCCATCGGCTGCGGTAGTCCAACACGCCGTCGAGCGCCCACGGGTCGCGCAGGTCGAGCACGGTCGGCACGCCGAAGCGCCGGCCGAGTTCGAGCGCGACCGGCGCCAGCTGGAACGGCGACATCGTCGCCAGCACGATGTCGGGTCGATCGGCGGCGTCGAGGCGTTCGCCGGCCTGCAGCAGGGCACCGTGCAGTTCGGGCCAGGTCGTGGCCGCGGCGCGCACGACGTCCGCCTCGCGCACGGCGTCGAGGCCCTCTGCGTCGGCTGGGTCGAAGTCGCCGCGCTGCGCCGGCACCGCGCGCGTCAGCACCGTGCAGCGCACGCCGAGCCCCGGCAGATGGCGCGCGAACGAACGTGGCCGCTGCGCGCCCGGGCCGCCGTCGGGCGGGAAGTAGTGCGCCAGCAACAACACGTGCATGCCGGCAGCATGCGTCGGCCGGGCTGCGGCCGCCATGGTCGTTAGAGCGAAGCCGCGCCGGCGCATCGGCTGCGGACGCAGCGACCTCGCAACGGCGAGGTCCGCGGGTGCTGCGATCAGCGGATCAACAGCGCGAGCAGCGCCTTCTGCACGTGCAACCGGTTCTCTGCGATGTCGTAGACGACGCTCTGCGGGCCGTCCATGACCTCCTGCGTGACCTCCCAGCCGCGGTGGGCGGGCAGGCAGTGCATGAACAGGGCGCTCTTGTTGGCGCGCGCCATCATCTCCTCGTCGACCTGGTAGGCGGCGAAGATGCCGTTCCTCTCTTCGATCTCGTCCTCCTGGCCCATGCTGGCCCAGACGTCGGTGTAGATCGCGTCGGCGCCCTCGGCAGCGGCGTCCGGGTCGTTGAGGATCGTCACCTCGGCGCCGGTGTCGAGCGCCACGCGCATCGCCTCGTTGACGACGCGCGAGTTGGGCTCGTAGCCCTCCGGCGAGCAGACGCGGATATGGGTGCCGAGTTTGACCGCGGTGTGGATCAGCGCGTGGCACGTGTTGTTGCCGTCGCCGACGTAGGTCAGCGTGCGGCCACGAACGTCGCCCCACTTCTCGGTCATGGTGAAGAAGTCGCTGAGCGCCTGGCACGGGTGTACGAAGTCGGACAGGCCGTTGATGACCGGGATGCCGGCGTGCGACGCCAGCTCTTCGAGCGCCTTGTGTTTGAAGGTGCGGGCGACGATGCCGTGCACCCAGCGTTCGAGGTTCTTGGCCACGTCCTTGACCGATTCGCGCGAGCCGAGCCGCGCGTCGCGGTGGTCCATGAACACGGCGCTGCCGCCGAGGTCCTGCATGCCGACGTCGAAGGTGAAGCGCGTGCGCAGCGAGTCCTTCTCGAAGATCATCGCCAGCCGCTTGTTGCGCAGCAGCTCGGTGTGCACCGTGCGGTTGTGCTTGAGCTCCTTGGCGACGGCGAAGACGCGGCCGATGTCATTGGTGGTCAGCGCCGAGGTGCAGAGCAGGTCCGGCACCGTCAGCGGGGTCAGATCGAGGGTGGGCTTCTTCACGACTTCTCCTTCTGGGCTTCGGTGGGGGCGGGCAGCGCGGCCAACACGTTGCGCAGGCAGGCCAACGCGTCCTGCACCTGCGCTTTGGTGATCACGAACGGCGGCACGATGCGCAGCACGTCGCCGGCGGTGCAGTTGACGATCAGGCCCTGGCGGTAGAGCGCCTTCTGCGCGGCCTCGGCGGAGTGGTGCAGGCGCAGGCCGAGCAGGAGGCCGCGGCCACGCACCTCGCGCACGATCGGCAGCGCGCGACCGAGCTGTTCGAGCCCGGCGCGGAATTCGGCGCCGCGCTCGCCGACGTTGCCGAGCAGGCCGTGGTCGAGCTCGTCGAGGAACACCTGCGCGGCGCGGCAGACCAGCGGGCCGCCGGCGAACGTCGAGCCGTGTTCGCCTTTCTGGAAGGTGTCGGCGAAGGCCGAGGTGGTGAGGCAGACGCCCATCGGCAGGCCGGCGGCGATCGGCTTGGCCAGCGTGACGACGTCGGGCGTGACGTCGTGGTGCTGGGCGGCGAGGAAACGGCCGGTGCGGCCGCAGCCGCTCTGGATCTCGTCGTGCACCAGCAGCGTGCCGGTCTCGTCGCAGAGCTCGCGCGCCGCGCGCAGGAACGCCGGCGACAGCTCGCGGATGCCGCCTTCGCCCTGGATCGGCTCGACCACGAACGCCGCCGCCTGCTGCTGCCGCAGCGCCTGCGCCAGGCCCTCGACGTCGTCGGGTTTGACCCAGGTCACCGCCTGCAGCGGCTGGAAGGGCTTGCGGTACTTCTCGCTCCAGGTCAGCGACAGGGCGCCGAGCGAACGGCCGTGGAAGCCGCCTTCGACGGCCACGAACGCCGTGCGCGCCGGCGTGCCGCGCACGTGCATGGCCTTGCGCGCGAGCTTGAGGGCGCACTCGATCGCCTCGGTGCCCGAGTTGGTGAAGAACGCCGCCGCCATGCCGGTGTGCCGGCAGAGGCGCGTCGCCACGTCCTCGGTGTACGGGTGCCGGAACAGGTTGCTGAGGTGCACGATCTTGCCCACCTGGTCGCGCAGGGCTTCGACCAGCGCCGGGTGGGCGTGGCCGAGGCCGCTGACGGCGATGCCGGCGAGACAGTCGAGGAACTGGCGACCGTCGCGGTCGCGCAGCACGGCGCCGAACCCGTCGACGAACACCTCGTCGGCGCGGGCGTAGGTCTTCATCACACCTTCATCCATGGCGGGTCTCCGGTTGCGGGGTGCGTTCCATCACGAAGCGGGTGCCGGTGTCGGCGCGCAGCGCGTGCAGCACGGCGTCGGCGGCGCCGGCGGGCGCGATCTTGACCAGCGCCGACGGGTTGTTGCGCAGCGCCAGCAGCGCGGCGTCGAGCTTCGGCAGCATGCCGCCGGTGGCGACGCGGTCGTGCACCAGCCGTTCGCAGTCGGTGGGTGTCAGCAGCGGCAGCGGGGCCTTGTCGGCGCCGAGCACGGCCGGCACGTCGGTCAGGAACAGCATGGCGTCGCAGCCGAGCGCCTTGCTGAGCGGGCCGGCGGCGTGGTCGGCGTTGAGGTTGAAGAACGGCGCGGCGGCGGCGCCCGGGGCCAGCGCGGCGCTGCCGGGGGCGACGGTGGCGATCACCGGCGTGATGCCGGCGGCGAGCAGGCTGTCGACGACGAATGGGCAGACCTGGTCGACTTCGCCGACGAAGCCGAGGTCGACGCCGGCGCGTTCGAGCGGCTTGGCCGTGAACAGGCGGCCGTCGGCGCCGCTGAGGCCCACCGCCATCACGCCCGCCTGCTGCAGCGACGCCACCAGCGTGCGGTTGACGAGGCCGCCGAGCACCATCAGTACGACCTCGGCGGTCTTCGCGTCGGTGATGCGCAGGCCGTCGTGGTAACGGTCGCCTAGGCCCATCGCCTTGCCGACGCTGCGGATCTGGTTGCCGCCGCCGTGTACGACCACGAGCTGGTGGCCGGCCTGCTGCGCCGCGGCGATCGCCGCGCACAACGCCGCGCGCGGCGCCGCCTCTTCGAGCTGGGCGCCGCCGATCTTCAGCAGGATCCTCATCGCAGTCCCTCCGCCTCGGCGAGGCCGAGCATCAGGTTCATGTTCTGCAGCGCCTGGCCCGAGGCGCCCTTCTGCAGGTTGTCGATCACCGACACCAAGACGACCAACGGGCCGCTGGCGGCCACCGCGAGGTGGTTCTGGTTGGTGTGTTGCACGAGGCGCAGCTCGGGCAGGCGCGGGTCGGGGCCGGACTGGCCGCTGCCGGTCGGGCCGTAGACGCGCACGAACGGCTCCGCCGCGTAACGTTCGGCGAGGCAGGCGCGCATGGTCGCGGCCGAAGCGCCGGGCGCCGGCGTCACGTAGATCGTCGACAGGATGCCGCGGAACGTCGGCAGCAGGTGCGGTGTGAACACGATGCGGTCGGTGCCGGCCGCTTGGTGGATCTCCGGCGCGTGGCGGTGGGTGCCGACGCCGTAGGCAACGAAGTTCTCGTGCACGTTGCCGAAGTGGGTGCGTTCCCCCGGCGCCTTGCCGGCGCCCGAGGTGCCGCTCTTGCTGTCGGCGATGATCGGCGCCTCGGCGTCGATCTGCCCGGCGGCGAGCAGCGGCAGCAGCGGCAGCAGGATCGAGGTCGGGTAGCAGCCCGGGTTGGCGACGAGGCGGGCGCCGCGCACGGCGTCGCGGGCGTGCTCGGTGAGGCCGTAGACGGCCTGCTGCAGCAGGTCCGGCGCCGGGTGCGGGCTGCCGTAGGTGCTGGCGTAGACGGCCGGGTCGCGCAGGCGGAAGTCGGCGGACAGGTCGACGACCTTCTTGCCGAGCTGCAGCGCGGCGGCGGCGATGCTGCTGGCGGCCCCGTGCGGTGTGCACAGGAAGACGCCGTCGACGTGGGCGAGCCGGCCGAGGTCGAGCGCGTCGATGCTGGGCTCACCCGGGAACGCCGGCGGCTCCGGCGCCGCCCCGGCTCTTGCGGTCATCACCACCGTGGCGCGCAGGTGCCGGTGGCGTTCGAGCAGGGTCAGCAGTTCGCGCCCGGTGTAGCCCGAGGCGCCGACGATGGCGACGGACTTCATGCGCCTGCCTTCTTGTTGCCGGCGAGCTGGCGCACCAGCGACTTCGCCTGCCTGTGGTCGGTGCACACCGCGAGCACGGTGTCGTCGCCGGCGATGGTGCCGACGAGGCCGGGCAGGGCGGCGTGATCGAGCGCGAGCCCGAGCGCCTGGGCGCCGCCGGCCGGTGTGCGCAGCACGACGAGGTTCTGCGCCGCGGTGGCCGACAACAGCCAGGTGTGCACCGCCTGCCACAGCTGCGGCGGCGCGTTCTGGGCCGGTGGCGCCGCCGGCAGCTCGTAGCCGTCGCGGCCCTTGACGACGCCGAGGTCGCGCAGGTCGCGCGACAAGGTGGCCTGGTTGACCTCGTGGCCGGCGGCAGCGAGCCGCTCCTGCAGCTCGGCCTGGCTGCGCAGCCGTTCGTGTTCGAGCAGCTGCAGGATGTGGCCGCGGCGTTCTTCGCGGCTGTCCTGGTGCGGCGCTTCGGCGTTGGTCGGCCTCGACGGGGTCATGGTCACCTGGGCATAAGTATGCAGATGGAGAGCATAATTATGCATGAGCGGACCCGGTGCAAGCCCAGCGGCGAAAATCCTGCGGCGGCGGCTTCAGCCGCGCAGCGCGTAGACCAGTCGGCCGGCCCACTCGTGCAGCGCGAGGCAGGTGTCGCGCAGGCCGCCGGCGTGCGGCACGAAGCTGCTCCAGCCCTCGACCGCGGGGCCGCGGAAGGCGGTCGGCGCCGGCACCACCTCGAGCCCGGCGCCGGCGAAGGCGGCGCTGGCGCGCGGCATGTGCCAGGCGCTGGTGACGAGCAGCACACGCTGCACGCCGGCCTGCCGCAGCAGTTGCGCCGAGAAACGCGCGTTCTCGCTGGTGTCGGCCGACGCACCTTCGACCCAGCGCACGGGCACGTGCAGCTCCTCCTGGGCGCAGCGTTGCATCATCGCCGCCAGCGATGGCGCGCCGCTGGCCGGGCAGCCGCCGCTGACCAGCAACGGCAGTCCGGTGCGCCGCTGCAGCGTGGCGCCGTAGCGCAGCCGCTGCAGCGTCATCGGCCCGATCACCGGGCCGCCGTACTCGGCGCCGTCGCGGTCGGCTTCGGCGCTCAGCACCACGATCGCCTGCGCCAAAGGCAGCACGCCGCTGGCCGCGAGTGGTGGCGAGGTCTGCAGCGAACGCAGCAGCAAGCCGCCGACGCACGGGGTCGCGGCGAGCCACAACCACAGCACGCCGAGCACCTGCAGCGTGCGGCCGAGGCGCCGCCAGCGGCTGCCGAGCGCGGTGCCGAAGAGCAGCAGCAGCAGGGCCGAGGCAGGCGGCAGCAGGAGCAACTCGGCGAGGCGGCGCAGCATGCCGGCAGCGTAGGGGCTGCCGCTTGCGGCCGCAGCTCACTTCGGCGCGTGCAGCATCACCGGCGCGGTCAACGTGTGCTTGCCCCAGGCCAGCGTGAAGGTGCCCTTGCCGCCGTCGTCGGCCTTGGCGTCGAACGTCATCACCATGAGCGACACGGTCTCCTTGCCGACGTTCTTGTTGAGCGTCAGCGGCAGCAGGTAGTCCGGCTTCCACTCGCCGAAGAACGGGTTGACCTTGTCCTGCATGGCCTTGCTCGAGTCGAGCAGGGCGAGGGCGAACTTGCCGTCCTTGTCGCAGGCGAGGCCGACCACGTAGGAGCCCGGCGCGACCTTGACACCGCCGAGCTCGAGCTCGGCGCTGGTGATCAGGGTCGTGAACCAGTCCTTGCCAAGGCGGTTGATCTTGCCCTTCAGCATGTCGAGCATGCCGTCGTACTTGTCCTGCCAGACCGGCTGGCCGTGCGTGATCGAGGCCAGCGCGAAGACGGTGAAGTCGTCGTTGAACACCATGATGCGCGCTTCGGCGCGCTGGCTGGTGGCGGTGGCGCCCTTGACGTCGGCGCCCTTGGCGTCGGCCGCGGGCTTGCCTTCCTGGGCGGTGGTGGGGAGGGCGAGGCAGAGGGCGGCGAGGGCCGCCGAGAAGATGGGGAGTCGCATCGTTCGGATCGTGGTCGTGGGGAAGTGGTGGGAAAGCTGCGAACGCAGGAGTGGCGCGAACGGTAGGCCGCGCGGCGCGGCGCGCAAGTCGGCGAGCCCGGCCCTCAGCGCAGCAGGACGCGCAGCAGCGCCAGCACGCGGTCGATCTCCGCGGCCGTGTTGTAGTGCAGCAGGCCGAGGCGCAGCGCCCCGTGTGGTTCGAGGCCGAGCGCGGTGCTGAGCGCCACGGCGTAGCTGTTGCCGGGCCAGCAGAAGACCTGGCGTTCCGCCAAGGCGGCGGCGAGCTGCTGCGGCGAAGACGCCGCGGTCACGAACGACACCGTCGGGCAACGTTCCGGGAGGCGATCCACGCCGAGGCCGACGATGCGCACGCCGGGCAGCGCTTCGAGGCCGCGCAGCAGGTGCTCGCAGGCGGCGGACTCGTGGCCGCCGATCGCGGCGAACGCACGATCGAGCGCCGGGCGCCGGTCGCCACCGCCGCCGAGCTGCACGAGGTAGTCGATGGCCGCCGCGGCGCCGGCGATGGCCTCGAAGTTGGCGGTGCCGGTCTGCCACCTCTCGGCGCCGTGGTCGGCCGCCGGCAGCACCTTGTCCGGGTCGAGCCCGGCGAGCAGTTCGCGCCGGCCCCACAGGACACCGAGGTGCGGCCCGAAGAACTTGTAGGCCGAGCAGACGACGAAGTCGGCGCCGAGCCGGCGCACGTCGAGCCGCGCGTGCGGCGCCAGGTGCACCGCGTCGACGTAGGTCAACGCCCCGCGCGCCTGCGCCAGGGCCGCGACCTGCGCCACCGGGTGCACGGTGCCGCTGAGGTTGCTGGCGGCGCCGACGGCGACGAGCCGGGTGCGGCCGTCGATCGTGCGCGCGGCGTCGTCGAGGTCGAGCGTGCTGTCGGGGCGCACGCGGATCCTGGCCAGCTCGCAGCCGGCGTCCTGCGCCGCGCGGCGCCACGGTGCGATGTTGGCGTCGTGGTCGCTGTCGGTGACGACGATGCGGTCGCCGCGCCGCCAGGTGCGGGCCAGCGCGCGCGCCACGTGGAAGGTCAGCGTCGTCATGTTGGCGCCGAAGACGACCTCCTCGGCGTCGCCGGCGGTGAAGAAGTCGGCGAAGGCGGCGCGCGCGCTGGCGACCATGGCATCGGTGCGCTGCGAGGTGACGAAGGGGCCGCCGTGGTTGGCGTTCTCGTAGAGCGCGTAGTGGCACATGGCCTCGACGACGCGGCGCGGCAGCTGGCTGCCGGCGGGGCCGTCGAAGAACACGGCGACGTCGTCGCCGTGGCGACGCAGCAGGCCCGGGAAACACTGGCGTTGAACGTGCACGTCGAAGCGCGGCGGCATGGCGGCAGGGTAGCGTGCGGTCGGCGGCGCGCGCGGTCTCATCGCGGGCAGCGCTGCCACGGCCCGGATCGGGCGCCTGCCCTCGCCGGCATGGGTCCCGACGCCGCCCGGCAGTAGGCTGTTTCGCCCGCGTTGGCGCCCAACGGTGCCAGCGGCCGACGACCATGGGACTGTTCAACCGCAAGAAGAAGCCGGACGCGCCGGCTCCCGCCGCCCCCGAGACCCCGAAGACGCCGCCGGTGGTGCCGCCGCCCGCGAGCACGCCGGCCAAGGCCGCCGCCACGCCACCGCCTGCCGGGGCGGCGCCGGCCAAGCCGGCTGCAGCCACTCCGGCGGCTGCCGCTGCGGCCGCTCCGGCCGCCGGCGGCGACGACGTCGTCGAGGCCATGGACAACCTCGGCCGCCGCGTGCGGCTGACGCGCAGCGAGTATCGCACCAAGGTGCTGCCCGAGCTGCTCAAGGCGCACGGCAGCGACGCCGATCGCCTGACCGCGGTCATCATGCAGGCGGTGCGCGATGGCCTCGCCAGCGAGGTGCTCGCCGCCGCCAACCGGCTGACCATCGTCGACAAGGACGTCGAACGTGGCCTCGCCGTGCTCGCCGTCGTGCAGCGCGACGCCGGCGAGCTCGACTCCGCCGAGGCGACGCTGCACGAACTCGAGCAGAAGCGGCCGCAGTCGGCGGCCGCCAAGGTCGGTCTGGCGATGGTCGCCGAGCGCCGCGGCGACGCCGCCCGCTGCGAGGAGCTGCTGTGGCAGGCGCTGCAGCTCGACAACAACCACCCCGACGCCGTGCACGGCTGGTTGCAGATGCGCCACCGCGCCGTCGGCGACGCCGGCTATCGCGCCGAACTCGACAAGCTGGTCGCGCTGCCCGGCACGTGGCGCGCTTCGTTGTGGCTCGCGCGCTTCCTGCTGACGCAGAACGACCCCGCCGGCGCCGCCGCGGTCTACCGCGACGTGCTCGCTCGCGCCGGCAACGAGAACGACGCCTTGATCATGGCCGCCTCCGATCTCGTGCAGGGTCGCCACCACACGTTGGTGCAGGAGCTGATCGAAAAGCGCTTCCAGCCCGGCCGGCACCACCCGCACATCGGCGTCGCCCTGCTGCATCACTACCTGATGACCAATGACGGCGCCGCCGGCGAGCAGCTGCTGCACGCGATGTACGTGCACTATGGCCACCTGATCCCGGGCGACCTGCAGCCCTTCACGGCGCAGTTCGACCGCATGCGGCTCGGCAAGCTGCCACCGCTGCCCAAGCCGCCGACGCAGCCGCGCCTCGGCCTCTATCGCTTCGACCGCCCGAGCTGGTTCGCCGGCCTCGGCGACCCGACCTGGCTGTTGCTGAAGAAGCCCCTTCCGCAGAAGCAGGTGCTCTGCTTCGCGCTCGCGCTCGACGGCCAGCCGCAGCTGCCCGCCGGGCAGGAAGACGACCTCGGCCGCCTCGTGCGTGGACTGCCGATGCTGCTCGCCGAGCAGATCTGGTTGTCGACGCCGCACCGCGGCGCGGCCGTGTTGCCGCTGACCGAGCCCGGCGGTTGGGCCGTGATGGGGCAGCCGTGGCCGGAGGAGCAGCTCACCCAGCAGGTGCCCGAGACCGAGCGCGCCGACACCCTGTTGGTGACCGGCATCGTGCGGGTCGACGGCGACCGGCGGCGCATCGACCTGTGGGTCTACGACTGCGGCAAGAAGCAGCGCATCGGCCACGCCGCGGCGGACGGGGCCGTGGCCGACCTCGGCAAGGTCTACCTGCAGCTCATCGCCGAACTGTGGCCGCTGCTCGGCGGCCCCGCGGGCTACAAGCCGCCGGTCGGCGAGGCGCCGTTCTGGCACCGCTACGCCGAAGGTCTCGCCCAGCACGCGGCGCTGGTGGTGACGCAGGCCGGGGGCATGCCGCGCGAACGCCTCTACGGCGAACGCTACATCACGCTGTGGCTGCAGCAGGCGGCGCTGATGGAGACGCGCTACCAGCCGGCGTTCTGGCTGCTCGCCAGCGCGCTCGGCGTGCTGCAGCAGATGGGCTCGAAGGTGCCGCTCGAACACGCGCGCTTCCTCGCCGAGGTGTTCAAGCAGGCGCCGCCGAACAGCGCCTTCGCGCGCCTCGCGGTGGTACCGCTGCGCGCCTGTGGGCTCGACGCGGTCTGGCAGGCCAGGCGGCCGCAGATCGTCGCCGCCGCGCAGGGTGACCAGGAGTACGCGGCCTGGCTCGCGCGCGCCGAAGGCGGTTCGAGGTAGCGCGCGGGCCATGCCCTCGCGCGGCTTGCAGCGCTGTGGCCTCGCCGTGGCGGCGCTGGCCGTGCTCGTCGCGGCGGCGGTGCGCTGCTTCGGCACCGACGTGCGTGAACTCGCGGTGTCGCTGCAGGACGACTCCTTCTACTACCTGCTGTCCGCGTATCGGGCCTGGCAGCACGGTGGCGTGCTGACCTTCGACGGTGAGCACGCCATGTTCGGCGTGCAGCCGGCCTACGCCGCGTGGCTCGCGCTGCTGGCCGGGCCGTGCCCGGACCGCGAGACCTTCCTGCGGGTGGCGCTGCTGTCGAGTTACTGCCTCTACGTGTGGACCGCGTTCGTGCTGGGCCGCGTCGGGCGACGGCTCGTCGCCGACGAGGTCGCCGGCAACCTCGCCAGCATCGCCTGGCTCGCGAACATGCCGGTGTTGTTCGGCTTCACGACGCTGAAGGAGAACGTGCTCTACGCGCTGCTGTTGGCCCTCGCGATCGACCGCGCCGTGGCCACCACGCCGCGGGTCGGCCGGCTCGGCTTCCTGCTCGGCTTGGGCCTGGCGACGCGGCTGACGCCGAGCTCCGTGTTGTTGGCGGCGGTGCTGGCGGCGGTGGCCTTGCGCGGCAGGTGGCGCGCCAGCGGCTGGCTCGGGCTCGGCGGCGTGCTCGGCCTCGCGCCGTTCGTCGGCTACGGTCTCGCCATCGTCGGGCGGGCCTTGCCGACCTCGGGCAGCGTGAAGACGCTGGCGCTGCAGCAGGCGCTCGCCGACGGCAGCTACTGGCAGGACCTGCCGACCTATCTGGCCGAGGTGCCGGGCTACCTGTCGGCGTGCCTGCGCTACTCGCTGGGGCTGCCGCACGGTTGGTTCCACGTGCCCCAATCGCCACCGCCGCCGCACGCCGTCGGCTACGTTCTCGCCGCGCTGGCCGGGCTCGGCTTGCTCACGTTCGCCCTGCCCGGGCAGCGCCGCCGGTACGCGCGGCTGCTGGCCCTGCTGTTCGTTGCCGACGCGCTCGGCACCGCGGCCACCAACCTGCTGCTGCGGCCGTTCGGGCAGGTCGGCTACTTCCAGTGGTACGTCGCCGCCACACCGGTGCTGGTGACGATCC
This sequence comes from Planctomycetota bacterium, assembly GCA_016793265.1. Taxonomy (GTDB): domain Bacteria; phylum Planctomycetota; class UBA1135; order UBA1135; family UBA2386; genus JAEUHT01. Next base: position 79,547 of record JAEUHT010000300.1, read on the forward strand.
TGGTCGGGGCCGGTGCCTGCGGCCTGCGCGCATTGCGCGGACCGGCGGTGGTGGCCCTGGCCGCGGCGGCGGTGGTGCAGGCCGTCGTCGTGGTCGCCGCGCGACCGCCGTTCCGCGCCGAAGAACGCTCCTGGACGCGCCAGATGCTGCTGACCACGGCGCGGATGAACGACCTGTTGCCGCCCGGGGCGCGCGTCGGCTCCGCGAATGCCGGCGGCATCGGCTACTTCGCCCGCGCGGACCTCGCCGTCGTCAACCTCGATGGCCTCGCCAACGACGACTACTACGATGCGATGCGCGCCGGCATGTCGCTGCGCGAGTACCTCGACAGCCGCCGCGTCGACTACGTCTGTGACGTGCTCACCGCCGGGGGCTTCGGCCGGCACGCGCTCGCCGATGGCGAACCACTCGAGGTGACGCCGTTCCGCGGGCCCGAGTACGACGGCCACTTCCTGCTGCGGCGCGTCGACGTGCCGTTCCCGGAGGCCTGGCCGCTCGACGGTGGGCGTGGCGCCGCGGACCCCGGCGTCATCTGCGTGCCGTGGCACGAAGGGGACGCGATCGCCGCCGCCGCCGCCGGGCCGTCGCCGCTGCGCACGCTCGCGAGCGGCCGGCGCGGCATGTGGGCGTCCTGGCGCTTCGACCGCGGCACGCGCGGCGATGGCCCGGTGTTCCTGCCCGGCGGCACCATGGCCCGCCTGCAGGCCTGCGTCGGCGGCTGCGACGGCACCCTCGTGGTGCTCGCGGATGGAGGCGAACGCCTGCGGCTGCCGACGACGGCGCGTCGCTGGTCGCCGCTCGATCTCGCGGTCGACGACGTGGCGCGGCTCGATCTCGACTTCGAGCCGGCGTCACCGGCGGCCGGCGCCTTGTGGCTGGCCGGCCTGACCTGGTCTCCCGCGGGGCCGCCGCCGGCGAACGCCACCAGCGGCTGCTTCCCGTTCGGCCACGGCTGCGCCAGCGGCGGGCAGGTGCCTCGGCTGTCGGGGCGGCTCGACGCCACGCGGGCGGCGTTCGTCGTGTCGGGTGACGCCCGCACCGCCGGCATGCTCGTGGTGAGTCGCGCGGCGTTGCCGACCCGGCTGTCGCCGCGCAGCGAGCGCGAACCGTGCATGAGCTGGCTCGATGGCGACCAGCTCGTGGCGACCCTGCCGTTCGTCACCGGCGACGACGGCCGCGCCACGGTCGAGCTGCCGCTGGCCGCGGCCGCTGGCGCACCGGAGCGGTTGTTTGCGCAGGCGCTGCTCGGGCAGGGCCAGGCGACGAGCTTCAGCAACGGCCTGCGGCTACAGCGTTAGCCGGTCTGTCGCCTTGGTGCGGGAACGATCCGGTCAACGGCCGCGCGGCGCCTGCCGAACGCCAGGCAGTCGCGGCGACGAGGCCGAGCCGGGGGCCCGGGCCGGCGACTGGCGCCGAACCGCGCACCTTCACCGCAGCGGCCCCATGCCGCCGCCGAACTCGATGTCGGCGAAGCCGGCATGGCGGCAGGCGTCGGCCGTGCGGGCGATGTCCTCGTAGCAGGTGCCACGCTGGCCCTCGATCACGCACGGCAGCAGGCGCCGGCCGCCGGTCGCGGCGTCGGTGACGAGGTTCTGCGCATCGCCGGCGACCCGCTGCAGTTCGTGGCGCACGGCGTCGAGGTCGTGCAGCACCTTCGGGCCCACTTGCCAGCGCACCTGGTGGCCGACGAGCTGGAAGCGCGGTGCGCGGCCGGTGCCGGGGTCGACGTCGCCAGCGCCGAGGCCCGGCGCGAACGTGCGCGTGCCGGCGGCGACGAGCTCGACGCGCACGGGCAGGTTGGGTTGTGGCGCCACCGCGTGCGGGCTGCTGCCCTTGTGCTTCGGCAGGAACGCCGGCAGCTTCGCCTCGAGCGTGCGGAACTCGATGCAGACGAAGAAGATGATCATCAGGAACACGACGTCGATCATCGGCGTCATGTCGGGCTTCGTCTCGTGGTCGATGTCGTGGCTCATGGCGCTGGCAACGGGCGCTCGCGGTCGGCGGATCAGTCGGAATGGGCGCGGCAGGCGTCGGCGCCGCTTGTCGAGGCCGCCCGGCCGCCGCAGAATCCCCGCCCGATGACGGACGACCGCCAGCCGATCCGCGCCGCGGACCTGAACACCCGCCTGCACGACGAACTGCGCAAGCTGGCGGCGGCGCGGCTGCAGCAGGCGGCCGGCCCACGTTCGGTGCAGGCGACGGCGCTGGTGCACGAGGCCTGGGTCAAGCTGCGCGGCGACGGCACCTTCGCCGACAAGGGCGCCTTCTTCGGCGCGGCGGCGCGGGCGATGAAGGACGTGCTGATCGACCGCCTGCGCCGGCGGTTGGCGTTGAAGCGCGGCGGCGGCCAGGTGCCGGCGGACGTCGACGAGCTGGCGATCGAGGTCGAGCCGGCGTTGCCGATCGCGGACCTGCTGAGCCTGGAAGGCGCGCTCGAACGGCTGCAGCGGGAGCACCCCGACGAGGCCGAGGTCGTGCTGCGGCGGTTCTTCGGCGGCCAGAGCCAGGCCGAGATCGCGGCCGACCTCGGCACCAGCGAACGAACGATCGAGCGCCGCTGGCGGTTCGCGCGCGCGCTCTTGGCCAGCGAGCTCGGCGAGCTGCCGGAGACGACGTGAGCGAGCGTTCGGCGCGGCTGGCGGCGCTGTTCGCGCGCGCCGTCGAGCTCGATCGCGACGACCGGCGGCGGCTGCTCGACGCCGAATGCGCCGACGATGCGGCGCTGCGGCAGGAGCTCGACCGGCTGCTGGCGGCGGACAACGGGCCGGCGGCGGCGCTGCTCGATCGCGCCTTCGACGGGCCCGGGCTGCAACCGGGCGACCTCGTCGCCGGTCGTTATCGCGTGCGGCGGCAGGTCGGCGAGGGCGGCATGGGAGTCGTGTTCGAGGCCGAGCAGGTGGAGCCGCGGCGGCGCGTGGCGCTCAAGTGCATTCGTGCGGCCTGGCTCGACAACGACTCGCTGCAGCGCTTCCGCCGCGAGGCCGAAGCGCTCGGCCGCCTGCAGCATCCGGGCGTGGCCCAGGTGTTCGAGGCCGGTGTCACCGACGGCGAGCCGCCGGTGCCGTTCCTGGCGATGGAGTTCGTCGACGGCACCGGCCTGCTCGAGTGCACGCGGTCGATGCCGATGCGCGGGCGCCTACTGCTGCTGGCCGGCATCGCCGAAGCGGTCGGTCACGCCCATGAACGTGGCGTCGTGCACCGCGACATCAAGCCGTCGAACGTGCTGGTCGAGACCGGCAGTGCCGGGCCGCGGCCGCGGGTGCTCGACTTCGGCGTCGCGCGCTTCGCCGAGGGCGACGCGGCGCTGCGCACACGGACGCACCAGATCATCGGCACGCTGGCCTACCTGAGTCCGGAGCAGCTGCAGCACGGTTCGGCGATCGCCGACGCGCGCTCCGACGTCTGGGCGCTCGGCGTCACCGCCTACGAGCTGCTGGCGGGCCGGCTGCCGTTCCTGGTCGGCGAGCTCGGCTTCGGCGAGGCGGCGCGGGTGCTGCGCGACGAAGAGCCGCCGCGGCTCGACCGCCTGGAGCCGTCGCTGCGCGGCGACGTCACCACCATCGTGCACAAGGCGTTGGCGAAGGACCCGGCGCGGCGCTACGCCGATGCGCGGGCGCTGGCGGCGGACCTGCGGCGGTGCCTCGCCGACCAGCCGATCACGGCGCGGCCGGCGAGCGCGTTCTACGTCGCCTCGCGGCTGGTGCGGCGGCACCGGGGCCTGTTCGTCGGGCTCGGCGTGGCGTTCGTGGTGATGGCCGCGGGCCTCGTCGTCACCATCGTGCTGGCGGCCCGCGCCGACGCCGCGCGCGAGCGCGCCGAACGCCGCAGCCAGGAGCTGCGTGGCCTCGTGCGCACGATCGTGCGCGACGTCGATCGTGAGCTGCGCCAGGTCAACGGCACCGTCGAGGTGCGGCGGCAGTTGTTGGCGGCCGGGCTGACGCACGCGTCGGCGATGGTCGCCGACGACGATGCCGAGCCGGCGGCGTTGCTCGAGGTGGCGTCGTTGTACGAAGAGCTCGGCCGCGTGCAGGGCACCCCGGGCGGCGCCAACCTCGGTGATGTCGAAGCGGCGCTGGCTTCGGTGCAGCAGGCGCTGCGGCTGGTCGAGCGGGCGATCGCGGCGGCGCCGACCGAGGTGCGCTGGCACAGCGCGCGGCAGCGTGTGCTGCAGGGCGTCGAGTCGCTGCTGCGGGCGTCCGGGCGGCATGACGAACGGCTGGCCAACCTCGCCGCCCAGCGCCAGCAGGCGGCGGCCATCGCCGAGCTGGCGCCGGGGCCGGACGCCGACTACGCGATTGCGCTGGCGAGCGCCAACCTCGGCCGCGCCGAGGCCGACCTGGGCCACCTCGACGCGGCGCTGGCGGACTTCCAGCCGCTGCTGGCGTGGCTCGAACGGGAGCTGCACAGCGAGGTGGCCGACGACGCCGCGGAGGCGCGGCAGAACCTGCAGGTGCTGCTCGGCCACGTCGGTCTGCTGCAGGAGCGCCGCAACGAGGTGGCCGCGGCGCGTGCGGCGTTCGCGCGCGCCGTGGCCCTCGCCGATGCGGCGGTGGCTGACGGTGGTGGGGCGCCGGCCGAGATCGACGCCGTGCGCACACGCCGTGCGCTGGCCACGCACCTGGTGCAGCGCGGCGAGGCCAAGGGTGCCCTGGCGCTGCTGCTCCAAGCGCGGCAGCGCATCGCGCCGGTGGTCGCAGCCGACGCCGACAACGTCGGCGTGCTGCGGCTCTCGGCGATCGTCGAGTTCGGCGTCGGCGACGCCCAGGTCGCCGTCGGCGAGGTCGCGGCGGGGCTCGACACGCTGCGCGGCTACCTGCAGCGCATGGAGGCGATGGCGGCGAAGTTCCCGCAGCTCGCGCGCGACCTGATCCCGGGGCGGCAGTCGTTGGCGCAGCAATTGGCCAAGGCCGGCGTGTTCGTCGAGGCGGAGCAGGTGGCGCAGGCGGCGGTCGAGCTGGCGCTGCAGCGAGCCGAGGCGAGCCCGTCGCAGGCGATGGCCCAGGACGATCTGCTGGTGTCGCTCGGCAACCTCGCCTTTGTGCTGGAGAAGCGCGCGGCGGCGCCGGCGGCGGTGGTTGACGATCGGCGCCGCGCGGCCGATGCGCTGCAGGCGGCGCTGACGTTCGCGCGGCAGCTCGAAGCGGCGGGGCAGCTCGACCCGCAGCGGCGCGGCAAGTTCGCCGAGTGGCAGGCCCGCATCGACGCGCTGCGCTCTGGCTGAGCGGCGGCGCTGCGGCTCAGAGGTTGCCGACGTAGACGCTGCCGGCGTTGCTCATGCTGATGCCGCCGGTCGCGGCGTTGTCGAACTGCAGCGCCTGCACGAACACCTGCCAGGTGGCGAGGCTCGGCACGTTCGGCAGCGCCAGCGTGCGCGTCATCAGCGTGGTGCCCGGCGTCGCGAACGGCTCCAGCAGGTCGAGCGAGGCGTAGAGCGTGCACGACGGCAGGCCGATCACGGCGAGCGGCATCGGCAGCGGGATGGCGCCGGTGGCGGTGTCGGAGAAGCCGAAGATCAGCATGCCGATGCCGTTCGCCAGCAGGTTGCCGCAGTGCATGTCGATCGACTGGCCGAGGTTCGGCGTGCCGGCGAAGTAGAGGCTCGGCGTGCCGTTCTGGCCGGGGCAGCCCTGGCCGAACGTGGTCAGCTCCGGCTGGATGTCGAACGAGTGCACGGTGACGCGGCCGACGACGATGCCGGCCGAGATGTGGGTGGGGGCGCCGACGGCGAGCTCCACGCGGCCGTCGCCATCGAGGTCGCCGAGGCCGACGACGGCGCTGCCGAAGGCCGAGCTACCGGTGCCCTGGATGGTGCCGAGCAGCGCGTGTGTGCCGGTCGCGGCGTAGACGAAGACCCGGCCGGAGCCGAAGTTCGCGGTCGGTGCGCCGACGGCGAAGTCGGGTTGGCCGTCGCCGTTCCAGTCGCCGATGCCGGCCACCGACGGCGTGGCGCCGAACTCGGGATTGTCGACGCCGAACAGCACCTGGCCCGTGGTGCCGGACACGGCGTAGACGCGGTTGCCGTCGCCGGCGACGAGCACCTCGGCGCGGCCGTCGCCGTCGATGTCGTCGAGGCGCGCCACGGCGAGGCCGGCGTTGTGGCCGGTCGCGAACTGCAGGCTGCTCTGCCACACGTACGAACCGGGCACGCCGTCGCGCGGGTTCTTGGTGCGCACCCGGCCGCTGTCGGTGCCGTTCGCGTCGGCGCCCGGTTCGCCGATGGCGATCTCGGGCTGGCCGTCGCCGGTGACGTCGCCGAGCGTCGCCAGGCTCTTGCCGAAGTCGGTGCCGCTGGCGCCGGCGAGCGTCGCCAGCAGGCCGCCGTCGGCGCCCGAGTAGAAGCGCACGGTGCCGTTGGGGGTGAGCGTGGTGTTGTTCGGCGCGCCGATCGCGAAGTCGGCGAAGCCGTCGTCGTTGCGGTCGCCGATGCTGCAGATGCCGGCGCCGAAGCCGCTGAACACTTCGCCGGTCAGTTGGTGCAGTACGAAGTTGGTGGCGCCGGAGACGATGCGCACCGTGCTGATGCCGGTCAGCGCGTCGGGGCCGCCGCAGGCCCAGTCGGGCACGTTGTCGTCGTCGACGTCGCCGAGGCCGGCGACCGAGCCGCCGAGCCGGCCACCGACGGCGTTGCCGAAGGTGCGGTTGCCGAGCACCCAGGCCCCGGTGCGCACGATCGCGGCGGCGCCGGCGTCGCTGAGGCCGCCGAAGTCGCGCTGCGGTTCACCGACGACGAGGTCGGGCTTGCCGTCGCCGTCGAGGTCGGCGACCGCCGCGAGCGTGCGGCCGAAGTTGGCGCCGGGTTGATCGCCGGTCATCGACTTGATGATGTGTTGGGCAGTGCCGCTGGCAGCGAGCGCGCTGGCGACGGCGAACGGGAGCAGGGACTGGTGCATCGGAGTTCGGGGGTTGGGTAGCTGGTCGGGCGATCCCGCCGCGACCTCGCAGTGGGTTCGGCGGTCTCCCGCAGGACCAGCCCCCGGCCCGACACGATCGCCCGGAGAATTCCGCGGCAGGGCATGCCGGCGGGGACCCTGCGCGCGGGCGGCGACAGGCGCGGCCGAGGCCCCTGCGCACGAGACCTGTCAGCGCGCCTGCAGAGCGGCGGGCACTCGTGGTGCGGGTTGCCCGCGGCCGCGGGCGGGCGGGGGCGCTCACCGAGGCGATCCCGGCACGAGGCGCGGCAGGGGCGTCAGTCGGTCGCTGCCGGCCTCACTGCAGCAGCACGCGGTGGGCGATGGTCGCCTGGTAGCTGCCGTTGCGCGCCTGCGGCGTGAACGCAGCACTCTGGAACACGACGGCGTTGCCCTGCAGGCCGGCAGGCACCCCGAGCGAGAAGGTCGCTGCGCTGCCGACCGTCGTCGGCCACACGCCGACATCGATCACGACGAAGGTGCTGCTCATCCACACCGACGGCAACGCGGCCACCACCGGGGAACTGGCGGGCAACACATCGCCGACCAGCAGCCACAGGCTGCCGCCGATGCGATCGAGGGGGCAGCGCGTCTCGACGGTGATCGTGCTGCCGGCGGTGGCGGTGTGCTGCGACGGCAGCGCCGCGGCCGGCGCGTCGACGCCGACGCGCAGTTCGATGTTCTCGCCGGTTCCCGGCAGTGGCGGTGTCGGCACCACCGTGACGACCGCCGTCCAGTCGCCGTTCGGATCCGAGTTGTCGGCGTAGTGGCTGTCGAAGGTGCCGAGGAACAGGTGGGTCGCGCCCGCCGGTACCGGCACCAGCACGTAGTCGGCGTGGCCAGTCAGGCTCGCCAGGAAGTCCTGCGGGATGTCGGTAGGCTCGGCCCAGTACGTCGGGCCGGTCGTCAGGGCGGGACCGGCGGGCAGGGCCCCGAGCACCCGCTGCGTGAAGTAGCCGGGCTGCAGCGCGTTGCTGGAGCTGAACACCGCCAGCAGGCGATGCTGGGTGTCGACCTGACCGCCCATGCTGAACGCCCCGCTGGACTGGATCCGTAGCCACTGGCCCGGTGCCGCTCCGAGTGTGCTCAGCGGCAGGATGACCGGAGGCATCGCCGAGTCGTAGCTGTAGTCGTAGAGCAGGAAGGTCGCCCGCGGGTCGAGCGGGATCGTCGTCGACTGCGCGGCGGCGGGGGATAAGAACGTGGCCAAGGCGGTCACGCACGGGAAGAGGCGCTGGAGGGTGTTCATGGTCGGCACGAGCCGCAGGCATCAGTGCCGCCGCATCCGGGTCGTTACGGGAATTCGCCGGCGGGCCGTTCGGAGGCGACTGGCCCCGCGGCGAATGCCCACGCGCATCACGCACTTGCGCCGCCAGCCGCGTTCACCGATCGCCGCCTCGCCACGAGCGACGTGGCCTCGCCACGCATGCGGAAGATGCCCGGCAACCGGGGGCTGGCAGGGGCACAACGACCGGCGCTTGCGTGGCTCCTCCGGGACGACACACTTGCCACATGCCGATCCAACCCGGGCCCCTGCGGGGCCTCGTCGTCGCGACGACGCTCGCCGCGGCCGCCGTCGCCCAGGACGAAACGCCGACGTTCGCCGCGCGTTGCCAGGCGTTCGCCACCTGGTTCACCGCCCAGGCGAAGGAGCTGCACGCGGACCTGAACTCGGGCGACAAGGCGCGCACGCAGACGGCGGCCAAGGCCATCGGCGCGCGCGTGGCCGAACTGGTGCCGGGACTGCGGATCAACTTCGAACGTGGGCCGGCCAGCGAGCCGTTGGTCATGTACCTGCAACCCGGCAAGGACCGCGTCGTGCAGATTCTGGGACGCGCCCTGCTCGCGTCGATGCCGCCGGTCGAGCAGTTCCGGTTCGTGCCCTGGCGCCTGCCCGCGCAGGCCGACACGGACCTGGTCGTCATCGGCAAGGATCCGGTGCGACTCGGCGATCTGGTGGCCGTCTGCCAGTTCGACGAAGCCAAGCAGGGGCTCGTCGTGCACGTCTGGAACCAGCACCTCGGCCGCCTCGGCGAGGCCGATCGTATCCGCATGGTCCGCTTCGGTGTCGAACGTGCGTTCGGTGCGGCGATGGAGCAACGCTGGTTGCGCGCCGTGCACGTGCTCGACGACGAGCCGACGCCCGAGAACGACGGCTACGCCCGCGGGGCCGACCTGCGACGCACGGCGCTCGGACTGCTGCGCGACCAGCAGGATCCCGAGCTCGACCCCGACCGCGTCGAGCAGGCCTACTTCAAGTCCGACCGTGAGTTCCCGGAGGGCAGCCGCTGCGCCGATATCGCGTTCGGCTCGTCACTCCTGCCCGACCTGGTCTACGACCTGCAGGTCGGCGGCACTCCCGACACGGTGCAGCGGCTCGCCCGACTGGGGGCCGCCGCCGGCTTCGTCGCGATGACCGCGACCATCGCCTACGACCCCTTCGACGACGACGCCAAGACCAAGGTACTCACGCTGCGCAAGCAGTTCGCCGAAGAGCTCGGCGAGGCGCTCACCAAGGCTGGCGTCGGCGCGCTGGTCGGCACGGCGTCGGGCAGCGCGAAGGCCTACTACGACGTCCTGCTGTTCGACTTCGCCGCCGCGCGGCCGGTCCTCGAACGCGTGGCCAAGGCGAACGCCCTGGTGCAGTCGGCGACGTTGGTTTCGTTCTCGCCGGTCGACCCGAAGGAACTGCTGCGGCTGAAGTGACCGTCGGCCCGGTCGCCATTCGCGGCCCGCGATCGAGATGCACACGATCGGAACGTGAAGCCAGCGCTCGCGCGAGGTATCACAGCGACGCCGTCCCGCCGCGCCCCTCGCCCGCCCCGATCCGCCCGATGCCCGCCGCCCTGCACCGCCCCGAGCCCGTCCTTCGCCACCGCGCCGAACCCGTCGACCGCAACGTCCCGAAGGCGCAGGCCGCGGCGTGGCTCTGTGCAGGGCGTTCGCTGCTCGTGACCGATCGTTTCGCGACCGGGCTCGACATGCTCACCGAGCTGCGTGTGCTGCTGGAGGATCCGGGCGAGGACGCGGGCTACGTCAAGAAGCGCACCTTCCGTGAGGCGTTCCAGGCCGCGTCGAAGCGCCTGCTCGCGCCCGTCGTCGGCCGCAAGGTGGCCCTGCCCGACGCGCCGCGGGCGGGCTTCCTCGCCGAGCTGTACCCGGACCACGCCGACTTCGCGCTGCCGGTCGAGGACGCGAAGGTGCTGAGCAGCGCGTGGGACTGGTACGAGCAGGGCGTCTACTTCCCCGTGCTGGGCTATCGTGTGCACCCGTTCTACGGCACCTACATTCCGGCCCGCATGGAGCACCTGGAGCTCTTCGGCACGTGGCTCGCGAAGTACCAGGGCAGACGCGAGCGGGCGATCGACGTGGGCACCGGCTCCGGCGTGCTGGCGCTGCAGATGGCGAAGGCGGGCTTCGCGCGGGTGCTCGCCACCGACATCAACCCGAACGCGATCGAGAGCGTGGCGAGGCAGCTGCGTCGGCTCCCGAAAGCCCCCCCGATCGAACTCGAGCACGCCGACCTGCTCGGTACCGATCGTGGTCCGCTCGACCTCATCGTCTCCAACCCGCCGTGGATGAAGGGCGACGTCGGTCGCACGCTGGACCTGGCGATGTACTTCCAGGACGGCTTCTTCGAGCGGTTCTACGACCAGGCCCTGCAGCGCCTGGCACCCGGCGGCCGCGTCGTGTTCGTGTTCTCGAACATCATCGAGCTGTCGCAGCCCGACGTGCCGCATCCGATCCAGACCGAGCTCGATCGCGGACGGTTCCGGCTGGTGGAGAAGCTCACGCGCCGGGTGAAGCCGCTGCGGCGGCGCACGCGGGAGAAGGTGGAGGTCTGGGAGCTGGCGGTGGTTTGACGGCGGGGGCGATCCGGGGGGCGGGCGGCCGCGTCGAGCGGCGTGGTGCCGAGCGCCGGGGATTTCCGCGACCACACATGCCGGCGGGCGGCCGCGACGGTAGCAAGGGGGCATGCGCGCCGTCGTCGTGCAGCACGAAGCCCACGAAGGTCCCGGCCTGTTGGCCCCGGCGCTCACCGCCGCCGGCTTCGAGCTGGAGCACCGGCATCGCGAGGTGCTGCCGATCGACTTCGCCGCCGAGCTCGTCGTCGTGCTCGGTGGCCCGATGGACGCCTTCGACGAACGGCTCGCGTACCTGACCGCCGAGGTCGCGCTGCTGCGCCACCGGCTCGCGCACGACCTGCCGTGCCTCGGCATCTGCCTCGGGGCCCAGTTGTTGGCGCGCGCCGCCGGCGCCGTGGTGGCCCGTGGGGCGCGCGGCCTCGAGGTCGGCGCGCTGCCGGTGACCTGCACCGCGGCGGGGCGGCAGGACCCGGTCACCGGGCCGCTCGACCACGAGCTCCTGGTCGCGATGTGGCACCGCGACACCTTCGGGTTGCCGGCGGGCGCCGTGCACCTGCTGCGCTCGGCCCGCTACGAGCAGCAGGCGTTCCGGCTCGGCCGCAGCTACGGCCTGCAGTTCCACCTGGAGCTCGACGCGCCGACGCTGGCGCGCTGGCTCGCCGACGGCAGCGCCGAGCTCGCGGCGGCCGGCATCGACGCGACCGCGATCGCCGACCTGGGCCCGTTCGTGGCCGATGCCGCGCGCCGGGCGGCGTTCACCGAGCGCCTCGTGCGGGCCTTGCAGCCCTGAAGCGCCGCGCCGCGGGCCTCAGTTCGTCGGCAGACCGCCGCACAACGCAGCCAGCATCGCCACCAGCGGTCGGCCGGTCGGCCGCCCGTGCTGCCAGTCGCCACCTTCGCAGCCGCTGCCGCCGATGTCGATGTGCGTGAACGGCAGCGGCACGGCGCTGTCGGTGCCGTGTTTGTCGAGGCCGCTGGCCAGGCACAAGAACGCCATCGGGAACTGGTGGCCGCGCGCGGTCATCGAGCTCGGCGCGTTGTTGCACGACAGCACGTCGTCCGCCTTGCTGTGCGGCTGCACGAAGTCGTAGTCCTCGCGGCGCAGGTGCGAGACCTCGAACGGGTCGCCGAGCATCTCCCCGCTCGCCGCCAGCGACAGCGCGGTGCCGGCGGCGCGCGCCGGGCCGTTGTCGAGCGCGATGTTGTAGGGACCCATGGCGCGGCCGGCGTGGCCGGTCAAGGTCGCCACCGAGAACAGCGCCGGCGCGTCGGCCTTGGCGGCGTCGACGCGCAGGTGCGACAGCAGGTCGGCCAGCACGAGGCGGCCCTCGGCGTCGGTGTTGCCGATGCGCACGCGGCAGCCGGCGTGGCTCGGCACGATCTCGTCGCTGACGAAGGCGTCGCTGCCGATGCTGTTGCGCACGACACCGAGCTCGGCGATCAGGTGCACGCCCTTCAGGCCGAGCCTCGCCGCCGCCAGGAACAGACCGGCGACCGCCGCCGCACCACCCTTGTCGCGGCTCATGCCGGACATGTGGCCGCCGACCTTGAGGTCGGCGCCGCCGGTGTCGTAGGTGAGGCCCTTGCCGGCGAACAGCAGCGTGCGCGTGATCTTGCCGGCCGGCTTGTACTCGAGCCGCACCACACACGGCCGGTGCCGCGCCACCGGCAGCGAGGCGCGCGCCACCGTCATCAGCAGCGGATACTCCTTCTGCAGCTTCTTGACGTCCTTCTGCACCTGCACCTTGACCTTGCTGCCGCGGAACGCCTGCTGCACGTAGGCGGCGAACTGCGGCGGCGCCATGCGCTCGGGCTCGGTGCCGGCGAGGTCGCGCGCCAGCCGCAGGCCGGCCTCGGCCGCGGCGACCCACTCGGCGCCGCGCGCCGGCAGCTCGCCGTCGAGCAGGCCGAGGCCGAGCTGGCGCACCGGTTCGACGTCGTCGCCGAGCGCCTCGCGGGCCTCGAGCGGCTGCCAGAGGCCGCCGACGGCGCCGAGCGCGGCGACCACCGCGGCGTGTTCGTAGTCGACGTCCGAGCTGGCCTGCACCAGCAGCAGCACGGCCTTGGCCCCGGCATCGCGGGCGCGGCAGACGCCGGCCCGCGCGGCCTCGGCGTAGCGGCGCACGTCGTCGTAGTCGCGCGTCAGCGGCCCGGTGGGGGCGACCACGAGGCGACCGCCGGCGAGCTCGGGCACGGCCACGAAGCTGACGGTGCCGGCGAACTTCGCGTCGGCCTTGGCGAGCTGCTTGAGGGTGCTGCGCAGCGGCTCGATGCCGACCGCGGCAGGGAACGGCGACACCAGCACGACGGCGTCGAAACCGCCTCCTGCGACGATGGCCTTCGGGACGGACTTGACGGCGACGATTCGGGTCATCGGCGCATCGTGCGGGCCGGTGGCGCCGCCCGCAACAGTGCGTTCCGCCTGGCGACGCGTAGCATGCGCGCCACCCGAACCCGTCCCGATGCTGATGCCGAACCCGCGCGCCGCCGGCCGTCCTTCGTCCCGCCTCTTCGTGCTGCCGTTGCTGCTGATGCCGCTCGCGGCGCAGGCCCCGGCGTCGTTGACCTTCGCCGACGTCGGCAAGCCGCTGGTCTGGCAGGGCCGCACGCCGACCGCGCGCTGGGCCGCGGACGGCAAGAGCGTCGAATGTGAGCTCGACGGCAAGACCGTCTGGCTGGACCCGGCGACCGGCGCCACGCGCGAACCCGAGGCCGCCGCGGCCGCGAAGGCCGGCGCGCCGGCGGCGCCGTTCGTGATGATCCACGCCGACGACCTCTGGCTCGACGTGCGCGAACCGGTGGCGGCCGGCGATGGCCGCCGCCGCAGCCCGCGGCCGCCGCGCCCCGACCAACCGTCCGACCGCGCGACGCGGCTGACCGAGGACGGCGCCAGCAATGGCAAGAAGATCGAGGCGCACCTGAGTCGCGACGGCACGCAGGTCGCGTTCGTGCGCGGCAACAACCTCTGCGTGCTCGACGTCGGCACCAAGCAGGTCTTCGAGGTGACCAAGGACGGCGGTCCCGAGCGGTTTCACGGCGCGCTCGATTGGGTCTACCAGGAAGAGGTCTACGGCCGCGGCGACTTCCGCGGCCATTGGTGGAGCCCGGACGGGCAGCGGCTCGCGTTCTTGTCGCTCGACGAGGCGCCGGTGCGCGACTTCACGATCGTCGACCACGTGCCCGAGGGGTTCCTCGACCAGGAGCGGGTGGTGCACACCGAGGTCACCAACTACCCGAAGGCCGGCGATGCGAACCCGTTCGCGTCGGTGGCGATCGTGCGGCCGGCGGACCGCAGCACGGTCGCGGTCGACCTGTCGGCGTTCCCGCCGGACGTGTTGGTCGTGCGCGTCGACTGGACGCCGGATGGGCAGCACCTGCTGCTGACGCTGCAGGACCGCATCCAGACCTGGGCCGAGCTGTGTGCGGTCGACGTCGCGACCGGCAAGCCCGCGCGCTGGATCCGCGAAGAGTCGACGACCTGGGTCAACCGGCCCGACCCGCTGCGCTGGCTCGCCGACGGCACCTTCTTGTGGCTGTCGGAGAGGACCGGCTACCAGCACGTCTATCACTATGCACCCGGCGGCACGCTGCTCGGCACCATCACCGCCGGCGAGTGGCAGGTGCGCAGCCTCGTGCGCGTCGACGAGGCCGGACGCCGGCTCTGGTTCGAGGGCACCCGGGACGGCGCTCCCGGCAAGCACCTCTATCGCATCGGCTTCGACGGCAAGGGCATGGTCTGCCTGACGCCTGGAGCCGGCACGCACGACGCCGAGCTCGACGCCGACGGCAGCTTCCTGATCGACCGCCACTCGGCGATGGACGCGCGGCCCGCGGTGTGTGTTCGCGACGGCGAGACCGGCAACGTGGTGAAGGAGCTCGGCAGCGCCGGCGAAGGCGAAGCGGCGGTGAAGTTCGGCCTGGTGGCGCGGCAGCGGCTGTCGATCCCGGCGCGCGACGGGTATCCGCTCGACGCCTGCCTGATGCTGCCAACAGGGGCCGCGGCCGGCACGAAGCGCCCGGTGTTCCTGCCGACCTACTCGGGCCCCGACGCGCCGTCGGTGCGCGACGCCTGGTCGGTGTCGACCTACCACCAGTTGCTCTGCCAGCAGGGCTTCGTCGTGCTGCAGGTCAACGTGCGGTCGGCGAGCGGCCGCGGCCAGGCGCACACCGGCACCTGCTACCGGCAGCTCGGCGTGCAGGAGCTCAAGGACCTCGAAGACGCGGTCGACTTCGTCTGCGCGCAGCACGGCGGCGACCCACAGCGCGTCGCCATCGCCGGCTGGAGCTACGGCGGCTTCATGAGCGCCTATGCGCTGACCCACAGCAAGAAGTTCGCGCTCGGCCTCGCCGGCGCCGGCGTCCACGATTGGCGCCTCTACGACACGATCTACACCGAGCGCTACATGCGCACGCCGCAGGAGAACGCCGCGGGCTACGACAGGAGCTCGGTGATCAAGGCGGCGAAGGACCTGCACGGCCACCTGGTGCTGCTGCACGGCTCGATGGACGACAACGTGCACCTGCAGAACACCATGCAGCTGCTCTATGAGCTGCAGCGCGCCAACGTGCAGGACTTCGAGCTGATGGTGTATCCACGCTCTCGGCACGGCCTCGACCCGAGGCTCAACCGCCACAGCCAGGAGCTCCAGTGGCGGCGGCTGCAGCAGCTGCTGCAGCCCGACCTGCGCTGGTGACGGCGCGGGGCCGCGCGGTTCACGCCTGCGGGCCGTCGTAGCACGGGCGGCCCGGGCGGCACTCACGCGGGTGCACGATCTCGTCGTCGGGGCCGACGCAGGTGCAGGTGCGGTTGCACCAGTAGAAGCCGTCGCCGGGCCACTGCCTCTGGTCGAACACCCGTTCGCCCATGGCGTGCGCCAGCAGGTGCTTCATGCCGAGCTGCGGGCAGGCGTCCTTCGGCAGCAGGTCCTGATGCGTCGTGATGCGGTCCGTCATGGCGTCACCTCGTGGCCCGTTCGAGCGCGTCGCGCACGATCGCGGGGCCGACCGTGAGCTTGTACTTGTTGTGGCCGAGCGGCATGGCGTCGGCGAAGGCGGCGGCGCCGACCTTCTGGAACAGCGTCGGCGAGGCCTTCTGGCCGACCAACAGCTTGGCCGCGCGCGGCCGTGGCAGCGGCACCGGCGCCACCGCGCCGAGCACCAGGTCGGCGGCCTCGATGGTGTCACCGTCGAGCACGAGGCGAACCGCACAGGCCGTCGTCGCCCAGTCGAAGCTCTGCTTCTCGCGGCTCTCGCTGTAGGCGGAACGGGCGCCGGCGGCCGGCGCCGGCACGTGCAGTGCGGTCACGATCTCGCCCGCGGCCAGCGTGTGTTCGGGCAGCAGCGCGCGCGGCTCGGCCGGGAACAGCTCGGCGAGCTTGCGGCGGCGGGTCTTGCCGTCGAGCGAGGTCGTGAACTCGGCGCCGAGCGCCAGCAGCGGCGGCGCCAGGTTGCTCGGATGCACGCGCACGCAGTCGGACCAGCCCATCACGGCGTGGTAGCGGTTGTCGCCGGTCATGGCGAGGCAGGTGGGGCCGGTGCCGCCGTGCAGGCAGCGGTGCGCTTCGCTGCGCACGTACCAGCAGCGCGTGAACTGCAGCAGGTTGCCGGCGACGGTGGCGCGGTGGCGCACCTGCGGCGTCGCCGTCATCGCCGCCGACTCGCGCAGCGCCTGCAGCGCCGGCGCCTGCAGCGCCGCGTGCCGTTCGAGCTGCGTCAGCGTGACCAGGGCGCCGATGCGCAGTTCGCCGTTGGCGTCGACGGTGATGCCCTGCAGCTCGTCCCGCAGCGGCAGCAGGTTGACCACCTGGGCGGGCGTCAGCAGGCGTTCCTTCAGCCGGTCGACGACGTCGATGCCGGCGGCCTTGAGCATGGTGTCGGCCTGTTTGGCCGCGTCGGCGGCCTCGGCCAGCGTCTTCGGCACGATGTAGGTGAACGGTTTCATCGGTCAGGCCTTCTTCTTCGCCAGGGCGTTGAGCACCTTGTCGGGCGTGATGGGCAGGTGGCGCACGGCGATGCCGAGCGCGTGGAACACGGCGTTGGCGATCGCGGCGGCGGCGGCGACCGATGGTGGCTCGCCGAGGCCGGCGGCGCCGACGCTGTTGTGGCCGATCGCGATCGAGTGCATGTGGCACTCGAGCTCGGGCAGGTCCTCGCTGCCGGCGATCTTGTAGCGCAGGAAGTCGCCATTCAGCATGCGGCCGCTGCGCTGGTCCATGCGGCGCTGCTCGTGCAGCGCATAGCTCACGCCCTGGATCATGGCGCCGAGCACCTGGCTCTCGGCGAGCTTCTTGGCGATGACGAGGCCGCAGTCCTGCACGCCGAGCATGCGCTTGACGGCGACGAGCCCGGTCCAGGTGTCGATCTCGACCTCCGCGAACTGGCAGCCGCAGACCGACGCCATGAAGCCGCGGCCGAAGTTGTTGAAGCGCGTGCCGTGCGCCTCGATCGGGTTGGGGCCGACCAGTTTGCAGGCCTGCTGCCAGGGCAGCGACCTGGCCGCCGTGCCGACCTTGCCGTCCTTGCAGACGACCTCTTGCTGGGGGACCCCGAGGTGCTGGGCGACGAGTTCCCGCAGCTGCTGGCCGGCCAGGAACGCGGCATGACGGATCGCCGGCGCCAGGCTCGGCGTGGTCGTGCTGCCGCCGGAGGCGGGGCCGTTCGGGTCGCTGGTGTGGCCGGCGGTGGCCTTGACCATGGTCGGCGGGATGCCGAGCTCCTCGGCGGTCAGCACCGCCATCACGGTCTTCAGCCCCGTGCCGAGGTCTTGCGCGCCGCTGCGGCTCTCGACGCTGCCGTCCGGGTGGATGCGGCAGGTGATGCCGAAGGCGGGGCGGCCGGCGCTGCCCATGCCGCCCCAGCGGGCGCTGGCGAGGCCGACGCCGCGCACGAAGCGGGCGCCGGGCGCGTTCTGCCGCGCGCGCAGCTGCTGCCAGCCGAAACGGTCGGCGCCGAAGCGCCACTGGTCCTGTCGCGTCGTCTCGGCGTCGTTGTCGAGCCGGAACGTCAGCGGGTCGATGCCCGCCGCGTGGGCGAGCTCGTCGAAGAACAGCTCGGCGCCGAACCAGCCCTGCGGGTGCCCCGGCGCGCGCATCGGCCGCGCCGGGTCGGTGTCGGCGGCGAGGTCCTGGTGCGAGGGTTCGCGGCTCTGCGCCTTGCCGAGGTAGTAGTCGGGGTAGGCGATACCGCCGCCGCCGCCGGTGAACCCGCAGCCGCCGAAGCTGCGCCAGTCGAAGGCGACGATGCGGCCGTCGGCGTCGAGCCCGCCGCGCATCTGCATCAGGGCGCCCGGGCGGTTGCCGGTGGTGGTGTGTTCTTCGTGGCGGTCGAGCATCAGCTTGACCGGCGCCTTGGCCTCGCGCGCGAGCCGGCAGACGGCGACGCCCTCGATGCCGGCGACGAACTTGGCGCCGAAGCCACCGCCGACGAACTCGGCGTGCACGGTGACGTTGCCGACGGGGATACCGTTCTCCTTCATCGCCGACGCCAGTTGGCCACGCACGCCGAACGTCGCCTGCGTCGACAGCCAGACATCGAGGTCGTCGCCGTCCCACTTGGCGACGCCGCCGTGTGGTTCGAGCGGGCTGTGCGTCTGCACCTCGGTGCGGTAGGTGGCGTCGAGCGTCACCTTGGCGGCGGCGAGAGCCTGCTCGATGCCGTCGTGTGCGGACCAGGCATCGACGATCTGCTGGTCCTGGTCGAGCTGCGGTGCGCCTTCGGCCAGCGACCAGTCGACGTTGTGTTCCTCGCGGTCGTATTCGGCGGTGATCGCCGCCAGGGCATCGCGGGCGAGGTCGAGCGTGGTGGCGGCGACCGCGGCGACGGCGTCGCCGACGAAGCGCACCTTGTTGCCGACCTTCTTCAGCGCGATCACGGCGCCGACACCGGGCAGGCCGCGGGCGGCGTCGAGGTCGAGCCGGGTCAACTTGCCGCGCGGGATCGGCGAGCGCAGGATCATGCCCTGCAGCAGGCCGGGGAAGTTCTGATCGTAGGCGTACTTGGCCCGGCCGCTGGCCTTGTTGAGGCCGTCGACGCGGTCGACGTCGGTGCCGACCACGGTGAACTTGGTGTCGGCGTGCCACGGCGGCGCGTCGCCGTCGGCCGGCGTCACCTTGCGCTGCTGGATGCGGTCCGTGCTGCCGCCGGGCAAGGCGCGATAGCCGACCGGGATCTCGACGGGGTCCTGCGGGGGCTTCACTTGCCACCTCCCGCCGTGCGTTCGATCGCCTGCATGACGCGGCCGTAGGTGCCGCAGCGGCAGAGGTTGCCGGCGAGGTCGTGGCGCATCTCGGCGGCGGTGGGCTTGCCGCGCTGCTCCAGGCAGGCGAGCGAGCTCATCACCATGCCGGGCGTGCAGAAGCCACACTGCAGGGCATCGCAGTGCACGAAGTTCTGCACCAACGGGTGCACCTCGTCGCCGTGGCTCAGGCTCTCGACGGTGCGGATCTCGTGACCGACCGCGTCCATCGCCAGCATCAGGCAGGAGTTGACCGGGTTGCCGTCGACGAGCACGGTGCAGGCCCCGCAGGCGCCGCGGTCGCAGACCTTCTTGCTGCCGGTCAGGTCGAGCCGGTCGCGCAGCGCGTCGAGCAGCGTCGTGCGCGTCTCGACCTTGACTTTGCGATCCTGGCCGTTGATCGACAGCGTGATCTCGTGCTCGCCGGGCCCGAACGTCTCGGGAGGCGCCGGCGGGCGCGCGATCGCGGTGATGCCGGTCGTGGCGATGCCGGCGACGGCGGAGCCTTTGAGGAACGAACGGCGACTGACGCCGCGGTCGGACGGGTTGGTCATGGCCTCTCGGGTGGCGAGCGGGGAGGACAGCAGTCTAGCCAGCGCCGCCGGGCGCCGGCCACGCCTGGCACCAACTCGTGACCGCTGTCCGCCTCGGGTGGCGCCTCGAGTCAGCGCGTCCCGAACGGATCGCCGCGGTCGGCGCCCGGCCGGCTCTGCGCGTTCGTCAGCCGCAGGTTGGCGAACTGGCCCTCGTCGTCGAACGAGCCGAGGCCGACGCGGCCCCATTCGAAGTCACGGCAGGTCGCGCGCAGGATCGGCGTCTTGGCGCGGTCCCAGTAGACGGTGATCGAGCCGTCGGCGGTGCGGCGTTCGAGCCGCACGTGGTGCCAGACGCCGTCACCCCACTCGATGCCGCGCGTTGGCACCGGCAGCAGCGCCACGCGTTCGGCATCGGCGACGCGGAAGACGTTGTGCGCGTGCGGGTCCGGGGTCTTGGCGAGATGCACGTAGCAGAAGCGCGTGTTCGACTCGAAGCCGAGGAACAGGCACAGGTCGCGGTGGGCGTAGTCGCGGCCGGTCTGCATGAGGTCGAGGTCGAGGTCGAAGTCGCGCAACTCGACCGAGCGCAGCAGCGCGATCGCCTGCGGCGAACGGAACGGCGGCCGGTAGTCGCTGCCCGGCAGCAGCTGCAGCACCGCGTCGCCGTCGCCGAGGTCTCTCCAGCGCCACCGCGATGGGTCGCTGCAGGCGAAGTGGGTGGGTCGTATCGGCACCGCGAGGTCCCGAGCCCCGCCGGTCGCACAGGCGGCGAGCAGCAGCGCGGGCAGCAGCGACC